>SXPK01000117.1 GCA_005776365.1 Planctomycetia bacterium
GACGCCGGTCTCCTCGACGAACGTCGTGGTGACGATGAAGAAGATGAGCAGCATGAAGACGCAGTCGATGAGGGGCGACAGGTCGATGCCTGCGCCCTCGCCGTCGTCGTCATTCATGGCTTCGCGGAATCGTCCCATGGCTATGCCTTGTTGCTGTGCGCTGGAGCGCGACCTTCGCGGCCGTGGCCGAGCTGTTCGCGCAGGAGGTCGAGGACGCGGCGCTTTGCCTGTTGGCGCTGCGCCTCGTCGAATCGCAGGCGGAGGCGGCGATGCACGGCTTGCGTGCACACCGTCTCGAGGTGCGCGAGGAATGCCTTGTACTTCTGCAGGCGGCGGCTCATCATGTATTGGAAGAAGACGCCAGGCAGGGCAATGACCAAGCCCGTCTCCGTCGTGATGAGCGCTTCCGAAATGCCTGCCGCAATCATGCCCATCGTCTGGTCGCCGCCACTGCCGGTTGCGAGCGCACCAAATGTCGTCAGCATGCCAGTCACCGTCCCGAGCAGGCCAAACAGCGGGGCGGCGCTGACCGCCACCTTCATCACCTTGAGATCGAGCTCGAACGGATTGGTCTCGTCGATCCGGACCTGCACGAAGGCCTTGGCGATTTCCTGGTCCGTTGGCAGGCCGCGGCCGACGACCGCATCGAGCAGTTTGCCAATCGGTCCGTGACGATCGCGCGGATGGTCGATCCATCGACGCCATGTCGACTCCGGCGTGACCGCGAAACCCTTGCCGGAAAGCCCAAGGGCGACGCTGGTCCCGAGACCGAATAGCACGAACGCCGTAAAGGCGATCGGCCACATGGCCCAGCCACCGGCGATCCAGATCACCAGCGCTTCGGACCAGAGTCTCAGCAGGGGTTCGGGAAGGAATTCCATCGCATGCGATCCAGTTCGTCGTCGTGGTTCAGGCGCGACCGCGAGCCCCGTCCTCGTCGAGGGCCGGCCCAAGGATTTCGCCGATCACGCTGCGGATCTGCGCCCGCATCTCGGCCGCGTCCGCAACAGGCGCGGCTTCTGCCGCAGTGGTTGCACCCCCGCGGCCGCCGCCGCTGATGCCGACCACGTTCGTGAACTGGACTGCGAGCGTCTCCATCTCACTGACGATTCCTCGCGCCTTGCGCGAAAGGAACGAGTGCAGCAACAGCGAAGGGATTGCGACGATCAACCCGTATTCGGTCGTGATCAACGCTTCGGAGATGCCGCCCGACAGCGACTTGACGTCGCCGCTGCCGTAGATCGTGATTTGATTGAAGGTCTGGATGATGCCCGTGACCGTGCCGAGCAAGCCGAGCAGTGGCGCAGACGATGCCGAGACCGCGAGGAACGGCAGCAGACTCTGGATGCGGACCTTCGCCGCGAGGATGCGTTCGAACAGCACCTCTTCCAGCAACTCGCTCGACTCCTGCAGATTCGCGACGCCGGCTCCGAGCATTTCGCCGAGCGGGCCCTTCATCTCCTTGGCGACCGATTGAGCAGCGGCGAGGTCCTTCTCCCGCACGGCGTCCAGCAGCGCCTTCACCTGGCGACGGCTTGGACGGCTTATCAAGCTCAGCGAAATCCACTTGATCAGCGTGACGAGCAGAGCTGCCACGCCGACGGCGAGGATCGGCCACATCACCGGGCCGCCCTTCAGGAAGTGCTCCACGAGCGTCTCTTCGGTTTCCGCGACCTTGTGCGCGGTGCCGAGCGTCGGATCGATCGGCAGATCGCCGGACTTGCTCGCAACGAACGCGGACGCGACCTTCGCGACTTCGGGATTCGGATACTCCGTCACCGAGGGTTCGAGCGAACCGAGCTTCTGCGCGACCGTGCCCACCACCGCGCCGTCCTTGCTCCGAAAGGCCGCGAACGGGCCGACGAGCGCAAAGGATCCGTTCACCAGCGTTCCGCTTGGCGCGACCGCACGGCCATCGTAGATCGAACCGCCGAGCGAGTCGGAAAGGCGTTGGACCGACCGTTGCACCACCGCGTTCTGCGCAGCGAAGACAGCGCCTTGGTCGAGCGCGTCGTTGTCTGCCGCGAGCTTTGCGTCGGAGAGCTCCTTGGAGAAGGCCTGGACCTCCGCGATGTGCAGCGACGACTCGAAGTTGCGCACATACTCGCCGAACAGGTTCGACAGGTAGGCAACCTCGTCCTTGCCGCGCTTGATGTCGGCAGTCAGGTTGCCGAGCGCCTGCGAACTCGCATCGAGTTGGCGAGACTTGTCGGCAGCCGCCGCACGAACCGTTGCGAGCTCGGACTCGAGCTCGCGAAGCTGGCGCGCGAGCGGCACCTTCTCCTCGGCCACTCGCTTCATCGTCGCGTCGAGTTCAACGAGCGCCTCCGCGAGTTGCTTCTGCAGGTCTTGGCTGGCCTTTTGATAGGTGTCCTGTTGCGAGTCCTGCTGCCCAATCGCGGGGGCGATCCCGAGCAGCAACGCGGCGGCAATCGTGCGGAGAGTCGTCATGGTCGTTCCTTTGCTGCTCATTGGATCTGGAAGGGAAGGGCGACGAAGGTCGCCATGACCTTGCTCTGGTAGACATCGATCGCGGCCTGGATCGCCGCTTTCGCGTCGTTGCGCGGCGTCCACGTCCAACCTTCTGGGCCGGCGGTGCCGATGCCGGCGGCATCGCCCTTTGGCGACACGTAGAAGGCCTGGCCGAGGCCGAAGTAGATGCACGCAACTTCGGCGGTCGTTCCGTCCGGCAATGCGCGCACTTCGCTGGTCACCGACACTTCGGTGTTCCACTTTTGCACGAGGTTGAGCACGCCCAGGACATTGCCAAAGCGAGCGCCCACCGAGATCTGCTTCTGCTGCGCGCCGTCCGGCTTCTTGGCGAACTGCTGACTCAGCGGCGCGACCTTCTGGCGGATCGGCTCCGGCAGGCGGATGAGCAAGGCGCGAACCTGCTCCTCGAGCGATGCCACTCCCGCCTCGAGCTGGCCCGTCGTGGCGGCGATCTTCGCGCCATCGGCTTGCAGCTGGGTCTTCTGCTGATCCGCAGCGCCAATGCTCCTCTCGGTCTCGACGATGCGATCTTTGAGCGACGAGATCTGGCGACGCACGATGTCGATGCGCTCCTGCAGCGCCTCCTGCTCGACTCGCCAGTCACTCTTCGCCTTGCTCGCCTGCTTGCGCGCGTCGACCCAGCGCTCCAGCGCGGCGCGCGTCGTGTCGGCGGCGATGGCGCCTTCAGCTTGCGATTGCTGCGCAACGGGAGCCGAAGGCGCCACTGGAGCAGCAGGCTTCGCGACGTCCTGCTCCTGGGCAGGCAGCGCAGCGAGGACCGTCAGCGCAGCGATCGCGCCGACGCAGGTGGCTCGCGACGTGCGCTGGCCGGGTTGCGGGTTCTTGGTCGTGTTGGCGTTCATGGTTGTTCTTGCTGGGTCGTTGTGCGCTGCGGTCAGAACTTCACGCGACCGCCGAAGCCGACCGAACAGTCGACACCGCGCGAAAAGGAGAGACGCTCGACGTCGCCACCGATGTAGGGCGAGCGATAGACCTGCTCGATGTCAGGGTTGGTCAGGTTCTTGGCCTGGAAAGTGAACTCGCACCACTCCGACAGCTGCTGCACGAAGCTGAGGTTGAGGCTGTCGAAAGAGGTCTGGTAGACGTTGGGCACATAGTTGCCCGCGGCTTGTCCGGCGCCGGCAACCAGCGTGTCGCCCGAGAGTGTGTAGAACAGGCCAACGCGCGTGCCGCTCTCCTTGGACTCCCAAGTCAGGTATGCATTGAGCAGCGACTCAGGCGCGTTCGTCATGTCGCGCTCGCTCATCGGCGCGTTGATCTCCGGCAGACTGAACTGCTGACGATCGAAGTCAGACAGCTTCACGACCGAATCGATCCATGTCGCATTGGCGCCGACAGCGAGGCCGTCGAGCGGCTTCCAGAAGTGCCCGAGGTCGTGTCGCGTCTCGAGCTCCCAGCCTTGCAGCGAGCCTTCTGGGTAGTTCGCCGCCGTCGTGAAGTTGAGGATCGAGTTGGCGCCCTGCACGTATTCGATCGGGTTCTTGATGTCCTTGCGGAACCAGGAGACCGAGAACATGCCGCCTTCGTAAGGCGTCCAGTCGGCGCGCAGGTCGTAGTTGTCCAGCTCGCTCATCTCGAGGTCCGGATTGCCGAGGAACACCGGGCCGCCCAGATACTCCTGCTGCAGCACAGGGGTCAGTTCTTTGAAGGTCTGCCGCGCGACCGTCTGGCTGTATGCGGATCGCAGCGTCACGTCGTGCCCGACGTCGTAGACCAGCGCCGCTGCCGGCAGCACATAGTCGCGGTTGTAGTCGACGTCCGCCTCGCCCGGCCCGAGCGGCGCCGGCGCGGACGTCCCCGGCGGGAACCACACCGCGGCGGCCTCGGCATCGTTGACCGTCGAGATGCGCATCGACTCTGCGCGCGCGCCGCCGATGAGGTTGAGTCCGGCAAACAGCGGCAGGTCGAGCATGCCGTAGAAGGCATCGACCTGCTGCCGTCCGACGTAATCGACGTCGATGTCCGCCGCAGTGACCGGGTGATCCTCGAACGGAAACGACGCGCTCCAGTACTGATCGAACGGAGCCGAGAATGAGGAGTTGTCGTTGAAGTTGCTGAACGTGTCCTGGTCGAACGTGCGCTTCACGTCGTCCTGGAACCAGCCGAACTTCAAGTAGCCTTCGATGTCCGACCACTGCTCGAACGGCAACTTGAGGTTGCTCGCATACTGCGCGCTGTCCTCCTGCACGTTCTTCCAGACGCGCTGCAGGTTGCCGACCGTGAAGTTGGCGGCGGGCTTGAAGGGCGTCCAGATGCCGCCGTTGGTGGCTTCCCACTTGGAGCCGAACACTCGCTTGTCAGGCTGGTTCTTGTTTGCCGTGCTGCGCGACGCAGTCCAGTCGAGCACCGGCGACTTCATCGAGCCGCCTTGCAACTCGAAAACGTGCTTGCCCGCGAGTTGCAGAGTGTCCGTCGAGCGCTCGGTGTATTGCAGCGTCTCGAGCCGGAGGTAGGGGGCCGAATCGGCCTCGGCGTGACCTGGCGTCGTCGAGTTGTTCGGATCGTAGCCAGGGAAGAAGAACTGCTTGCCGCGAGTGTCTTCAGCCAGCGTCGAGGAGTCCTCGGAGGTCAACGAGTTGAGCCAAGCAAACGACACCGAGTGGTTCTTGGTCTCGATGCCGGCCGTGGCGAGCGTCCCGACTTGCACGTATTGCGTGCTGCGCGTGACGTCGTAGAGGCGCGTCTGAAAGTTGCCTTGCGACACTGCGCCCTGGCTCGTCGCCGGCGTCATCGGGTCACCAGGCACGTCGACCCAGTAGGAGTCGTCGCGACCACCACTGAAGTGGCTGCTCTTGTGCTCGTAGAACGCGCTGACGAAGCCGCCGACGCGAACGCCGTTCGCGATCTCTGTCTTGCCGCCAAAAGCAGTCGACCACTTGAAGTCGACCGGCGCCGCCTCGCGCCGCACACCAACCGCGCCGTCCCAGTTGCCGCCGATGTTGTCGCTTTGGACGTCGCGATCGCCGCCGTCGTCACCCCAGAAGTGCACGCCGCCACCCTCGTAGCCGAGGAAGCTGTTGATGCCGGTGACCTGCGAGTTGTTGGTGACCTGCGTTCGCCACTGGAAGAACAGCGGTTCGTCGGGGACGCCCTTGAGACGCACATCGACTGCGCCACCCGACGCATCGCCCTGTTGGTCGGGCGTGAAGGTCTTCGTGACCTGCACACTCTCGATCACCGCGGCTGGAAACTGATCGAGTTCGACGGCGCGCTTGTCTTCGTCAGCGGAAGGAAGTCGAACGCCATTGATCTGCGAGCTGACGTAGCGATCTGGGAGGCCGCGGATGACAGCCGACTTGCCGTCTTGCAGCGAGGCGCCCGCAACGAGGCGCAGCGAGTCGGCCGCGTTGCTGGCGCCGGCGCGATTGATCAGGTCCGCGCTGATCGAATCCATCAGCGACGGACTCTCGAAGCGCAGCTGGAGTTGCGCGTCCTCGCTGCCGCCGCCGACCGCGAGGATGTCCTGAACGACGTATTCTTCGAGATCTGTGAAGTCGCCAGCGAGCCCGACGTCGACCTCGACGAGTTGGCCTGGCGCAACCGTCACATTGGGTCGCACCTGACGCACATAGCCGTCCTTGGCGACGATCAGCGTGTAGGACCCAGGCGGCAGGTCCTTCAGCAGGAAATTGCCCTGCTCGGCAGTCTTCGCCGTCGCCTTGTGCCCGAGCACACTGACGGCGGCATCGAACACTGGTCCGCCGAAATCCTTGTCTGTCACGACTCCGCGAATCGACCCCGGCTGCTGGGCGCAGAGGACGGCGGGCGACGCGATTGCGGCGAGCCCGAGGATGTAGGGCCTGTTCTTCACGACAGGCCAACCAAACTAGGTAGCTAAATGAGGACTGCGTGAAGCGAGCGTGGTTATCGCGAGAAGCCAGTGCGCGAGAAGTGAAGATCGCGCACAGAAAGCGCGCGTCGCTCCGGTCACCAGGGCGAGCCGAGCCCTCTCGCGATTTCCTGCAAGCGCTCCCAGAGCGTCGCATCGGGCGCAACCTTGGCCCGCACGAACGAGACGCACGTCGCCGCGAAGTCATCGGCGCGAGGCCGCGAGTTTGGATTCGCGACGCCAGCTTCGACGGCGCGGCGCCAGAACTCCATCGCGCGTGAAGGATCCGAAGTCGCGGCAGCAGCCTCCGCGAGCGCACGCAGTGGCGCAGAGCGGTAGATGTCGAGGATCGAAGAGCAGTGCTCCGCATAGAGAACCGCCGCGGCGTCGATCTGTTCCTTGGCGCGCCTCGCGTCACCGCCGCGCCAGAACAGCACGGCGACGTCAGCAAGAGCGGACACGCGGTCCTCCGGGCGCCAGTTTGCCTTGGCGAGCACGCGATCCGCGTGGCCGCAGATCTCCAGGGTCTTCGCTGCATCGCCAGCCTCGGCGGCCGCGCGACCGATGGCGACGAGGAGCTTCAGTCGCACCTGCAATGGCAGCTTGTCGTAGCCAGACACCACGCGCCGCTCCAACTGCGCGCGCTTGTCGGCGTCCGCATAGAAGCGGCCATAGAGCTCCGCGCACGACTGCAAGGTCGCTTGAATCGGGTCGAAGGCCTGTGAACCGAGAACGGCGTCCGCCTGCTCCAACCAGCGGTCGAAGGCCTCTGCGGGCATCCGCATCGCGGCGTCCGCCTGGATGCCGGAGCCCTCGGCCGCGGTGACGTGCTGACTCACGTCGGCGAACTTCGCCGTCTCGCCCCTCGCAAGACGAACGCGCGCGACTGCGGCCAGAATGCGCTCCGCGCGCCATGCTTGCTCGTTGTCGCTGGCGCGCAGCGCGTCGACTTCGCGGCGCGCGATTTCGAGATGCCTTTCGATGTCGCAGGTGACTCCCTGCTGCTCACACGCGAGCGCGTAGCGCGCATGCGCAAGCCCACGACGCCAATCGAGGATCGAATCGCCGATGCGAAGCCCGAGATCCAAGAGCCCGGCTTCGAAGCACGCATCAACAACCTCCATCTGGCCGCGGCCCCGGTTCTTGCCGTGCGGATCCATCGGCATGCGTTCGAAGGCAGCAGCTGCGAGTTCGAGCAACGCGACCTTCGCAGGCTCCGTGGACGTCGCGTGCTGCTGAGTTTGCTGTGCGAGAGTCTGCGCGCACAACGACAGCGCCATCGCTGCCAGGGAGATCAGATTGTGGATGGTTCGGTTCATGGCGTAGCAGGCAGCGGGAAAACGGAGCGGGGCGGTCGCCAGAAGGCGCTCGCCCCGCTCGCGCCGAGTCATGCAGCTCGGTTCATCAGTCGATCGACACCGAGACCGCGTTCGACAACGTGAGGTTGCCAAACACCGTCGCCGGGCCGGCCGCATCGAAGTTCGCGGCCTGGAAGTAGAAGGCGTAGCCCGCCGGGAAACCCGCCGGGACGCTGATGCCCCACGAGCCGCTGCCCGTGGCATCGGTGAAGGCTGCGAAGGTGATCAGGCCGCTGAAGTCCGGGATCAGCGTGCCGCCCGCGAACGGAACGTCGAGTCGACCGCCACTCGAAATCGTGCCGCCGTTGACCGCGAGGATCGACAGCGTGAAGGACGGCGCCTTCGAGACGCTCAGCGTCCAGTTGAGCGGCGCCAGCGCGAGGTGCGAGCCCGTGGCGGACAGGACCGGAGCACCGCTGACGCCAGCGTTGCTGCCAAATCCCATGTCGTGCCAGCCGTTGGTCGGCGTCATGCCGAAAGCCTCCGAGGCGGTCCAGCCGGCAAGCCAGCTGGCAGCGCCCGGCGCGAATGCACCGCGGTAGTTCGCAGCGGTGAAGAACGAATCGCCCGAGGACCAAGCGCAGCTCGTGAGCGCGTCATTGGCAGGCGCCGGATCGAGCCCGATCACGCGAGCCATCTGCAGCGTGCCACCGAGGCCGGTGGTCAACGGCGCGCGCGTGATGCTCGTGATCGGCGACGCAAGCGCCAGCACGTTGCAGTTGCCTGCGCCGAACACGCCACGCGCGTTGGCCTCGGTGTAGGCCGCGGCGGAGTTGTTGTTGTAGAAGATGCTGTCCTTGATCTCGACCAAGTTGCCCGATGACTGGGCGGTGTAGAACGCGGCGGGGTTCGCCGGCGCGTTGACCGGGGACGTGGTCGTGTAGGGCGTCGTCCACAGTGCGGCCCACGACAGCGTGCCGTTGAAGCCGTAGCCCGCGCCGCCGTCGCCGTCGACGTTGTCGTTGCTCACGACGCGATCACCGGCGTCCATGAAGATGCAGTTGCGGAACTGTGCGCGCGCGCCGTCACGCCAGGCAGTTGCGTGGTCGCCGGACGTCGCGCCGTAGGGCTGGCCGATCACGGTCCAGTTCTGCAGCGTCGTCGTGGTGACGGGTTGGTAGTCGCTCTGCTCGGCACCGTCGATCTCGATGCTGTTGTCACCGACGCCCGAGCCCTGAGCCGCGCTCAGGCTGAAGCCCTGCACGATCAAGCCGAACTGGGCCTTGCCGCGCCAGCCCTGGTCGACGTCGAAGGAGTCGTCGCCGATGTTCCAGATGCTCATGTACTTGAGGTTGACCGTGCCGCCCCACACTTCGACGCCGTCGTCGACGTTGTTCATGATCTCGACGTGGTCGATGTCGGTGCCGCGCCCACTGCCGCCGAGGGAAAGGCCGTTGAGCTCGTTGTTGAGACCGATCACCTTGCCGGCGTAGCGAATCGACGCGTAGCGCACGGAGCCGCTGTCGTCGTCGTCATTGCCGCCGCCGTAGTCCGCGTAGCCGCTGCCGGCCGGAGGAACGAGACCTTCCATGACCGCGTAGTTGGCGGCGTTCGGCGTCGCCGTGTTGCCGACGGTGGCGTTCTCGGAGATGTAGGCCGAGCCCATGAGAGTCAGGTTGCCCCACTCGTTGGCGGTCTGGCGCCACGTGCCGGTCTTCGGGTTGCCGCCAGTCCACGTCGCCCGGTCAGCGGCCGAAGTGAAGATCACCGGCTTGTATTGCGTGCCTTGGACGAAGATCTGCGCGCCGCGGCAGACCGCGAGGCTGCCTTGCGAGGAGCACGCGATCACGGTGCCCGGCTCAATCGTGAGCGTCGCGCCCGGCAGGACGTAAACCTGCGTCTGGATGTCGTAGACGGCGCTGGAGGACCAGGTCGTCGAGGTCGAGATGTTCGAGTTGACCACGACCTGAGCGTTCGCCACAGAAACGAAGGCGACGGCGGCGCAGGTAGCTTGGAGAATGGACTTGATCATGGGTAGCAGTGGAAGTGCGTTGGAAGGGTGTTGGATTGGATTTCGAACTGGTTCGCTTGCAGTGACGCAGAGGAGCATGGCTCGCGGTTATGCAGATGCGGTGAAGCCAACAAGGAGCCTTCGCGATCCGCGAAACGGCATTCCGCAACTCATTGGCCGACGATCGGTGCGTTGTTGACCGTTCCACTCGTGAGCACGCCGCTCTGGCCGAAGGCCGTGATCGCGATTGGTCCGACGCCGCGCGCAAAGGTCATCTCGATCGCGGCAGCGCGCTCGGAGCCGTTCGTCGACAGCGACTGCATCTCCCAGCGAATGCGGACCAGATCCTGGAAGCGGCCGACGCCAGTGACGACAGGTTCCGCCCCAGTCGGCATGACTTGAAGCGCTTCGGTGCTGACCGACGACGCGCCGGTTGCGGCGTAGGGTTCGTGGACGAGCGCCGGCAGCACAGCGATCAATCGCTGGCCGAGCGTGACCTCGGCGGGCAGGAACATGCTGAGGTCGTGCAGCTGCTGGTAGTCCGCGCCACCGTTGGTCGAGAACTCGCCGATCGTCTCCGTCGAGCCGTAGACGAATGGTGGCGAGTCCACCCGACGCAAGTAGAAGCCGAGATCCTGGCTTGCCGAGGCGATCGTGAACTTGAAGACCTGCACTCCCTGCAGGTTTGGTTCTTGCGACGTGAGGTCCATCGTCGCGACCAGGCCACCGGAGAAGTTCCAACGATTGCCGTGGTGCAGCGGCAGCATGCCTGGCGTCGTGCCGAACAAGCCGGTTGGATTGGTGTTGACCCAGCCGAGCAGTCGCTCCGCAACCATGTAGCGAGCCGGGAAGCCGAGGGTCTGGAACCGCGCGCGGCCGGTCTCTGGCTCGACGACTCCCGCGACCTCGAGCACGCGGCCCGATGCTTCCTTCGCGAGCACGACCACCGCCCGCGTCTGGCGATTGGCGTCGAAGGGCAGCGTGACCGTCACTGGCCGCGAGAACTCCATCGCGCTCGGGCCAAGCACGATGCCGCGACTCAGATTGGTGAAGCCGGGCTGAACGAAGCCGAAGTCCTGTGCCGCCGTGATCTGCACGGACGCAGGCGCAGCGCCTTCTGGAATCTCGACGCGCAAGCCCGCGAGGTCCCCAGTCGCGATATCGAGCACGCCGCCCGACACGCCGACCTGTTGGCTACCGATCGCGGGCGACTCGGCGCCGCTTCCTTGCGAGCACGAAGCAAGGACCAAGAAGATGGCAGGAAGAACAAGCGTTCCGCAGTTCATGTGCGGAATGCTGATTCGGGCGCGAAAAGCTCCCGTTAGCCGGATGTGAAGGAATGACTACGCGCCGCCGATGCGCGCCAACGCATCGGCGCGCATCGAGCCATGTCACCGCGATGGCGGGTCAACTTCACGCAGGACCGCGCCGTCCTTCTCGCTGAGGATCAGCAACGAGAATCGGACCGGCCTGCCGCCGCCGACCTCGCTCACCGACGCGTAATCAAATCGACCACGCAAGTCGGTGTAGCCGTCCTTGTGAAAGCGCACGGCGCCGCCTTCGACGCGGGCATAGCACTTCACGTAAGCAGCGGGCATCGGCGCACCCGCCTTGTCGCGGACTTCGACCTGGCCATACGAGCCGATGACTTGCGTGCTCATCGAGCTCGACAGGCTGGTGCCGCGCCGGACCAATGCCCCAGCCCGCGCCTCGACGACGACGTTGCCTTGCGCGAACTCGACTGGCAGCGGCACCACCGTCTCTGCGACACCCGCCGCGAAGTCAACCGCATCGACCCGCGAGGGCTCGACCCAACCGGCCGCGACGAGCCCCTGCTGCGCAAAGGGGCTCGCGCTGAAGGCGAACTCGATGTCGAGGCGATGGAACCGCAGCTCGCAGCGCGCGAGGTTCTTGTGACGAAGCCGGATCGCCCCAGCTTCGACGACGAGGTCGAGTTGCGGCTCCGTCGCAGCGAGCTGCGATTGCGCCCCATCCCGATCACGCGGGTCCACGACGCGTGCGGCCGCGCCCTCGATCTCATCGGCTTGTTGCAACACCGCGGCAAATCGCGCGCGCCAGCGCTCGACCGGGTGTTCGGCGTGCTGCTTGGCGATGGAGCGAGCAGTGGCAACGTCGGCGCGACTGAACGCGAACCACGCAGCGAGGTAGTCGCGCTGCATCTTGGCCTGCACCTCGACGGAGCCGATGCGGTCAAAGGTCGCCATCGCATCGTCGACGCGCCCCTGCAGCAGCAGGTAGTAGCAGGCTTCCAGGAGAACCTCTCCATCCAGCGCCGGACGCTTGCACATCGCGTCGACGAAGGTGATCCACTGCCGCTCGAGCTCTGGGTTCTGGATCTTCTGCCACGCCGCGACGCGGTGTGTGCGCGCCAGGATCAATGGGTCGAACTCGATGTGCTCGTAGGACCGCCGCTCCGTCGGATCGACATCGAGCAACGGTGAACGCAAGTACCCGTTCACCGCGGCGACGAGGTCGGGTCGGCCTTGAACGAACTCGCGCGCAACGGCGCGGTCGCCGTGCAGCACGCCGAACGACCAGACCGTCGAGTCGAAACGCATCCGCGCGCGCAGCGCCTCGACGACGCGGCCAAACGCGCCGCGATCGCGCAGGCGCCACGCAATGCGCGTCAGGTCGATCCGCTGCAGATTGTGCTTCTGCAAGTACTCGAGCACGTCGTCGAGGGAACCGAGTTGCGAAACGTGCTCCCACGACGCCTTGTCCACCACCGTCGGCGACGCGACGACCTTGCGCACCGCCGGCTCGGCGGCGCCGGCGAACGCACCGTCCTGACTGACGTGCGCCGGGTAGTGCGCGAACTCCCCGGCGGACGGGAAGTAGAACGTGAACTCGAACGAGCTCGTCGCGAACGGCTCGATGTGGAAGGGCACGTTCCACGTCGAGGGGCCGCCATGCAGCGGCATCGCGCCTCGCGGCACCTGCACCAGCAAGACGAGCCGACGCGGCGCGTCGGTCGGATTGGTGATGACGATCTGGCTGCCAAATCCAACGCCGGCGAGGAACTCGCCCAGCACGTTCTTCTGCCGCGGCTGTGCGCCGGTGGTGTCATGCCGATCATCGAGCCGGAAGCACGACTGACGAATCAGCACGGGCTCGACACCTTCCTTGCGCGGCGATGGCAGCAGTTCGCTGCGCGCCAGCAACAAGGACGACTTGGGTTGAATGGTCATCGAGGACCCTTCGCGCGTGATGCTGGGGGCGTCGGTCGCAAAGGGCAGGTCGAGCACCGCGAGAGCGCACATTGCCTCGAGGAAACTGCCGGACGCGCTCGTGAGGTTGACTGAAACAAAGGTCTCGCCAACCGACGCCGCGTAGTCGCGCCAGAACGCATTGCTGACGACGGCATCCGACGACTGCGACGCACGCGGGATGCGCCACCATCCCTGCTCGGCGAGAACACGGGTCGCTTCCGGCTCGCGATAGAGCTTGCGTTGCACCTTGAGGCCGGCCACGTCCTTCTCGTCGAAGTTCTTGCGCAGGTCTTCGGCGACTTCGGCATCCTTCAACTCGTCGAGCCGGCCCTCCACCGACTTGTCGGCCTTTGACTTCTCCGCCTCTGGATTCGGCTCGGGAGCAGCTGCCGCCGGAGCGCCTGGCGCCTGCGGCTCCTCGCCCTTCGGCCCGCCGCCACCGCTCGGCCGCGGCAGGGCGCCAGTCGTCGGACCACGCGGTCCATCGGTGGCTGGACCGCCCGGACCAGCCGGCTTGCCGCGAGTCGCGGCGCCCGCGCCGCCGCCAAGCCCGACCGCCGAGTTCCACTTCGCAGCGTCAAAGCCCGACTTGCCTTCTCCCGCTGCCGCGCGCTCGGCCGGCATCACGGCGAGCCCTGGCAGCCCGCCATCGCTGTCGTCGAGGTCCCCATTGCGCAATGCAGCGAGAAACAGGACGCGCTGCTGGTCGAGGTCGACCGGCAACAACTCGCAACGCTCGGCGACAAGTCGCTTCAGCGTCTCTCGCTGACCGGGCAGACGCTTGAGCAGCAGGATTTGCTCGATGAGGTTGAGACGCGCAAAGCGATAGGGCTCCAGATAGTCGGACAGATCCTCGCCGAGCAGCCACTCGTCGACGAACTCGCGATGCGCCTTGTTGGCCAGATACGGCCGCAGCACTGCGTCAAACCATGCGCGGTCTTTGAACCAGAGGAAAAGGTGCAACTCGTGGCACGCGTGCTCGCGATACAGCGCGCGACGCTCCTCCTCGGGAATGCTCGGCCAGCGAGTCACGAACGCAAACTTCGCGAGTTCGGTGGTCCTGGTCAGCGATTGCAGCAAGAGATGCGCATCGGCGAGGGTCGCGTAGGGGCGGAGTTTCGTGGTAGCGACGTCGGCAACTCGCGTCGTTTGCCCGCCCGCCACGAACTCGATGCGCTCCTGCTCGGCCATCGGTTGGTCCGCGTCGAACGCAGACGGCAGGCGCAAATCGCGGGTCTCCAACTGCTGCAGCGGCAACGCGAGCGAACGCATGTCGGCGCCTTGCGAGTCGACGAGGACCGCGTGAATCATCTGGCCCTTGCCGAGCAAGTTGCGCGCGACGCGCACCACGCCATCCGCGTCGGGCCGCAGATTGGCGACGAGCAACGGCTGCTGGCCGAGGAAGTCCAGCGCCGCATGCGCGTGCGGATTGCCTTCGCGCGCAAGCGTGCCCTGCTTCTGCTGCGGTCCGCCTTCGGCGCGACGGCCGCCGGCGCGGCCGCCATATCTGCCCGCGGCCCCGCCCGAGATGCCACCCGTCGGATCCGCTTGCTCGAGTTCCCACGGATTCAGGAGCAGGCTGGGCGTCGGCAGCATGTTGCCAGGGCGCTTCTGCGCGTAGCGGCGCTCGAGCACATATCGCAATTCGTCGGAGACGCGACGGCCCTGTTGGTAGTCGCATTCTGGCGAATCGAACGCGACCTCGACGGCAAGCGGCTGCATTCGCGGCAACGACAGCGCGAGTGCATCGAAAGCGGGCTGGTAGCGAGTGGCGAACACGTGCACGCGCGCGGCCGAGTTCGCGTTGGCGACGCGAACGACGATTGCGTCATCGGTCGCAGCCACGTCGCGAATCGACGCACCGATCCCGCCATCGGTGCGCAATGCGCGCGTCGGCGAGACGAGCCACAACCCGCGGTCCGCGCCGGCCGTGACAGAGACCTCCACAGTCGCAACGCGCTGCGGCAATCGCAGCACGTAGTCGCCGGCGGCGAGTTCTCGCAGCAGCAGTTGTCCTTCCTTCAGTTCGAGCGCGCTCGACGCGTCGCGAGCCGCGGCGCCAGCGCGAAGTTCGACGAGGCTTGCAACGGCAGGCGTGAGCGCCGACGCCTCTGGCAGAGGCAAGCGAAGCGTCTGGCCTGCAATCCCGTGCAGGCGGGCTGGCGTTGTGCGCACTTCTGCAAGTTGCCATTCTGCTCGCGGGGCGGACGGCATCGACACCGACAACAACGCTACGCCGGCCATCTGTCCGAACTGGACGCGGCCATTCGCATCCGTCTGCATTGCGACATCGATGGCGTCGTGAAAGTCGCGCATGCGCAACTGCGTCGACACGGCTTGACCCACCAGCAACTCGCCGTTGCGGCCGCGCACTTCGAGGAACCACCCGTCGTCGGCGCGACCGAGCAACGGCGCGCCAATCTGCGTTGAGTTCTCGATGGCGTTGAGCACGAACGCCTCGGCACGCGCCTGGAGTTCGACTTTCTTGCCGTCGCTCTTCGATTCGTAGAAGCCGTGCAGCGAAATCTCGACCGAACGTACGCCGCGCGGGGCTTCGACTTCGTGCGCGATCTCGCCATCCGCGGGGATCTCCGGCAGCGGCACGGTCTGCGTCGGCGCGACTCCGTCATTCGTGCGAGCGACGATGCGCAACTCGGCCTTGTCGAGCAGCTTCAGCGAAACGCTGGCGCCTGCGACGGCGAGCTGCGGCCGGATCAGCACGCGGCAGCGTTCTCCAGTGACGAAGGACTCGCGCTCGACGAAGGCGCGCACCGACAACTGCGGCGCCTCGTTCTCGTGAGCGAAGCGATGCAGTGCAGCGACGGCGCCGCTCCTGACGACGAGCTGCGCGGATCCGGGCGCTCCAGCGAACGGAACGAGCAATTCGCCATCCGCGTCAGCGGTCAACTCGCGGCCCACGCACCAGCCGACCGCGTCACGCACCGGCACACCATCCTCGTCGAACACCGAGAAGGCATGCCCTGCGGCGCCGATGCGGGACACCACGCGCAGCGCTCCCTTCTGGATAACGGCCCGGCTCGAGATGCCATTGCCCACGAGTTCCACGACGTAGACACCGGGCTTCTTCATCGCATCGAAACGCAGCGTCCGACGCACCCGACGAACCGGCGGCTCCTCCAGCTTGAGCACCTGTTCTTCGTTGGCTACGAGGCCATCGAGTTCGATCGTGGAGTCGACTTCCTTGCCGGTCTCACGCATGAACGCGGCCGCGTCGATGCGATAGAGCTTTGCGATCAGCATCGGCACGTTCTTGACGTCGACGGCGATCGCCACATCTGCATCGCGGCGGTAGCGGCGGGGCTGCGTCGGCGGGAATGACAGCTCCACGCGCTGCACGATCGACTCGTATCCCAGCGCGTCCTCGAGCAATGCATACCAGCGCGCCATGTCGCCTTCGCCGAGCAACAGCTTGGTCTCCGCGAACACGCGACGGACCCATTCGACGCGAACGAACTGCGTCCACTTCTCGAACGAATCGGACTTCGCAAACACGCTCTCGAAGCACTGACGCACGACCGCCGCATCGCTACCGATGCGAGGCAGGCCGGTGCCGAACTCGCGCTCCTCCTCTACCGCAGCGACGCCGCGCTGCGAGTGCAGCCAATCGGGGCTGGTTCGCTCGGACCGATGCGGCAGGCGCAAGTAGCGCTCCAGTCGCGCTTCATCGACGACGCCGCGAAACAGGTCGTGACGCAGGCGATGGAAGAGCACGTGCGCCTTCAGCGAGGCGAAGGCCGGGGACAACGTCTCGGCAAAGGCCTCGAGTTGCTCGAGGTGATCGAGTCGCTTCTGCTCGTCGACGGCAAGATCCACCTCCCGGCTCGGCTGCATCCGCAAGACCCGCGCCGCGACAAAGCCGCCGTCGTCACGCAAGGCCGGGATCTGCTGTGCCACTTGCTGCAGTTGCGCGGTGGTCAAGCAACCGTGGGCGCCGCGCGAACCCCATCGGCCCGCGTCGGCCATCTTGAGTTCGCGCACCACGAGATCGACGAGCGAAGGCATTGTCGGATCGTCGATTCGATCGAGCACCGCCCGCACCAATTCGGTCGGCACGCCCATTTGCAGGAGGTCGGCAATCGCGCCGTCCCCCAGTCCGTCGATCGACGTCGGCCGCAACTCGAATGCGCGCTGGAGCAACCTCGCGCGATCCAGCAGTGCGGCGTCAAGGCGCGTCGGCAACTCGGATGGCTTCCCCGGGACTTCCTGCCGCCAGTCGAACTTCAGGCCCATGCGATCGACGAGCCATCGCGACGTGCCCTGCGGGTCGCGGTCGTAGGACAGCAGGGCCTGACGGGCTTCGATCTCTTGCGCCCAATAGGTCCGTCCATGGCGCTGGATCCAGGCCGTGAGCAGCGGCGGCACGCTGTCGATCTGCCCTTCGTGCTGATGCAACAGACAGGAGAAGTAGTAGTGCTCGTCGGTGCCCGGGATCAGCTGCGACAGCGCTGCCTGCCGGTCCTTCGACAGAGCAAAGGTCTCGCGGAAACCGCCGGGGGGTGATTGCGCGAAGGCAAGCGATCCGGTTGCGCACGCCAGAGCCGATGTGAAGACAACGCTCGACAGGATTTGGGAACGCATGAAACTCGTGTGCAGGACGGAGTCGAAGGGTCTGGTGCAGACGCTCTGGCGCAACGAAGACGCGCAGGCCGCGGTTCAGGCGAGAGGTTAGGCGCGAAAGGGTGCGGCAGGAATGCGGTTCCACGGCGCATCGCGCACGGCGCCGCGAAATGCCATCCGTATGGCTGCGTCGCATTTCCGGACAGGGACGAGCCTGCAGCGAAAATCCGTGCGTAAAGACGGATGCCTCGCGACGCGTCTGTCACTGCACCACAACGTGCGGATGCGGCGCGAGGCCCTTCTTGCTGCCGACGCCCTCACCAGATGGCGACAGCGGGGAGGACCTCCTCACGAGTATCTATCATGCGCAAGCACCACCGCGCATGGGCAGGCACCACTCTGCTCATGCTGGCCGCGCCTCCTCTCGCGGCCCAATACAACGAGCGTCCGGATTCACTCGGTTCCCGATCCGGCGCGTGCGACGCCTCGGGTCGTTCGATCAAGGACCACCGCGTGCGAGCGATCAGTTCGCGCGACGCGAGCGCCGAAGGCGGCACCGCCTGGCTCTTCGCCAACGACCCTTACCTCGCTTTCCAACTCGGCCGCGACATCAACTTCCGCGAGTTCCGTGAACGCGACGGCGTGTTCGACGCCAAGGTGAGCAACCTGGCCGGGCCCATGCCCGATGGCTTCACCAGGAAGATCACCGCCAACAACCACACGAGTTGCTCCGGCTGCCACAATCTGCCGCAGGGCAATCCTGGCGGTGGCACGAACTTCCACAAGGACAGCGGCTTCGGCCGCCAGGCGCCGCACTACTACGGCGGCGGTCTTGCCGAGATGCTCGCGATCCAGATTCGCGAGCAGATCCTCTACCAAGTCGACCGCAACCGCGACGGCTGGGTCAGCTCGAGCGAAGCGAACCTCGCCGGGCAGAGCGCGTGGATCGTGCCGACGGACGGCGCTGCTGCGCTCGATTTCGGCAACCCGCGCCTCGACGGCGGCGCGACGGGCAAACCGCAGTTCAACAACATCGTCCGCGTCTGGTTCGTCGACGCAGCAGGCCGGGTCGTGCCCGGCGCGACCTCGGTCAACGGCACCACGACACTCGGCTACAACTTCGAACTCGTGTTCTGGGGCTGGGGCCAAGGCCGCGGACGTTCGGCGCTGAACCCAACCAATCGCGCGTTCCTGTGGGATCCGTTCAAGACCCATAGCGGACTCGAGTCTCACGACCCGACCACGACGAACGATCCTGACGGGGACGGCGTCTCGCTGCCGAGCGTCGCGGGGGCGATCCAGTTTCCGGCCACGCACAAGCCAGCGGACCGCGGCCTCGCGATGGACCCGCTAGGGTTCTCGCGCGATGACCCGGATCGCGACGGCCACCTCGCGGAGATCACGGAGGGCGACCTCGATCTCGGCGAGTGGTACATGCTCAACGCGCCGCGCCCGGCCTTCGCCGGCACGCAACGCGAATACGATCGCGGTCTGCGGACGATGGAACGCATGGGCTGCACCAGCTGCCACGTGGCGTCATGGACGATCCATGCGCTCAACACCAACCCGGCAGCTGGACCGCTATATGCCGGCGACCGGCGGTTCTTCGACCTCGATGTGCGTTTCGACGCGGTGTCGAAGCAGCTGAAGGGCGCCGTTGTCCCGCTCTATCAGCGCCAGGGTGCACAATACGCACGGCAGTTGGGCCGCTTCGAAGTGCCCGCCTTCTTCTCCGACCTTCGTCATCACGACATGGGCGAGCAGTGCGAAGAGGTCGACTTCGGCGGCACCACCAACAGGCTGTGGCGCACGCCAATGCTCTGGGGCGTCGGCTCCGGCTTCCCGTGGATGCATGACGGGCAGAGCCTGACGCTGCACGATGCGATCATGCGCCACGGCGGCGAAGCGCAGCAGAGTCGCGCTCTCTACGCCCGTGCCAGCGAGTCGGATCAACAGCGCGTCCTCGCGTTCATGGACAAGCTCCGGCTCTACGACAGCGAGTCGCTGCCCGCGGACGTGGATGGCGACGGCGTGGTCGCCAACGCGTTCGTCGTGCAAGGCGTCGACACCGGCCGCGAACGCTTCAACGCCGAATGGCTGTTCCGCACGCCAGTGCGGGTTCAGGGTCCCTATGTGAACGGCGTCGGCGTGGTCGTGAAGTCCTTCGCCGGCATGAACATCGCGGACGCCTTTGGCCACGACCTCGCGCTCCGTCGCGACAGCGACGAAGACGGCTGGCCCGACGTCTGGGACACCGCGCCGATGCTGCGCGGCTACAAAGACGGCGTGAACAACTGAGATTGGCGCTCGGACGTCGGGCGGCTTGGTGCTTTGCCCGCTCGATCCTGACGAGCGTCGTTTGTCAGCGCGGCCCGGTCTCCGGGCCGCGCATTTTTCGTAACGGCGCGAAGAACTCCCAGACGCGACGGCTTGCCGGCCAAGCATCTGGCTGCTCGGCAAAGCGAGAGCCGCCGCGCGAGCCGCCGGGCCAAGCGTGGCCGCCGCCGCCGATGGTCACCACGCGCACCGGCATCGCGCCATCGCGCGTCCAGGACTCGATGCGTGCGTTGCCCTCGCGCTCGACCTGCGGCTCGCCACCATGCGCATTCCGCGCGAGGTAGTAGTCGCGCGCCGCAGCGACCGACGCGTCAACGCGATCGCCGGCTCTGCCAACACTGCGCTCGGGCTTGCCTCCCAGGTAGAGGACATGCTGGTCCTCATCGCCATGGACGATCAGCGCGGCAATCGGCAGCGATGCATCGGACCCGGTGAAGTTCATCGCGCCGGAAACTGCCGCGATGCCGGCGAATAGGTCCTGACACTCACGCGCGAGCCGGTGGCACATCATTGCCCCATTGCTCATTCCCGTTGCGAACACCCGCTGCGGATCGATCGGCGCGCGCTTGGCGACGGACGCGAGAACGGCGCGGGCAAAGCCGGAGTCGTCGACTCGGTGTTCTTGCGCGTAGACCGGAATGCCGCCGCTATTCCACGTCAGCAAGCGATCGCGGAAGTAGCCAGTGCCGTCGGGATAGACGACACAGAACTTCTCACGGTCAGCAATGCGCGAGAAACCGGTCGTGACTTCGGCCTGCGCTCCGTTGCCCCCGCCACCATGGAAGACGAACAGCAGCGCCGACGACTTCATCCCTTCGATGCCTGGCGGAACATGCAGACGGTAGGACCGAGTGCGTCCCCCGTGCTCGACTTGCACGACCTCGGTGCGACCAGCGACCGCAGGTGAGTCGATGAACACACGCGCGGCGTCCTGCACCTTGCCGATGCGCTGCAACATCCGCTCGCTGGACGACGATGCAACGAGCACGCCGTAGACACCGAGATCGCGGTCGATCCACGGCAAGAAACCGAGCGCGCCTGGATCCGAACAGCGCAGCGCGCCACTGCTGATCTGCTGGATCCACGTGCCGAGCCCATACTCGAACTCGCCTTCCAGGCCCTCGATGGACACCGACCGCACGGTCGTCTTCGCCGGATCCGTGTGTCGCGACAGCATGATGTCGACGGACTTCTGCTCCAGCACGCGCACGCCTTCGAGTTCGCCGCCGTTCGACAGCATCGCACAGAAGCGCTCGTAGTCGCGAAGGCTCGACACGGCGCCGCCTGCGACAGAAGGGTTCTTGACCACGCCCGCGCCATCGCCAGGCGGCGCTGCAGCGCCAAACTTGGTTTCGGTCATCCCGAGCGGCCGCGCGATGCGCGAGGCGAACAATTCGTGCCAATCGCGGCCCGTCGCAATCACCGCCGCGCAAGCTGCCGCTTGGAAGGTCACGCCGCCGTAGATCCACTCGGTCGCCGGAGCATAGTCGAGGCCCTCGTCTGCGATCGTGGCCGCGCAGGTGTGCGCGTCTTTGTCCGGGGCTTCTGCCTTTACCGACTTCGCGGGGAATCCCGCAGTGCACGTCAGGCACTGCCGCAACGTGATTCCCTTCGTGTCTGGCGCGTCAAACTCCTTGGCGTAGCGCGACAGCGGCGCGTCGAGATCGAGGATCCCGTCTTCGCACAGATCAAGGAGGGTCGCCACCGCAAGCCACTTGCTCGCGGACGCGATCGGCACGACCTTGGAGCACGCGCCATCGCCCACCGTCGACAGACTCAGGAGTCGTCCCTCGCAGCCGACCGCAAGCGCCGCCCCAGGCAGCCGCGCCGCGTCCATCAGACCGTGCAGCGCGCGTTCGAGTTCGGGTGCAGAAGCTGCTGCGCGCGGTTCGATTGCCTCCTGACCGAGCGCGCTTGCCGCAGCGATCAGCAACGCAAGGCACACCAACAGGGATCGCACTGTGTTTCTCGGAAGCATCATGCTGTCGGCGCAACGCATCATCCTCGCGCGTTCACCAGCGATGTTCTATCGGAAGTAATCGCCCTTCCGATCGCATCGCGCGGTCGCAGGTCGGGACATGCTCCGCTTTGGGACCGCAGTGCGAGCGCGCCAACGTCACGCAGCATGACGCGCTGTGCCGCGCCACTGTCGGTGCGATCGCACCGCACAAGACCAAGATGAACCACAACAACACTCCGTCCCGACTGCTGCCTCGACTGTTTTGCCTCGCGCTCGTTCTTTGCACCACCGCATGCCACTTCCACGGTCACTACTGCAGCGGCGCGGCAATCCGTTGGTGCGCGCCCGTCCGCCACTGCCGGTGATCGGCTCGGCCAAGGTTGACCTGACATCCCGCCGAATGGAAAACGCTCGGCATGCACGCACCCCGCATCCTGAAGCTGACTGCATGTCTTGGGGCGCTGGCTGTCGCGCTCGGCGCCTTTGGCGCGCACGGCCTGAAGCAAATGCTCGATGCAGAGGCGCTGGGCTGGTGGGACACGGGCGTCCGTTATCTCTTCTACACTCTGCCTGCTCTCGCCCTCTGCGGCTTGCTTGCCCGGCCCGATCGTCAACCACGGCTCGCCGCGCTGGCATTGCTCCTTGGCGTCGCGATCTTCAGCGGCACCCTCTGCGTCATGGCCCTGACTGGCATCCGCTGGCTCGGCGCCATCACTCCGTTGGGCGGCGTGCTGCTGATCCTGGGCTGGCTGCTGCTGAGTCCGCACTGCCGTCAGAGCGAAGCGTGATCCGGCCGTCCGCAGAACCAAGGTGAAGCCGACCCCGTGACTCACGCCCGACAGGCTTCTAGGATCTCTGCCCCCATGCGCCTGACCCCGGCGCCAACAGACCCCCAACCCGCACCCGACTCGCTCATGTCCACCAACGAGCGTCTGCCCGCGCTTCTCGCCTTCGCGCTGGCCGTTTCCCTTGTGCCGCTCGCGGCTCAGAACGACACGCCGACTCCTGCTCCGATGCCGGACAAGCCGGTCGCCGCTTCGCCTGCGATCTCCACGGACGGACTGCCGACTTTCTTGCTGCCGGTTCCGGCCGGGCACGTGCAGATCGGCATGACGACGGAGCAACTCGTGGAAGCCGCTTGCCAGGCACTGAGCCCGCGCCGGCCTGAGCTTGCCCTGCGTGAGAGCGAACGTGAGAAACTCGCGCGCGCCCTGCGTTACACGGCATCGCAGTTGGGGCAGGAAACGCGAGAACTGCCGGCGTTCTTGCTCGGGAAGTGGCCGGTAAAGAACAAGGAGTACAAGGCCTTCCTCGAGAAGATGACGCAGAGCGGCAAGAAGATGCGTCCGCCTTTCCACTGGTGGCGCTACGGCCGCAAGGACGACTACGACCAGAAGCTCGCTGACATTGCGCGCGAGTTCAAAGCCGAAGGCAAGCTCGGCCCGATCTACTTCTGGGAGCGCTACGGCGAGACCTTGCCTTGGGCGCTGAAGGATGACGCCGGCAAGCCGATCGACGATCTGCCCGTGGTCTACGTGAGCCGCCGCGATGCGATCCGCTTCGCCGGCTTCCTCGGCATGCGACTCCCCACGGAGGCGGAATGGACACGCGCGGCGCGCGGCGACGGCACCAACGTCTGGCCTTGGGGCCAGAAGAAAGAACTCGGCGACAAGTTTCAGGAGCAAGTGCTCGCGCTGATGAAGCTCGAGAACAACCGCGACCGCGTCATCAAGCCGGTCGGCACCATTGAGTTCAACGCGGGACCCTTCGGTCACGTCGACATGACGGGACAAGTGTGGCAACTCGTCAGCAGCGTGGGCTATGGCCCCATCACCGGGCAGAAACTGTTCGCAGAGGAGTGGAAGATCGCGCAGAAGGACAAGAACGCATCGGCGCTCAAGGATGTGCCGGCGTGGAAGGACGATCGGTTCTTGGTGAAGGGCGGCTCCTATCTGTCGTCTGGCGATCCAGTGCAGTTGCAGATCGACTGCCGCGTCCCGGTGCAGGACACCGAAGCGCTCGAGAGCCTCGGCTTCCGCCTCGCGAAGAGCCTGAAGCCCGGTCAGGACCTGCTCGTGTCCCTGGTGACGAGTGACTACAACCAAGACCTGTTTGCCGTCGGCGGCGACGACCAGAAGGTCGACTTCGACGCGCAGATCGGTGTCGAACGCTACGTGCTGGCCGCAGACGGATTCCCCGAGGACTACCACGCGGCATCGTTCGCGCCGGTCAACTGGGTGACCGCCGAGAAGAACATGACGGTGCAGAAGCTCGAAGAGCGCAGCATGACCACGCCGCTGCTGCTTGGCACCCTCGCGATCACGGACCCGTGCTTGGAACCGAAGCTGGCGCCTGGGATCTACTCGGTCGCCTTCCGCCAGAAGGGCATCACCAAGGACCTGAAGGACGCCATCAAGGCCGGCTACAAGGAAGTGCAGAACGAGCTCAAGAAGAAGGAGCGCGAGGGCAAGGACAAGACCGAAGAGCCCGCCGAGGAACCCGAAGTGAAGAAGGCAGACTGGCGCGGCGTGCTGGCGCGCTACGGCCTGACCGAGAAGGACCTCGAACCAAAGGGCGCGGACACCGACCTGGAGATCGTTAGGCTCGGCGCCCTCGAGATCTCGACGAAGCACGATGCATTCGTCTTCTACGACAACCAGGGCAAGTGGGTCGCCGCCTGCAAAGCCGGCGGCATCGCGGCCGGAAACGAAGGCCCGACCGAGGTCGTGTTCGGAAGCGGAAAGTCCGACAAGACCGAGCACGCGAAGCTGACCTTCAAGGCGCACGTGCCGGTCCTCAAGGATCAGAAGAAAGCGGTCGATTTCTCCCTGGACCTGCTGCTCGTGCAGGCCCCGCCGGCTGCCGGCGAGGTCTGGCGACTGCCGGCGATGCCGGCGCCGACGCCTGGCGTCAGAGGAAACTGACCTGAGGAGGTCTGAGTGACCGCCGTTACCAAGACGACCGTGAATCCTTCTTCGCATCCCGAGTCCAAGGTCCGCATCAACGAGCAGGCGAAGACGGCCTTCTCCGTGCAGGAATACGGCGGTCGCATCGCCATCGACGGCGTGCAGATCGTCGAACTCAAGCGGTTCAACGACGACGGTGGCGCGATCACGGAACTCGCGCGGCTCGATGCCGGCGTGCACAAGCAACTCGCGGGCTTCACCTGTCGCCAGGTCAACTACAGCGAAGTCGAGCCGGAGGCCGTGAAGGCCTACCACATGCACCACCGGCAGACCGACGTCTGGTATGTGCCGCCGTGCGACAAGCTGCTGCTCGTGCTGCACGACTGCCGCAAGGGCTCGAGCACTGAAGGCCAGACGATGCGTTTCGTGCTCGGCGACGGCAAGGACCGACTCGTGCGCATTCCGCCGGGAGTGGCGCATGGCACAAAGAACCTCGCGAGCACGACCGGCCGGATCATCTACATGGTCGATGTGCAGTTCTCGCCCGACCCCGTCGAGTGCGACGAAGGTCGACTGCCGTGGGACTTCCTCGGCGCGGAGATCTGGAACGTCGTGAAGGGCTGAAGGTCGCGCGTCTGGCGACGCGCATCGCGCCTCAGGCGTCCAGCAGCATCTCGAACAAGTCGCGCTGGGCGATTTCATTTCGCAGCGAGACATCGCGCGGCCGCATCGGGTCCAGACACTCGGTCGGCAGCAGCGAGGCGGCTGACAGTCCCTGCGCTGCGCACAGCATGCGGCCGAACTCCCACCGCGACACGCGCTGCGGCCCGCCGACGTGCACGATGCGCGAGCAAGTGACGAGCGGCAGCAGGGTCGCAAGCGTGCGCGCCGCGTCGCGGCAGTGAATCGGGGTGCGATACTCGTTGGTGAACAACGCCAGCGGCTCGCCACGCGACAACGCACGACGCACCATCTCCGAAGCGCCCCGGCCGTTGTCGTCCTTGCCGAACAACAGCGGCAATCGCACCACGCGTCCTCCCTGCGAAATCACTCGCTCCTCGCCATCGGCCTTGGTGGACGCATAGGTCGACAGCGGGCCCGTCGGGTCGAAGGGCGAATAGGGCGCGGCACGGCCGTCGAACACCAGATCCGTCGACACATACAGCAACCGTGACCCGAGCACGGATGCAGCGCGACCGGGCGCCTCTGCGTTCACGCGCTGCGCGCCAGCGGGGTCGAGTTCACAGTGAGCCATGCGCGAGTCGGCGGCGAGCCACAGCACGAAGTCAGGCCGCAACGCTGCGATGACCGCTGCAACCGACGATGGGTCGCCGAAGTCCGCCACGACGTCGCCGCCGGTGCGCGAAGCTGTGACGACCTCGAAGGAACCCTCGAGCGCCGCGGTCGCGTAGGGACCAAGGAAGCCGGTGTGTCCGGTGACGAGCGCGCGCGGCCGCGACATTCTCGCCATCGTGGCGCAGTGACGCGGCGCGAAAAAGGCCCTCGCCAGCGAAGACAAGAAGACGGAGCATGGCCGCGTGCCATCCCGTGCGTTGATCCTCGCCAACCCTGTTGCCGGCGGCGGACGGTCGAAGCTTCTTGCGCCACGACTCGCGGACGCGCTGCGAGCGCACGGCTGGGAGGCCGAGGTCTACTTCACGCAGCGTGCCGGCGACGCCGGCGCACGCACCGCGGCGACGCGCAACGAAGCGTGGGACGCGCTGATCGCCGTCGGCGGCGACGGCACGCTCAACGAAGTCCTGAACGGCATGCCCGACCCGACGACAAGGCTCGGTGTGCTGCCGGTCGGCACCGCCAACGTGCTCGCGTGCGAATACCGCATCCCGAAAGATCCGGTGAAGCTCGCCGACGTGATCGCGTCGGGCCGCACGCACGAACATCCCATCGGGGTCGCCAATGGTCGCCGGTTCTTGTTGTTCTGCGGCGCCGGCCTCGACGGCGCGATCGTCGAAGCGGTCGCGCGCACGCGGAAGGGAACGCTCGGCAAGCTCAAGTGGCTGCCCTCGATCTGGCGCATCGTCGTGCAATGGCCGCAGCATCGCCTGCGCGCAACCTTTGCGGATGGCTCCAAGCTGGATGGACTCTCGACCGTGCTCGTCACGCGCGTGCGCAACTATGGCGGCGTCGCCAAGCTGCCGAAGGCCATCGACCACGCATCGCCACAGTTGTTCGCGCTGTGCTTCGTTGCTCGATCGCGATTGCACTGGGCCTGGCTCGGACTGCGCGCGGCGCTCGGCATCCTGTCGCCTTGCCGCGGGCTCTCGATCCATGCAACCACGTCGATTGCCCTCGAGCCCGCCGCGCCGCTGCAAATCGACGGCGACTTCCATGGCAACAACGAGGCCCGGATCGAACTGCTCGGAGCCAGCGCGCGTCTGATCGCGCCTTGATCCCGGCCCGACGCGCCGTTGCCCTCGGCCAATCCGTCGATCGAGTATTCACCCGCTTGCGAGGCTGCCGGTCGCAGACTGCTTCGATCGCGGATCCTCAGCAGGAGAGTTGGCGGGGAACGCGGGTTAGGATGCGCCGATGCAGTCTCTGCCCACGGTTCATCCCGCAACGGTTCGCATCGGCGACGCCATCTTCGGCGGCGGGCACCCATTCGCGCTCATTGCCGGCCCTTGCGTGATCGAGAGCCGCGAGCACACGCTGCGCCATGCGGAGGCGATCAGCAAAGCGTGCCGCTCGCGCAACATCGGGCTCGTGTTCAAGAGCAGCTTCGACAAGGCCAATCGCACTTCGGGCAAGGCGTTCCGAGGACCCGGCATGGACGAAGGGCTCGCAACGCTCGCCGCGGTCAAACAGCAACTCGGACTGCCGACCCTCACCGACGTGCACGACATCTCGCACTGTGAGGCAGCCGGCGAGGTCGTCGACACGCCGAAGAATTCACCCCCCTCAAGCCCCCCTCCGCGCCCTCCCTCGCAACGGCCCGCTCCCCTGAAGAGCCGCTCAGCGAGCCCCCCCTCGCACTCGAC
>SXPK01000118.1 GCA_005776365.1 Planctomycetia bacterium
GCCGAGATCGAGCGCGCGCACCTTGTCCTCTTCCTGGTGCCGAGCGGAGACGACGAGCACCGGCTTGCGAAAGCGCGTGCGCAGCTTCTGCAGCACGGACATGCCGTCCTCGTCGGGCAATCCTAGGTCGAGCACGACGAGATCCGGGGCACGCGCGGCGACGGTCACCAGTGCGTCCGCCGCAGTGTCGGCTTCGAGGACCCGGTAGCCATTGACGCGCAGCGTCACGCGCAAGAACCGTCGCATCTGCTTGTCATCCTCGACGACGAGCACGAGCGGACCGCTGCCAAGCTCGAGATCGTCTGGGGTCATGTCGACACCCCCTCCCCCAGGTCGCCGATCGACGCAGCGGTCTTGTCCCCTTCCGCGGCGCACGGCAGCAGCGCGACGAACTCCGCGCCTCCGCCCTTGCGATCGCGCACGGAGATCGTGCCGCCGTGCAGTTGCGCCACTGCGCGACAGATTGCGAGCCCGATGCCGGCGCCGTGCCGCGCACCGACGTCATCGCCGCGCTCGAACTTTCGAAACACGCGGTCGCGGTCCTCAGCCGGCACTCCTGGCCCGCGGTCTCCCACCTCGACGCGAAGGCGCGCCCCCTCTTGCCGGACGTCGATGTCCACCGGCGAGCCTTCCGGCGAGTGCTTGGCCGCATTCTCCAGCAGGTTGACGAGCATCTGTTCGACCAGCGATGCGTCGATCGAGACGAGTGGCATGCGCCCATCGACCGTGATCGACACCTTGCGCCCGGTGAACAACGGTTCGACGCGACGCATCGCGCAGCCGACGACCTCCTCCGCCGAGTGCCAATCGCGCCGGGCCACGACGCCGCCGGCTTCGAGCCGAGTCATGTCGAGCATGTTTCGGACGTGGCGTTCGAGCGCATCCGCATCCTCGCGAATCGCTAGCACGAGATCCGCGCGCGTTGCGTCGTCGATGGCGGCGCCACCATCGAGAATCGTCGTCGCGGCGCCAGTGATCGACGCCAGCGGCGTTCGCAAGTCGTGACTGACCGAACTCAGCATTACGTTGCGCACCCGTTCCTCTTCGACGTGCCGCATGGCGCGCAGCGCCTGCTCGCCGACCACGACGCGGTGCATTGCCACCGCGATGTTGTTGGCGAAAGACTCCAGCAATCGCACCGATGCCTCGGAACGGAGCAGTTCCGAGCCAAGCCCTTCGCACCAGAGCAGTCCAACGCCTTCGCCGGCGACGATGAGTGGTTGCGCGATGCCGCCAGCGCATTCGACTCCGCGCTCTGATGCCAGGACCGCACCGAGAGCGGTGGACTGTGCGCCCTCGATCGGAGGCGCAACCGGATCGAATGGCGCAAGGTGTCCATCGCGCTGTTCGACCAAGCGACTCTCGCAACCGAATGCGTGCGCCATGTGCCGGCTCACGACTTGGGCGATCTGCGCTCGCGAGCCTGCGGCGGCGAGATCGCGAGACAGCTCATAGAGCGCGCGACTGCGTCGTTCGCGTTCTTCCAGCGAGTCCGCGTGACTTTGAACCTTGGAAGTCAGCGTCGACACGACCAGCGCGACGACCAGCATGATCAAGAACGTCGGCAGGTAGTACAGATCTGCGAGAACGAAGGAGTAGTAGTGCGGGACAAAGAAGTAGAGGAAGGAAGCGAAGCCGCCGATCGTCGCCAGCACCGAGGGCCCTCTGCCCAATCGGATCGCCGCCACCACGACGCCGAGCAGGTAGACCATCACCAGGTTTTCGGTGTCGCCCAGCGGAAACAACGCCGCCGAGGCTGCGGTGGCCACGACCACGATGCCTACGGCGATCGCGTAGCGGTGGCGCGGACGCCGGCCGGTCTCGATCCATCGCGTGAGCCGCGAAGGATTGCGCGTCAGACGGCCCTTGGCCGTCCTCGCAGGGATTGGTGTCATCGGCGCGAAGGATGGGCACTTGCCGCCACTTCCGCAACGAGACGATCCTCGCCACAACCGAAAGCGACGCGAATGCATCGTGCGATCCGTGGCCATCCTCTGACTGCGCACCAGGACTGCAGCAGTCGCGTGCGCGCAGTATCTCTGGCCTCTGTCGCTAGACGGAGCGCGACGCCTTCGCGAACACCGAATCGACTCGGGATGCAGACGTCGAACCGCGCAGGCTGCGCCTGAGCACCAGTGCCTCGGACGCCCAAGCCGGTTGGGACCACGCGACTCGCGCCTCGCATGAAGCCAAAGTGGCGATGGTGCAGCGACGGGCGCTTCGCACCGGCATCGAGAATCAGCGGCCGGTTGGGACAAGAAAGCCACCCTTCGATTCGGCACCCGCGGTCCAACCTCGCCAAGCTGAAGGCGGAGGCCCGCACGATCTCCGTTGCGGCTACCCGCATCCCTAGGGATTCGACGATTCGCGGAATCCGCGTGCGCGGGAACGAATCCCGTTCTTGCACTCAGTAGCTGGCAGCCGGTTCAAGCTCGGCTGCATCGACGAGCGCCTGACAACCGAGTCGTGATCCAGAACTGCGAGCGGAATCGAATCCACGGATTCGACGCCGCGCGCACGACGCAGAGATCGACCTTGAGGAACGTCTCGCCGACAGCTTTCGTTTCCTTCTGGCTGCTAGGATGCGCTGCGCTCCGCAGTTCCGCCCGGGCATCTCTGACCAACACCATGCGCACAGTCATCCTCGGCGGCGGCATCGCTGGTTGCGCGCTTGCTGCCGCTCTGCGCGGAAGCCAACTCGGCGCCGAGGTGTCGATCCTCGAGCGACGCACTGTGTCGAAGCCAGCCGGCATGGGGTTCTTGCTGCTGGAGAATGGGATCCGCGGACTCGAGCAGATCGCTCCGACCGTCGCTTGGCGTCGCCAAGGGCAGCCGATCGAACGACTGCGCTTGCGCGCCAGCAATGGCGCCGACCTCGACGCGCCACGTATCGCGCCCGCGCTGTGCGTTTCGCGCGCGAAGTTCCTCGCGCTGCTGCGAACTGCGACCGGCGACGCGACATGGCTCGAAGGCCGCTCGCTCATCGACTTCGCGCTCGACGAGACCGACTGGCTGACGCACGTTCGCTGCGACGACGGCTCTTCGATCCAAGGTGACGCGTTCTTCGCCTGTGACGGCGCGGCATCGCGCTCGCGCTCGCTCGCGTTCCCGCACGCGCAACTCGGCAGCGTCGTCGTGCAAGAGATCGTCTCCACCGCCTACGCCCCGGCGCTCGCGCAGCGGCTCGGCACGACCTTTCATAAGTTCCATGCCGCAGCAGGCGGACTTGCGGTCGGCTTGCTCTCGGAAAGCCCAGACACTGTGGTCTGGTTCGTGCAGTTCGACTCTCGCCGCCACCAAGCGCCGACCAAGGACGGCCCGAGCATCGCCCGCTTCGTCACCGAACGCCTTCGCGGCTGGTCGTCGGAGGTTCTCGCCGCGGTCGAAGCGACGGACTTCGACCTCTCCCATGTTTGGGAGACGCGCGACCTCATGCCGCTCACGGATATCCATCGCGGCAATCTCGCCTTGGTCGGCGACGCGGCGCATGCGTGCCTGCCGTTCACCAGCCAAGGTGCAAACGGCGCAATCGAGGACGCCGCCGCTCTGCAGCGACTGCTCGCCAACATCGGCACCAAGGCGGATCTGCGAGCTGCGTTGCCGACTTACTCGGCGCTGCACCGCCATCAACGTCGCCGAGTGTTCGACGAAGGACGTCGGTTGCGCGACGCATTCCTGCAGCCGCTGGCGGAGCGCGCACCGGCGATTCCACTCGTCGAGTGATGACGGCGATGGATGATGCAAGCGCTCGAGAACGCGCGAATCTCGGGCGACCGGACTTCGACACGCTGCGCAAGCGGGCATTCAACCTGCGCTGGGCCACGGTCGACTCCGATGTGATTCCGCTTACTGCGGCGGACCCTGACTTTCCCGCCCCAGCGGCCGCGGTCACCGCGATTGCGGAGTATCTGCGCGCGCCGCACCTCTGCTACGGCCCGGCCGCTGGCTTGCCGGAGTTCCGCAGCGCTGTAGGCGCACACTACCGCGCCAACAAGAGTGCAACCGGCGTCAGCGGCAAGCACGTCATCGCCACCAACTCAGCTGCGAGCGCACTCGCGTTGATCGCAAGACACCTAGTGCAGCCCGGCGACGAGGTCGTGGTGCAGGACCCCGTCGACTTCCTCGTCGCGGAGACCGCACGAAGAGCGGGAGCCACGCTCCGCTACTGGCAGACTGTGGATGGTCGCTTCACCCTCGACGGCCTCGCGGCGGCGGTCACCCCCGCGACGCGCCTGTTGTCCGTGTGCCACCCCCACAATCCACTCGGCTCGCTGTGGGATCAGGCCGAGGTGGTTGCGATCACGAATTACTGCTGTGAGCGCGGCATCTCCTTGTTGGCCGACGAAGTCTGGTCCGACGTGGTGCTCGACGGCGCGCCATTCTTCAGCTTCGCCTCACGCGAGAACGGCAAGCACGCGCCATGGGTCGTCTATGGCCTGTCGAAGGGCTACGGCCTCGCTGGCCTGCGCATCGGAGCAATCATTGCGCCAAGCGAGGAAGAGGCGGAACGACTCTGCGCGACGGCGGGTTTTGACCAGACGATCGAAGGCGCGGCGACCTTGTCGCAGATCGCGGCGACGGGCGCGCTCACGCACGGGGCTTCATGGCTCGAGGAGTTCTTGCGTCACTGCGCAGCGCAGCGCGACATGGCAATCGCTCGGCTCTCGGCGTTGCGCGGCGTGCGCATCGGCCACAAGCCAAGCGCCACGTTCGTGCTATTCCTCGACATCCGCGGCACGGGCCTCGACGAAGGCGAGGCCGCCCGACGCATTGAGCAGCATGCGCGAGTGCGCGTCGTGTCCGGGAGTCCACGATGGTTTGGCGCAAGCGCCAAGGGCCATGTTCGCATCAGCCTCGCGACGACCCGCGACGTCCTCGACGAAGCACTGTCGCGCATCGAACGCGCATGGCCGCAGATCACTCACGGATGCGATCGTCGACCAGATTCGCTCCAGGATCCGTGATCCGTCCGGGATGACGCCGCGCGCGCTTCAGAGGAACTTCGCAAACGGGTGGAAGCGCAACCGATTGTCGGGATCCATCTTCGACTTCATCGCCTTGACGGTCTGCGCCAGGGCCTCCGATCCGAACATCTCCGCCGCCGCAGTGCTGCGATCGAGATCGTCCGCCTGCGAATGCGTCCCGCTGAAGTCGACGTTCAGGCCTTCGACCAGTCGCGCCTTGTCGACGACGCGCTTGGTCAACTCAACGATCTCCTGACGCTGCTGCGGAGTCTTTGGCTTGGCGTCGTAGAGCGTGACGAGGTTGACGAAGAAAGTGTGTTGGCAGTTGCCGCTCGGGACCTTGGCGCCCGACAGCGCCGCGCCGCCGAGCGTTCGGATCTCGATGATCGACAGCTCCGCTTCGTCGAGTGGAGATTGCCCGACCACCGTGTCGCAGACGAAATCCAGGTGCTGGTCGGCAGGCATGCCCTCGGTTCCGAAGCAGTGCTGGAGGGTGGCAAGCGGATCGCCTTTCTGCCCGTTGATCACAGGCCACAGCGCGCTTGCAGTTTCGTACCACGATGTCCAATGCGCCTGCGCGACCACCGGGAGCTTCATGCCCGCCGCCAGTTCCTCAAGCGGCTTCACGAACTCGGCCGCGCTCCCTTGGAAGGAATCGTAGAAGACCAGGGTTGCGACGATCACTTTTGTGCCAGTGACCACGACTTCCACCGAGACGGATGGATTCGAAAGGACCCGATCGCGCAAGAAGCGCACGGCTCCCCGCGAAAACTCCACGGCCTGCGCACGTGACTCGAACGCCATCACGCGCTGTTCTGCGAGCTGAACGACCTTCTCGTTGGCCATGCGAATCGTGACATCCACAACGATCGCCAACGCGCTACCCGCTCCCAACATGGCAGTGAGCAACTCGTCCGCGCGCGTGAGCACGCGGATGTCGCCAGCAGCAGTGACGATGGTCATCCCTTCCACTCGCTGTCCGAGCAGCCCGAGGCGTCTCGAGAAGTAGCCGCTCAATCCGCCATTGACGAGGAAGCCCACGACCCCGACGCCTGGCCCGGTGCCAACCGGCAGTGCTCCGTGGTGAACCTTGAGCGCCTCGACCAGCTCGCGGAAGACCACGCCAGCGCCCACTGTCACCAGTGTTCCTTGGTCATCGTCACGGAACTCAATCGACTTCAAGTGCGCCATGTCCAACACGATGGCTTCACTGCTCGCAAACGCTGCGACATTGGACGACTCATGCCCGCCACCGACGCATGCGATCGCAGTGTTCGCCGGCAAGGACCTGACCACGCAGGAGATCTCTTCCGCGGACCGCGGGCGATAGATCTGCCGCGCAGCAGTCGTCGCGACCATCGGGCTGCCCGCGCCTGCACTGAGCACCTTGTTGCCGCTGAGGCACCACACTCGCTTCGACAACCACTCGCCCTTCGCTTCGAGGAGCTCGACGGAATGGAGCTGTAGATCACTTGCGCATCCAGTGAGCACGGTTCCGCCGGCGACGAACGCTGCGCCCCCGATGGCTGCGCTCTTCAGCACGGCGCGCCGGGAGATCTCGTGGGCATCCTGATGTGTGTCGGACATGTTTGATTCCGCAAGAGTGGTTACAGAATGCCTCGTCAGCTGCGAACGGCCGAAAGGCGCGATGGCTGCGTCGCGAATGCTCCGCGGAAGCTACAACTTCCGCGATTCACTCGCTCGTGGCCAAGGGTCTACATTGCTCGGCCCAAGGTCGCCAGTCTGGCGGCGCGTGCCACTGCACTCGACTTGGAGCTCTCGCGTCCAAACGCCAGTTTGTGGTTCCGTTGCTGGATCGACTCGCCAAGCTCGCCGCAGAAAACCCCACGCCAGACACTCCCGCCGAGCCCAACGATGACCGACATCAAGCCAACGCATGAGACACTTCATGCGCCTGACGAAGACACGAAGGCGCTCCACCAAATGGGCTACGCCCAGGAGCTGTCGCGTCGAATGGGCGGCTTTCAGAATTTCGCGATCTCGTTCTCCATCATCTGCATCCTCGCCGGCGGCATAACGGCGTTCCCGCTGTCGCTCTGTGCTGCTGGCGGCGCCTCGATCGGCTACGGGTGGCCGCTCGCCTGCTTGTTCGCGCTGTTGGTCGCGGCGGCAATGGGCCAGATCGCATCCGCCTATCCCACTGCGGGCGGCATCTACCATTGGGCCTCGCTGCTCGGCGGGCGAGGTTATGGCTGGGTCGCGGCTTGGTTCAACTTGCTCGGCTTGCTGTTCGTCGTGGCGTCGGTCAACTTCGGCGTCTACCTGCTGTTTCGCGACTTGATCCTTGGCGAAGCGCTGGGCATCGACGTCTCGGGCTTCGGCTGGTGGACGCAGACCTTGTTCATCACTGCGATCACTGGCACGCAGGCGTGGCTCAATCACACCGGCATTCGCGCCACCACGATCCTCACCGACTTCAGCGGCTACCTGATCTTCGTCACCGCGGTGCTGCTGACGCTCGGGCTGGCGTTCTATGCGCCGAGCCTCGACTTCTCGCGCCTGTTCACCTTCAGCAACTTCAGCGGCGGCGCAGGAAACGGCGTCTGGCCAACTGCGATCGCATCGCTCCCCTTCGTCTTCCTGCTCGGATTGCTGCAAGGTGTCTACACGGTTACTGGCTTCGATGCGTCCGCGCATACCGCCGAAGAGACGCGCGATGCCGCCCGGTCGGCGCCGCGCGGCATGATCCACTCGGTGTTCTGGTCGTTCTTGTTCGGCTACGTGTTGCTGTGCTCCTTCATCCTGGCGATGCCCAGCATCGAAGAAGGCGCCAAGCAAGGCTGGAACGCATTCCCCTGGCTGATGCAACAGTCACCGATGCCCAAGCCCGCGAAGGACTGCTTGATCCTCGCCATCGTCGTCGCCAACTACATCTGCGCGCTGGCCGGCCTCACATCGACTTCGCGCATGATGTTCGCGTTTGCGCGCGACGGCGGCCTGCCGTTTTCGAACGCGCTGAAGCAGGTGAGTCCCAAGCACCGCACGCCGGTGAACGCGATCTGGTGCGGCGCCGTCCTGTCGATCCTCGCCACGCTCTATGGAGACGCCTACGTCGTGCTGGCGGCTGGCTGCGCAGTCTTCCTCTATGTCTCCTACGTCCTGCCGATCGCTGCCGGCCTCCGCGCCGAGAGCAACGGCCAGTGGAAGGCCAAGGGACCCTTCCGCCTCGGCGCCGCATCGAAGCCCATCAGCATCCTGGCAATCATCGGGTGCGCACTGTTGATCTTCGTAGGTGTGCAACCACCCTACGAGAAGGTTGGCCATCTCATCCTCGGCCTGCTCCTTGCCCTGACGATCTTCTGGTTTGCTCGGGAGAGGCGGTGGTTTCATGGGCCACCGATCGGCGCCACGACCCTGCAGCGGAAAGGCGAGATCGCTGCCGCGGAGAAGGCCATCGACCCAGCAGCCCGCTGAAGACCGCATGCTGCCTGCGAGCCAGGCAACCGGGACGATCTTGGCGTCATAGAAAGCGCATCGAATCCTTGGGTTCGACTCCGTTCGCACACCTTGATCTCGATCCGAATGGCAGGCTTTCGGCGACGCAGCCTTTCTTCGACGGGCTGCTAGACTGAACCGCGATGGACCAGGCGGCGGTGCACTTGATCGGCCTCGACTTCGGTTCGACGACGAGCAGTGTCCTCGTAGCCAAGGCGCGCATCGGCCATCACGGCCTCACGGGTCGGATGACTCTCGAAGCGCCGCAGGTCATCTATCGCCCCGAGCCGGTGTTCACACCGTTTCGCGGCACGGACATCGATGACGTCGCCATCGAAGCCCTGCTCGATCGCTGGCTTGGCGCCAGCGGCCTCGCCGCTCCGGACTTCTTCGCCGGGGGCACGATCATCACGGGCCTGGCTGCGTTGCGCGACAATGCGGCAATCCTGGCGCGAGCCGTGGGAGCCCGGATCGGCGAAGGCGTGGTCGCTACTGCCGCCGACCCGTGCCTCGAATCATGGCTCGCGTTCATGGGCAGCTGTTCGATGTTGAGTCGCGTGCACGCCGATCGAGCGGTTCTCAATCTCGACATCGGCGGCGGCACCACCAACCCGGCACTTGGGCGGAACGGCGCGGTTACTGCAACTGGCTGCCACTACGTCGGCGCTCGCCACTTTCAGGTGCAACCAGGCAGTTACCGATTGACCGCCATGTCGGAACACGGGCGCGCGTTGCTGCATGCGCTCGGCATCGTGCGCAAGATCGGCGAGGAACTCAGTCAGACCCATCTCGAGGCGATCCTCGATTGGTACATCGCCGCGCTCGAAGCCATCGTGCAAGGAGACCGGGCTTTCTTCGCGACGCCGGTGGGACGCATGCACGAGCAAGTCGCGTTTCCCGGCGCAAAGGACGCCGCGGTCACGTTCTCGGGCGGCGTCGGAGAACTGCTCTACCGACGGGCTACCGGCGAACCGATGCCCAGCACGACGCATTTCGGCGACCTTGGCATCGACCTCGCCGAGCGCATCGCGACATCGCCCAGGTTGTCGCGTGACCTGCGGAACCTGGTCCCCGAGCAGCGCGGCCGCGCCACGGTTTATGGACTCGCACTGCACAGCACCGAGGTGTCCGGCGCGACGCTGTGCCTGCCGGACGGGGGAGCGCTGCCGCTGCGGGATCTGCCCATCGTCGCACGGTTGTCGATGAACGCAGATGCCGCAACGATCGACGCGGCGGTGGCCCTGGCGCGACGGCATGCACGAGGAGCCTGTATCCAGGTGCTCGGCGTCGCAGCGGTTCATGAGCACGTCAAACTGCTCGGCGAACGCTTCGAGAAGGCGTTGGGCAGCCACCCTTCTTGCGATCACACGTTGGTGCTGCTGCTCGAAGCCAACGTCGGCAAGACGTTGGGAAACTACGCCACTAGCTGGGGGAAGATGCCAAATGGGCTCATCGTGCTCGACGAGATGCCCGATCGTCAGGCGCACTTCGCAAACCTCGGCCGGATGCGCGATGGTGTCGTGCCCGTAGCTTTCTATGGGATGTACTGAGCCGTCACGATGCAACCGATCAAGCCGCTTGCCGACATCGTCGTTCCCGATCCGAAGTCGGACGAAGTCTACGAGACTCGCGTACTCGACCGTTCGTTTCGCTTCACGGGACTCAAGGCGCTGCTAGGCGCCGCGGACATCAGCAAGGCCGGCGATCGGATCGCAGGACTGGCGGCGAGCGACGATGTGACGCGCGAAGCGGCGCGGCAGGCGCTGTCCGGGCTCACGCTGCAGCATCTCTACGATCGACCGCTCACCGACGACCACGGGCGCGTGGACGCGGTGATGCGGGTCAACTACGACATCGATCTGCGCGCCTTCGTGTCGATTGCGAAGATGTCGTTGGGCGCGCTCAAGGACCACCTCCTGCGCTGCCCTCCTGCCGAGGTGATGCGTGTTGGCAGCGCGCTCACCGGCGTCATGGCTGCCGCACTCGTCAAGCTGCTCGACGTGCACGAGATGGTGCTGGTAGCTCGCAAGGCGCGACGATCAGCGAAAGCTCGCACGATGCTCGGACTGCCTGGCACGCTTTCATCGCGGCTGCAGCCCAACCATCCGAGCGACAACCTCGATGGCATCACCATGCTGGTCTACGCCGGCCTGTCGATGGGAGGCGGTGACCAGTTGATCGGCGTCAACCCGGCGATCGACACAGTCGATAACGTCGGCGCCCTGCTTCGGCATCTCGACATGCTGCGCAGCTCCACCGGCGCGCCGAGCCAGATCTGCGTGCTGAGCCACGTGAAGACTCAGCTCGCGTGCCTGGAGCGCGGCGACCCGGTCGAGATCCTGTTCCAGAGCCTCGCCGGCACGGATTGCACGCTCACCGAAGAGTTCGACGTGACGGTGGATCTGCTGGATCAGGCTTATGTCGCAATGGGGCAAAGAGGGCCGCTCCGCGGCGTGGCAGATGCCTGGATGTACTTCGAGACCGGTCAAGGCAGCGAGCTGACTTACGGCAAGCACAACGGCATGGACATGGCCGTGTGTGAAGGCCTCTGTTACGGACTTGCGCGCCGTTACGACCCGTTCATGGTGAACAACGTGACCGGTTTCATCGGTCCGGAGACGCACTGCGACAACCACGAGATGATCGTGTCGAACCTGCAGGACCACTGCATGGGGAAGCTCATGGGGCTGCCGATGGGGATGGCGCCGTGCTACACGCTGCACTCGAAGATCACGCTCGAAGGCCAACAGATGGCGACGCAGTTGCTGACCGCGGCGGGCAGCAACTACTACATGGATGTCTATCTGCACACCGACCGCATGCTCGCCTACTTCGACACCAGCGGGCACGACAACCAGACTTTGCGAGAAGTGCACGGCCTCAGGCCGGCGCCAGAGTTCCTGCGCTGGGCAGTCGAGCGCGGCATCTTCGTCGAGGGCAGCGACGGCGCGGTTCTGCGCGGGCCGCAGTGGGGCAACCCGCGAGCCTTCTGCAAGTCGGACGTCGAGTTGCAGCGGCTGTTGGAGAGTCTGCCCGCTGCCCACGGACTGGAAAACGCCGGGCCGCGGCCCGCGGACCGGGTGTCACGCGCGATGCGCGCCAACCTTGCCGTCGGCCGCGAAGCGGTCTACGCCGACCTCAGGTTGGACGTGATCGCTGGCATCCCATTTCGAAGCATTCGCACCGACGCGAAGAACCGCGAAGAGCACTTGAACGATCCAGAACTCGGCGCCCGGCTCGCCGATGAAGTCCGTTCTCAACTGAGGGCCGAACACAACGATGTTCAGATCGTCGTATCGGACGGCTTGTCGGCCGAAGCGATCCACCACAATGTGCCGTCACTGTTGCCGGTGTTGCTCGACGGCTTGCGCAGTCGCCAATGCAAGATTGGCCAACCGATCCTCGCGCCGTTTGGACGGGTGAAGCTCGCGGAAGCGATCGGGGACGCCCTGGAGGCCAAGTTGACCCTGGTCCTGATCGGCGAGCGCCCGGGCGGCGATGCGCTGGCTTCGCGCAGCATGTCGGCATACTTCGCCTACCGCCTCGATGAGCACGGCGTGCGGACGGAAGCAGCTCACTTCAGCGGCAACCCAGAAGTGCGCTACGAGTATTCGGTCGTCTCCAACATCTACGCGGGTGGTCTGCCACCGATCGAAGCCGGCAGCGTCGTGGCAGAGAAGGTCATGCAGATTCTCACGCACAAGGCGGCGGGCAACCGGCTGGAGCGGCTGCTCTCACGCAAAGCCTCAGCGAACGATCAAGACCGCTGATCGATCCTGCCTCGCCGCTTGGCCAGGCGCTGTTGCGGGACCTTCTCCTTCCGATGCGAGCGTCGCGGCCAGAGTGCCGACGCTCCACAACCATCCCGTCATGGAGCACCGGGGCTGCGAGATCCCAGCGTCTGCTTCCGCAATGTGAACAACCGGGGGCGCGCTGCCATCGAGCGCGCCCGCGGAAGGTCAGTTGAGCAACAGCGAGCCTGGCTCCGTCACGCCGGTGGTCGTGAAGGTGGCCAAGTCGATCGTGGTCGCTGCGTGATGCAGCAAGAGTCCCTGCAGGTAGAAGAGGCCGGGCGGCAGCACGAAGGCAGCGTTCGCGGTCCCTTGCCCATCGAGGAATCCCAGGCTGTTGACCCAAGCCGTCGAGTTGGGGTAGTCGAAGGACAACTGGGTGAATGGATCCCAGTTGAGCGGAATCACCTGCGGACCGATCGGTGACAACGTGCCTGGCTCCGTGCCCGAGGATGTTGCCAACACGATGTAGAGTTCGCCGGCGTGGGCCGGGCCCAAGTCGATCGCCAGGTTCTGTGTGACGCCCCCGGTCGCTGGAGCCGTGCTTGGCGACGCTTGGAGCGAGCCGACGCGACCTCGCGCCACGAAGGCGCCCGATGGCGTCACCGTTTGCGCTCGGATCACGAAGTCGCCGTCTTCATGGAACGACAACGAACTGCCATCGCCGCACGGCTGCGACACCATGGTCGGCGAAGAAGCAGACACCGTCCCGCCTCCCCACACGACGCCATTGACGCTATCACCCAGCATTTGCAAGCGAGCGCCCTGCTCAGCAGTCCAGCTCACGAATGCCTGGCCGTAGTCCGCCGCCGGAGATGGCGCATTGTTGACCCGGAGGCCAAACAGAACCTGGCCACGGTCGTTGATGCGATGCAATGACGACGAGCCGAAGTTTTGCGCGCCGAGATTGCTGCCATAGGCTGCGCCGGCGATGCCAGGGCAGGGGTCGCCTTCGCGAGCAAGAAGCGTCAACGCTGCGCCGGGCTTGGCGATCAGCAGGGCCGAGTCGTTGAGCGTCGTGACACCCGGGCCCGTCATCGTCACGCCAAATACGGCGCCATGGCTTTCCGAGAAGTTTGAGGTCGTGTTGATCACATTGATCACGCAGCCGCCGGTCCCTGGAATCGTGTCGCCTGCGCGCGCGATGAGCATCAAGACACCAGCCGAGGTCGCGAACAACGCGTCGTCAGTGGCGGTCGTGACTGCGCCCGTCAATGTGCAGTGGAACGCGGCCTGGCCTGTCGGCCCGAATCCCTGGGAGATCGTCGGCGCACCAAAGAGGACGCCCGCCATTGGCGCACCGGTCGCATCGGGGGCGACACCGCCTTCGCGCATCAGCAGGTTGTGAACACCCGCATTGTAAACGAGCAGCACCTTGTCGTCGGCTGCGGTAACGGGAGGAGCCCCGCTACCGACAAGCAACGTTTCGTCGTGCAGCACCTGACCCGCTTCGTTCGTCGCGCAGTTGAATGTCGTGGTGCTGGTGCCGTTGGCGACAACGATGTTGTCGATCGTGGCGCCGCCGGCTGCGGCGATCGCCTCGCCCTCGCGCAAGAAGTAACTCAAGGCACCCGGCGTGCCGATGATCCAAGCCGAGTCGTTGGTGGTGCCAACGACGTCGCCGCCCGCAAGAATGCTGCGGAAGATGGCCGTGCCGGCGGAGTTCAAGGAGGTCACCTGCTGTGGCAAAATGTTGGCACCCCCAAACGCCGTCGCCAACACGGCGCCACCTGGCATTGTGGTTACGTTTTGCTGGGCGAGGAGCAGCAGAGTCCCCGCGCCAACACCATCCCAATTAGCACCCCAGTAGAGGACGCCGTCGGTAATGCCCGCGCTCGGCGCGTGAATGAGGCCATCGAGACCAGGATTAGCGCCGTCGTAAAGCTGACCGCCGAAGAGCAAGTAGCCGTTCCGAGGACTGATTCGATACTGCGCAAAGATGCCAGAGCCGATCGGGAGTCCTGTCGTTGTGCTGTTCTGGACCACTACCGAGTTCGGGTAGGTGCCGGAAGGATCGACGCTGTTGGCGCGAAACACGACCTGCACATCACCACTGGTCCGACCGAGAAACAGGGCGCGACCATCCAGGGTGCCCGCCGGCGCAATCTGACCACGCACCAGGATGGAGCCCTCGCGGCTCATCACCGGCGTATCGAGCGGCAGGGCCACGGCAGCGATTGCCTCGCCAGGGGCGAGCCCCAATGCCGTGCTACCCGGCTGCAGCAAGATCTGACCTTGAGTCGGCAGCAGGCTCTGTGACAGGGCAGGACTGACGGCAAGGGATGTGGCCGCCAGACAAGTAAGGACAGGTAGGACTGGGTTGCTCATGGTTTTCTCACGGGGATGGGGTGCCCCGGACCTGGGCCGCCGGCCCGCCGAGACAGTGGTCAAGCGACGAATCCGCGGCGGCGGCCAATGAGAAACCGCAATCTATTGCGAAGACCTAACTCAGTTGCCGATCACGATGTCTTGCGCGTTCGTCAGCACGATTGCGCCGGTCGACCCGATGGCATCGAACCGCAGGCCTTGCAGGGAGAACCGCAACCCCGTGAACGCGAACGGCAGCGCCGGGATCGACTGCGGGATCTCGAAAACCTCCGGGCCGATCAACACTTCTCCCCAGCCGAAAATCGGCAGAGGCGCGAGTGGCGTCGGCGAGGCATACAGCAGCGAAAACACGGTCGCCGGCCCGGGTGCGACGGTGACCTGAAACGTCTGACCAACGATCGGCAGCGTCGTGCACAAGCAAGCCACCGGATTGCTGCCACTTCCATTTCTGAGAGCGCAGCTCGCGGTGCGGGGCGACAGCCTGATGAAGGCGTGGCTGACTGAGACGCCGGCTCCATCACGCAGAGTCGCCAGGAACATGATGGTGCCGTCGTCGAGCAACTGCATGTCGTCGTCACCAAACGTGGCGAGGAAGCGATCGTCGTCGAAGAGGCCGTTGCCGTTCAGGTCTATGGGATCGCCTTCGCGCGCTGCCACGAGCCGGGTGCCAGCATTGTCATCGATGATGATCACCGCGTTGCGATTGACGTCCGGATGGTCGGTAGCGCCGGCGAGCAGCCAGTGACCCAGCGAGTTGCCATCGAATCCAAAGAAGCCCGGCGTGTAGATCGAGTCGTCCCAATGCTCACCGCTGCCAGCGACGATTTCGCTCGTGCCATCGGTCGTCGCGACGACGAAGGTATTGCGCAAGACCCAGTCCGTCTGGTCGACGTTGTCCCCGCGCACGTAGTAGCTGCCGGCATCGTCGAGCCAGCACTTGGCCACGCCGCCAGCGTCGATCGGACTCGTGAAGGGCCCGAACGCCACGCCTTCCTGCAGGATCACGGCGCCGTTGAGCACCACGACATCGTCGGTCGTGGCTGCCCCGGTCAGGTCGCCCTGAACGAGCACCAGGGCGCCATCGAAGGCCGCAAACAGACGACCCTGGTCGAAGTTCTCCCACTGCTCGAGGCCGCCGCCAACTTGGCCCACAGGAATGTCGACGCCTTTCTGCAGCGCGAGACCACCGCCGAGGTGCACCACTGCGTCATTGGCCACGCCAGTGGTCAAGCCGTCGATGCCGTCGGCGCGCCACAACATGGTGCCGTTGTTCATCAATCGGCACGTGTCCAGGTTGTCATCCCAAGTGGCCAACCCACCGCCGTTGCCGACCAGAGTCGGCAGGATGGTGTTCACGGGCTGCAGCTCTTGTGCGATCAAGGACCAAGTGTTCGTCGCGCGGTCGTAGCGGGCCACATAGTCATTGGTCGCCGCCGGACTCGGCACGCTCGGCGTCCCAGTGGCGTTGTCGAACAACAGGTCGCCGGCGTCGTTGATGCCGACTTCGGAGAAGAAAAACTGGCCGACGACTTCGCCCGGCGTCGGCCAGGGTGCAGGCTGACCTTCGCGCAGCACCAGTTGCCCATCGAGCAACAGCGCCTCATCGCTCCCCAGCGAAGGCGATTCGATTGCAACAACCAAGGCCCAGTGCTGACCGTTGCTGCTGACCCAAGGTCGGTTGTAGGCGGAGTTCGAGCCTCCGCCCAGGTTGAACGGAAGCCCGGTCCCAGGCACGACGTTGGTCGGATGGCCGACTTCGTTCACGTAGACGACGGCGAGTTCGTAGCGCGCCTGAGCGAGCATCGAACCGGCCGTAATCGTTGCAACAAGGAGCGTGTGGTGCAGACGCGGCATGGGCCTCGAGTTGGTGGGCGGCGATTGCGCTTCAAGGCGTCGCGATGGCGCGCAAAGCCGACAAAATATCTGGGATTTGCCCGGCTTGGGGCGGCGATCCAACTCTGTGCTTGTGCGCCAATCGCGCTCCCCAACCCATGCTCCATCGCCACTTCTCCGTCCGTGTCCCTCTCATCCTGGCAGGCTTGCTGAGCACTGCCGCCGCACAGAGCCTGATGCTGCAGAACGGTCAGTTCGTGCAAGGCGTCGGCGATTCCGTTCCGGGGCTCCCGGGCGTGACGATTGGCGGCACCAGCCCCTTCAGCAGTCCCGTCATCGACCTGAACGGCACCATGGTGTGGCGTGCCAAGTTGCTTGGCACGGGGATCACGGTCAACGTCAATGATCAGGC
>SXPK01000119.1 GCA_005776365.1 Planctomycetia bacterium
GCCGGTCATCGAGGTGTTGAAGACCAGCTCGCCGACCGAATCGACTGCGGCGCCAATGCCACCACCCGAAAGAACGGTCCCATCTTCGAGGGCGAGGCGGGCGGCGCGCGGCGATGGGGTCAAGGTCGATGCATCCTCGGGTCGGACTGGCGATTTACGAGGGCAGCGAGATACCCAGCCCCAAAACCGTTGTCAACGTTGACCACGGACACGCCTGCGGCGCACGAGTTGAGCATCGTCAGCAGCGGGGCGAGACCTCCAAAGTGGGCGCCATAACCGACGCTCGTCGGCACCGCGAATACGGGCGTAGCCAGGAGCCCCCCGAGCACGGACGGCAGGGCTCCGTCCATGCCGGCGACTGCGACGGCGCAGCTCGCCCGCCGGATCGAGTCGATGCGCGCGAGCAGTCGATGGAGGCCTGCGATGCCGACGTCGAAGTGCCGCTCGACCCTGGCGCCAGCGAACGCGGCGGTGACTGCCGCTTCCTCGGCGATCGGCAAGTCCGCGGTGCCGGCCGCAACCACGGCGACGAGCCCCTGCGGCTCGACGGGTTCGCGATCGACGACGATGCAGCGAGCCCGTTCATGCCACACCGCGTCGGGCAACTCGGTCTTGGCGGCCAGGACGTGTTCGGGTTCGGCGCGCGTCATCAGCACGCGGCCGCAGCGTGCGACAATCTCGCGCGCGATCGCGCTGGCGTCGGCTGGCGTCTTGCTCTGGCAGAACACGACCTCGGGCAGGCCGCACCGGCGCTGGCGGTCATGGTCGACCGTTGCGAATCCAAGCTCGGCGGCTGGCGTCAATGCACGCAGGGCTGCATCGACATCGAGCGCTCCACGTTGAACGTCGGCGAGCAAGGCGCGCAGGCGCTCGTGCGCAGGGAGGCTCATCGCGGCTTCGCCTTGCCGCCTGCTTGCGGCGTCGCAACGGGTTCGAGCGTCATGTCGGCGAGCATGCCTTGCTGCAATTGCAGATGACCCATCAACGCGATCATGGCGCCGTTGTCCGAGCACAGGTTCATCTCAGGCAGCACGAGTTGCAACGCGCGAAGCCTGGGCTCTTGCTGCAGCCGTTCGCGCAAGCGCTGGTTGCGCGCAACTCCGCCGCCGATGCAGAGGCTCTTTGGCGCATGGCGATCGGCGGCGCGCGTGAGCTTTTGCAGCAGCGCATCGACGACCGCTTCTTGATACGACGCCGCGAGGTCGCGCAGCTCGGGTTCGTCAAGGGCGCGTGGCGGCGCTACGGCGCCAGGGCCGCGGAGCAAGTAGAGCAACGAGGTCTTGAGCCCGCTGAACGAGAAGTCGAACCAATCCTCGTCGTCGGGACCTTGGTTTCCGCGCACCATCGGCCGCGGGAGGTTAAAGCGGTCCGCCTTACCCTCCAGCGCCGCGCGCTCGATCGCCGGGCCGCCTGGATAGGGGAGGCCGAGCAGCGCCGCGCCTTTGTCGAGAGCCTCACCGGCCGCGTCGTCGCGCGTCGTGCCGAGCCGCACGGCATCGAGCGGGGCTCGCAGCAGATACATCGCCGTGTGTCCGCCCGAGGCAACCAGACAGAGTGCCGGGAACTGCAACTGCGGTTCCGCCAGCAGCGCGGTGTGAACATGTGCCTGCACGTGGTCGACGGCCAGCAGCGGCAGTGAGAACCGCAACGCCAGAGCCTTTGCTGCTGCCATGCCGACCAGTAGGCACCCGATCATCCCCGGACGGTGCGTCACGGCGACGGCGTCGAGTTCGTGCGGCTTGACCCCGGCGTCATCGAGAGCCTGCTGGAGGATCGGCAGGATGCGCATCGTGTGCGATCGGCTCGCAACTTCCGGAACCACGCCGCGCCAGCGCTCGTGCAAGTGGATCTGCGAGTGCACCACGTTGCTCAACACGACGCGCCCGTCGGCGACGACCGCGGCCGCGGTTTCGTCGCACGACGTCTCGATGCCGAGGATTCGCTGCGTCATGGGGCGGCGGAGTCTAGCAGCCCGTTCTGGAACGCATGCTGCTGCCGAGCCATTCATCCAGGCCGATGTCGGCGTCGTGCGAACGGCCTTGAACCTGTGGCTGCAAATCTGTCTGCGTTCCTTTCTCCCGAATCGGCTGCCAGGCACTCGACGACGCAGCCGTTCTCCAACGCGATGCTGGCCCGCGGCGCCGGACAGGGAGCGCTCGGTTCGGTCGCGCTTGCGCGCGGCGAAGGCGCAAGATTTGGTGCCCGCTTCGAGCGGATGGCCGAAGTAGCTGCTGCCTTGCGAGTCCGAGCCTATTCCCGGCGCCATGTCGGACACCGGGCTTCCGAACCAAACTTGATGCGCCGGCACAAGCCCGATCCGAGCGAAGCACGCGTCGGTCGCGACTCGCACGCGCCTGCGATCGGGTCTCGTTGGCGAGGCTGCGGGAGCAAAGGCGCCACGCGGTGCGCCTGCAGCCGAGATGGTTACTTGCCGAGTCGCGCCCGGATTTCTTCCAGCGCGGCTGCGAGTTGCGGATCCTCCGAGAGCGACAGTGGGCCGGGGACGCGCATCTGGCGGACCTTTGACCACGCGGTGAGGCGCTGCAGGTGGTGTTCGGGAGCTGGAAACTCAGCGAGTGCCGCGCGCACCGTTTCCTCCGCGGCGCCATCCAATGCGGCGAGGCGGTCCGGCCCGACACCGCCGGCGGAGTTGGGGCTGTTGCCGTTTTCTGCTGTCTGTGGTGCAGAGTCGCGGCGCAAGCCACGGTCGAGGTTGCGTCCGTTGGGCGTGTAGTAGCGCGCGGTCGTCAGCTTCAGCCGAAAGGGCTGGTCCTTCCACTGGTAGATCGTGTTGACGACGCCCTTGCCATAGGTCGGCTCGCCGACCACGGAGGCGCGACGGTGGTCTTGCAGCGCGCCGGCAACGACCTCGCTCGCGCTCGCCGATGACTCATTGACGAGCAAGACGAGAGCGAGATCGCCATACGTGCACTGCGTCGGGTCCGCGTCGAAGCGCTCGACGACTTCAGCGTCACGTCGCCGCATCGATACGAGATTGCCTTCGCGGACGAACATCCGTGCGATCGACACGGCCTCGTCGAGATTGCCACCGAGGTCAAAGCGCAGATCGATGACGAGCCCTCGCATGGGCCTGCCTTCCGTCGCGACCAGGGCATCGAGATCCTGACGCAGCGCCTGCGCAGCCCCGACGTGGAAGTCTGCGATGTGGGCGTAAGCGATTGCCTGCTCGCGGTCGATCCAGTGCGACCACTTCACGCTGCGGCGCTGCACTGCCGCGCGCTCGACTTCCAACGTGGTTTCACTCGCGCCGTCGCGCGCGACGGTGATGCGAACCACGGACCCCGACGGCCCGCGCAACCGTTCTTCGGACACCCGGCTGCGTTGCTCGGCGCCCAGTGTGTCGATCGAATGGCCATCGACCGCGACGATGCGGTCACCGGGCAACAAGCCTGCGCGATCTCCAGGCCCGCCTTCGATCGGAAAGCGCACGAACACGCCGTCTTCGGCGAGCTGCAGCACGACACCGATGCCGTCATAGGTGCCCGTCGTTTCCTCCACGAAGCGCGCCACCTCGTTCTGCGGCACGTATCGGCTGTAGTCGTCGAGTCGCGCCATCGACGCAATCGCCTTGTCGAGCAGTTCCTTGCCGTCGATGCGATCGACGTAGGACTTCTCGATCTCCTGAAAGACGAGATGGAGCGCGGTGCCTTGAGGATCAGGCAGCGGTGTGCGACGACCGAGCAAGATGCCGAGCACGAACGCCACGAACACGATGGCCCCGTTGGCGATCAAGAACCAGAAGGGCACGCGTTGGTGCGTCATCGCGCGCAGCATATGGGGCGCAAGTCCTTCTCGCGATCGCTCGTCAGCATGGCTCTGGCTACGGGAGGGCATCTGCCATTGCGCAGCGATGCGTTGTGAACGAGCGCGCTCGAGTTGGAAGCTGACTCGCACTGCGTCACCTGCAGAGTTGGCGAGCGCATCCGCGCGCGTGATGGCTCGACGATCGCGGCGCCCGCATCGATGTGTCCTTGCGCAGGTCGATGGCGCTGTGCCGCGTTCATGCGGCGCGCGATCGTGACGCCATGCGTGCGCGTGCTGAAGGATCACTGCACCGGCGTTTGGGCGTTGCGCAAGTGGCGCATCGACGAGCGCGAAGGGCTCTGCGGACACGTTTCGACGCCGAGGCGAGGTGAGACGGGGCGAGCCGGCTTGTAGCTGGCGCCAGTCCGCAGAGGTCACGGCAGTCGGCGCCGCATTCGAACGCGGCCCGAGTCGTTGGGGCGGCACACGATCCACAGGTGGCGATCGATGCCGACGCCCACGAGATCAGTGCCGTTGTAGTCGCCGTGCTCGATCGAGAGACAGATCCGCGACGAGATCCGAAAGACGCGCCCGCCC
>SXPK01000120.1 GCA_005776365.1 Planctomycetia bacterium
GCCGAGTTCCGCCCCAATGGCCGCGTCGGTGTCTACGGCGGCTATCAGGCCTGGCAGAATCGTGCCGGGAGATTCCGTTCGCTCGGTGACGGCCAAGTCGACTTCGGCGCGATCTTCAGCCTGCTCACCAAGCACGGCTACAAAGGTTGGGCCACGCTGGAGTGGGAATGCTGCTTCAAGGACAGCCAGCAGGGCGCCGAGGAAGGCGCGCCATTCATCGCGCAGCACATGATCAAACCGCCTGCGCGTGCCTTTGACGACTTCGCCGGCGGCAAGATCGACAAGGCTGCGGTGCGGCGCGCGCTCGGACTCGAGTGAGCGACGCGACGTTGCGCTAGTGGCTCATTCGAACTCGGCCGAGTGCAGCGACGCTTCCGTCGCGCATTGCGGTGCTCGGTGGAGTCCTGCGCTAACCGCGGATGATGGCGCGTACCGGTCGCACGCCGAGCCAGGGGTCCTTGGCCGACGCGATACGACCAGCGCGCGCTGCACTGCGCGCGTCCAGCGGCCCGGCCGCAGAAGAACCGCCGCGGATCGAGCGCAGGTCGGGGATGCGGATTGGCGCTGGGGCACACAACAGCCCGTCCCGCGCGCGCGGCGTCGAAACGGCGTAGTCGAGCCTCGCGTCCTTGCACCATTCGGCCACGTTGCCGTGCACGTCGTGCAGGCCAAACGCATTGCCGCGCAACTGCGCGACCGGCTGCAAGGTCGGGCCAAATCGTGCTGCGGTGGCGAGATCCTCGAGCGATGTGCCGGGCCACCACGGCGTCATGGTCCCGGCTCGGCACGCATGCTCCCACTGCGCTTCGGTCGGCAAGTCCATGCCGAACTCGCGCAGCGCCGCCACGCACTCGTGCCAGCTGATGTCGGTCTGGGGATCGTCGGGACGCCCCTCGAGCGGCGCGTTGACGAGGCGCGACCATTGCGCGCGCGTCAGCTCAGTCTTGGCGATCAGATACTCGTCGAGCAGGGCGTGGCCACCGTCGATCTCGTCGCGGTGCGCGTCGGAGTCGAAACGATCGAGCCCGTGGTCCCTACGTTGCGCTCCGAGCCGGACGCCGGCGCGCGGGATCAGCGCAAACACGATGCCGCAGTCCGGCGCGAGCTCGAGGTGGCCGTCCGCGCCGCGCGTCGGCATGGGCGCGTCGCTGCCGTGCGTCGCAAGGTCGAGAAACTCGAACAGCCCCGTGTTGGGATCCTGGCCCAGCGACGACAGGCCGGGTTGCGGCGCAAGCGAGAAGCCGCGACGAGCGCGAAGGTCGTTCTCCAGCCTTGCCCACTCGGTCTCGTCTGCCTTCAGGCGACTGGCGAATGCGGCCGCAAAGCCGAGCCGGCGTTCGACGCGAGCAACCGGGCCTGTTGGTCCGAGGAAGGACACCGTCTCTGCGCGCATTCGTTCGAGTGCGTGCGCGAGGTCGAGTCCGGCTTCGTTGCTCCCGCTCGTTTCCAGCAGCAACTCGCGCTGGCCTTCCAGCAGCAGCAGGGACGAACGCAGCGGTTCCGCGCGCTCGGCGAGCCACTTGCGCATGGCCGGGGCGCGCGTCGGCCAGGCCGGGACGAGATCGCGCTCCTCGTCGATTGCCCGCAATAGGAGCTGCTGGTCCGCGAGCAGCCGGAAGCCGGTCTTTGAGCGCTGCTCCAGTGTCTCGATGACGGCTTTCAGTTGGAGCTCCGTTGCTTGCGCCTGTCGCCATTCTTGGACTGCTTGTCCCAAAGCCAGCACGAGCGACGACGCGGCGGCCACGAGAAGCACGAAGCGCGAGCGGTTCCTTTTCGCATACTTCCGCAGCACGTACCAGGCGTTGTTCTTGGCGGCGAGCACGGGCTGGTGGGCTAGGTGTCGTCGGAGGTCCGCCGCGAACTCTGCCGCCGACGCGTATCGTTGATCACGGTCCTTCGCGATGGCGCGCATCACGATGCTGTCGAGGTCGCCGCGCAGTCCCCGACGCGCTCGCGACTGCACGACCGCGCTGGGTGGCTCGGGTTCGTGATGCCGCAGCACCTCCGCGATCCCCAGCGCGCCTTGCGCACGCAACGCTTCGCTCGGCACGGGCAGGCGCTCGGTGAGCAACTCGTAGAGCTGTGCTCCGAGCGAGTAGACGTCCGAGCGCGTGTCGACCGATCCGGGTTCACCGGTGGCCTGCTCCGGGCTCATGTATTCAGGCGTGCCCATGATGGTCGCTTGCAGGGTCATCGGACCATCGCCAAGTGGCGCGCCGTGCAGGGACTTGGCGATGCCGAAGTCGATGATCTTGGGTTGCGCAGCCTCTGATTCTCCCGCCACGAGGACGTTGTTGGCCGACAGGTCGCGATGAAGGATGCCACGTTGGTGTGCGTGCGCGGCTGCGTCGAGGACGCAAAGGAATAGCTCGAGACGACGTTGCAGTTGAAGGCGGGCCCGGCGGCAATAGACCAGCAGCGAACTGCCGGCCACATACTCCATCGCGAACCACGGCTTGCCGTTCTTCGTCTCGCCAGCGTCGAGGATGCGGGCGATTCCGACGTGGTCGAGGCGCATCAGCGCTTCGCGTTCTGCCGCGAAGCGACGCATTACTTCGCGCGAGTTCACGCCGTCGTTCAGGACCTTGACAGCGGCAGGCGCGCCGACGTCCGACTCAGCGAGGTAGACCGCGCCAAAGCCGCCGCGGCCGAGCAATCGCAGCACTCGCCAGGGGCCGATGTGCGTCGTGGCGCCCGGGGGAGCGTCGCCAGCAAGGGCCCCGGCGTCGTGGAGCCAGCGCCTGATCTCGTCTGCATGCGCCGGTTCACGAGCGAAAATGCGCGCAAGGACCGTGTCCTGCATCGCCGCGTCGAGTTCGAGCGCGGCGAGCACCTCGTTCTCGATGTCGGGGGGGAGCCGCACGATCTTGCGATCCGGCCCCTGCGCGTCGCTCATGCGAAACGATCATGCGGCGCGGATCCTGGCATCGCAACCAGGCTTGATCGGCGGGCGGTCAGGCTCTGCGAAACCTGCGTGTCGCGATGGCGCCGAGCAGCAAACCAACCACGGCCCCGATCCACGCGAGAGGGCGAATGCCGAGCGGCGTCGAGCCGCCTTCTTCGGCTGCCTGCTCGGCGTCATCGGTGTCGTCGCCGATCACGACTTCGTCCGACTTCTGGCAGCACGATGCCTTCGCTTCGCGTTCCTTGCCGTTCTCGTCCGTCAGCGTCGGCAGCACCGTCGCGACTCGGCGGCTCTCTTCGTCGAGGTAGAGGAGCAGTTCTTCGACCTCGCGCGGCAGGAGACGCATGTTTGGCATCGGGACCTTGTTGTAGGCCTCGAACATCGGCATCGCGATCGGGTCCTTCTCGGCCAGCATCACGTCTGGCTCGCGGATCCAACGCTCGAGCCACGCGTGATCGCGACGGTCCGTGACCCCAAATAGGTTGGGGCCGAGTTTCGCGAGCGCCGCGTTGGCGCCACCGATCGCGTGGCATGAGGAGCAACGCGTGCGAAACAAGCTCTCGCCGTCGCTGATCTGGCGCAGCTTTGGCGCGTTGCTGTAGTCGAGTTCTGCGGTCGGCGGCAGCTTCCAGTTGTGCAACCAGTCGCCGATCTGTCGAGCCAGGATGTAGGGGTTCTCGAACGGGCCGGAGCGCATCCATCGACCGGTCGCCTGGTTGCCGATGATGATGTTGAGGCCGTGGTCCTCGAGCTCGGTTCCGTCCGCCGGGCTGTAGAGCCCGAGCTTCATGCGCAGTTGCGTGATCTGCTCTTCGTCGCCGGTCAAGAACTGCCAACCCTCGGAAGCCTGGTAGCGCTGCGCGTATTCCTTCAGCACTTCTGGCGTGTCGCGTTTGGGGTCGATCGTGATCGACCAGAAGAACACGTCCTTGCCGACGCGATCACCGAGGATGCCTTGCACCTGCGAAATGCGCGCGGTTTCGAGCGGACATGCGTCAGGACAGTTCGTGTAGATGAAACTGATCAGGACGACTTTGTCCTCGAGCATGTCGTCGAAGAACTTCAGCTTCTTCCCGTCCTGGTTCGTCAGCTCGTAGTTGGGGAAGTAGTTGGATCCCCATTGGTCGCCACCAGTGACGATCCTCGTGTGCTGCTTCTGCGGCTGCTGGGTGTCCTGGGCAAGCACGGACTTCGTCGCTGAACCCAGCAAAGTCGTCACGGCAATCAAGACGGATAGTGGGGGGATTCGCATAACGGCAAACCAGTCGGCTGAAAGCAGTCGGCGCCTTCGATAAGGGGGGCGCCGAGGCAGTGTGGAGGGAGTCTATGTCAATCAGCGAAGACGGCCAATGCCATCCCCCGTGCGCGCGGTCGGCAACTCGGACGTCGGCACGGTCGTGCATCCATCCCAGTGCGGAATCGGGCAGGCCAACGGGACCGTTTGCCCAGGGTTCCTTGCGTCCCAGCGCAACAACATCGCCGAGTCCTCGTGCGTCGTGTTGTGGCAGTGCTCGACGTAGGTGCCGCCGAACTCGCGAATGCGGATTGCGAGTTCCACTTCCGGCATCGAGTCGATGCGATTGCCGATGCGATACATGTCCTTGCGGGCCCAACGCTCCCACTCTGGCGGCGCGATGCCGCCGCGGGTCAGGATGTGGCCCTCCTCGAAGTGCACATGCACCGGATGGCTCCAGCCATTGCCGCCGTTCTTCAGCTTCCAGATTTCGAGCGACCCGACTGTGGGCGCAGCTGACACCACGCGCGGATCGGCATTGAGTCCGCCGCCGCCGTCGACCTTGATGGTCCACGGCTTGCCGTCGGTGCCGCCGCTGCGTCCGAACTCGAAAGTGCGGTGCCGCGCCGATGCGAGTTGGAGCGCGGTCGCACGGTTGAGCGGGACCATCTTCTGACGGCCGACGACATAGTTCGCCGGATTCATGCTGAGATCCACGTCCGTGTAGGCCTGCACGCGGAACTCGAGACACTTGCCGACGCACGGATCGCCGCCGAACCACCTGTCAGCGAGACCGTCGCCGTTGAGATCGCGAGTGAAGGGCCGGTAGGAACCGCGAACGACTTCCTCGAGCCGCACCTGGCGCTCAGGGCGCCTGCCATTCTCGTGCTCGAGCAAGTTGACGAGATACAGCCGCTCGCCCGGACGGAACCGACTGAAGTCGACGACGATGTCGTAGCGCTCGGCGATCGCTTGCTCCGGCAGGATGCCGGCTTGGGTGCCGAGCGTGCCGTCGAACGCAACCGCGTGCTCCATGACATTGCCGTCATTGGCGATCATGTGGAAGGGCACGGCGCGGCCGCGGCTGTCGACGAGCGCGAGCTTGATATAGCGGGCGACTGCGCCATTCAGGATGCGGAAGCGATACTTGCGCGAGCGGACGTCGAGGAAGGGCTTGTATTGCCAGTTGACCAGCAGCTGGTCGCCGAGGAAGCCGTCCGTCTGGAAGGGGTTCATCCAGAGTTGGCCGGTGCGATCCCAAGCCTTGTCGCCGATCACGAGGTTGACGTCGTAGTCGCGATTGCCCCAGTCGAGAGCGCTGCCGCTCGGGAAGCGCAGGTTGACGCCGTCGTTCAGCGCCTCATTGCCGCGATCGAGAGAACTGTAGTAGTTCATCATCGCCGCATTGCCCTTGTAGACATTCTGCGACGTGAA
>SXPK01000121.1 GCA_005776365.1 Planctomycetia bacterium
CAACTCCTCCTCGGTCGGGCTGCCCGGCAGGCGCTCGATGGGAGGCAGCGGCCCGCGGACGCTGATCAAGATCGCGGTGCCGCGATTGAGGTAGTGGTTTTCGGGGAGCGGCCTGCGACCTAGGGATGCCATGACGTCGTCCTTCTTGCTGTTCGCGTGAGTCGGTGCGACTCACGCATTCGCTGAAACAGCACCCGACGCGGCGACTGCCGCAGGAGCCTTCGTTCGCCGAGCATGAACTGCTCGCGCGCATCGACTCGGCAACACTGCCGGGTCAGACCACCTTGCCGCTCCTCGGCAGGTTGGCCGCCCCGCGGTCGCCCGCGGAGCTGTCCAGATGCTGAACCCCACTATCGGCCTTGCGGCGGCGCCCGAAAGAGCATGGCACGCGCGAAGTGTGTCATGACGAGACGATGCGGCGGCGGCAGCGCGGCACTAGGATGCGCGACGCACGCGTCCGTAGCTCAATTGGATAGAGCTCCAGACTTCGGATCTGGAGGTTGCAGGTTCAAGTCCTGCCGGGCGTGCCATTTCTCCTGTCGGCATCGATGACCTGAACCCGCCGGCCCAGAGTCGTGACGTGCTCGCTTATTCGACTGGCGCGCAGCGATGCCACGTAGACGCCACATGCTCGGTCCCACCGACACCTCGAGGAGTCGCACGAGCTACTAGTGGTAGAGCAGCCAGTAGACCACGACGCCGGTGATCGACACGTAGAGCCAGATCGGAGCGGTGACCCTTGCCCACTTCTTGTGCTGCTCGCGACGGTCCTTCATTCCTAGGTAGATCGTGCGCAGGATCAGCGGGACCTGCACGGCGGCGAGCACGACGTGCGAAGCGAGCAGACAGAGGTAGGCGGTCCTGGCTGCGCCGATGCCACGAAACTCCACTGGCTCGCAGGTCAGGTGGTAGACGACGTAGCAGCAGAGGAACAACGCGGATGCGCCAGTCGCCGAATACATCAGCTTCTTGTGCAACTCGATCTTGCCGCGCTTGACCGCCACAAGGCCGCTGACGATCAACACGGTTGCGATCGCGTTCAGCGTCGCGTCGACGTCGGCGAGAAAACGGAAGTCCATGGTGTAGGTCCTTGTCACGGCGACGAGCGCCGCAGTCAGAGCGGGTGGCCAGGGTCTTGGCGATCGAGGACAAGAACCGTGAGCAACAGTGGGAGGTAGACGAGCGACACGAGGAACGTCAGTCGCATCGCCGACTCCCAACGCGTGATCGCCGCGATCAGCGCAGGCACGAAGAACAACGCATCGAGCAGGATCGCGGTCGCGAGGTAGACCTCGCCTGCCATGCGGAACTGGAACGGCAGCAGACTCGCGATGCCGAGGCCCGCGACGTAGAGCACCATGGTCGAGCGGGTGCTCGAGCCATCAGGACTCACAACCGGCAGCATGCGCATGCCGGCGCGCGCATAGTCGTGACGAAACCGCCATGCGATGGCGAGGAAGTGCGGGATCTGCCAGCAGAACAGGATCGCAAACAGGATCAGCGCGCCGAAGCCGATCCGATCGGTCACCGCGGCGTAGCCGACGACCGGTGGCAGCGCTCCAGGGATCGCGCCGACGAGGGTGTTCAGCGGAGTGCGCACCTTCATCGGTGTGTAGACGAGCACATAACTGAACAGGATCGCGACGCACGTGAGCGCCGCGGTCAACGAACTGCCAAGCAGCAGGATCGCTTCGCCGACGATCGCGGTGACGATGCCGAAGGCGAGCAATTGCTTGGGCTGCAGCCTGCCCGACGGCAGCGGGCGCGTCTGCGTGCGGTGCATCAACTTGTCGAGCTCGCGCTCGCGATACATGTTGAGCGCCGCAGACGCTGCCGCAACGAGGAAGGTGCCGAGCGTCGTCGCGATGACGATGCCCAGCGGCGGCGAGTCATGCGGCGTCCACCCGACAAAGCAGCCCGCCACCACGGCAAAGACCGCCATCGCCGAGAGCCTCGGCTTGCCGAGTTCCAGGTATGCGCGCCAGGTGCTCGCCGGCGGCGCATCCTGCGCAGGCGTTGGCGCCAACTGCTCAGCCATGAACGGCCTCGCCAGGTCGCGTGGCGCCACGGAAGGTGTGCGCGCAAAGCAAGCTCGCAGTCACGATGAGCAGGGAACCGGTCAGCACGTGCGTGCTGATCAGCGCTGCACGCCACAGGTGTTCGACGTTCTTGGGATCCTTGCCGGTGCGAACGAGCAGCGCGACGAAGCCCAAGACCACCTGCACGACGAGCAGCCACAGCAGGATCTTGGAGAGCTTCTGAAGGCCGGGAACTCCAGTGAGCTTGCCCGCTGCGAGCCCGGCCGCGATGAGGACGACGAAGAACACGATGAGCGCATTGCCGACGTGCGCCCAAAGTGCGAGCGCGCTGCCAGAATGCCGCGCGATCGCGCCGATGTAGGTCTGCAGCACGAGCGCCACGATCGCGACCATCGACATCGTGCGTGCCGAGCCCGCCGATGGCATCGCCCTTGGAACCGTCGCGCGCCAACGTGGCGACAGCCGGTAGGCCGCGACGGCGAAGGTCACGACCGTCAGTTGCGCCATCGTGCCGTGGAGGGAGGAGATGGCGACCGGAGTGTTGTTGAGCACGCCGACACCGCCGATCACGCCCTGCACCACGATGAGCACCAAACCAAGCAGCGAGGCGCGTCCGCCAGGCGTCGCCAGCGCCCTGCACCGCCACAGGTGCACGACGAGCGTCAGCGACATCAGGCCGGCGATCGCCCCGGCGATGCGGTGGAAGTGCTCGAAGAAACCCGGCAGGCTCGTGTAGCTGCTCTCCGGCAACCACTGACCGTCTGACTTGGGCCAATCGGCATATGCCATGCCCGATCCCGTGCTGGTGACCATCGCTCCCTTCAGGATCACGACGATCGTCCAGCACACCAGCGCGACGGCGAGCAAGAACGGACCACGGCCCGTGGCGGCGTCGGAGCCGACGGGGTCGGTCGGTGACGAATGATGGCTGGTCGCGGACATCGGGATGCGGGCCCACCGCCGCGATTTCGTCTGCACCCTCAAGTGGATGCACAGGACGTCCGTGAAGACCACGGCGACGCAGGGGGCCGAACAGAATGCCGGCCGGCTAGGCGTTTTTCATCACGCCTGTACGTGAGCGGAGCGCCTACCGCCGGATTTCGGCAGAGGCGCCCCTCGAACCCTCATTCATGCGGCGGCCGTCAGCACGGCAGCGCCCTGGCTCACTGAACGGTCGGAGTCGTTCCCGTCGTCGTCGACGTGGTCGTGCTCGGCGTGGTGTCGAAGGCCTCCCACATCGGGCGCTCGGAGTCCTTCAGGTCGCTAGAACCGACAACGCGGTCCAGCTCTTTGCTCGGGGTCGTGTTCGCCGTGCCGACGAGCTCGTTCAGCTCGGTGTCGGCGATCGGCGCGAGGCTCTGCGCCATCTGCAGGTAGCTCTTGCCCTGCTCGGTCTCACCGATGCGCAGGTGGCAGATGCCGAGGTTCTTGTAGGCCGCGCTGCGGAGCGCATCGGGCGCATCACCAACCGGGGCGAGCGTCAACTCGGCGATCGCGCGCTGCCAGCGACGCTCCGCCATGTGTTGCTCGCCGCGGTACATGTGCGCGAGGCTCGCGGAATGAACCTGGTTGTTCACCTGGCTGAACGACGTCACCTCGATGAACGGCATCGACTGGAACGTGTTGCGGACGACGCCGGTGATCGACAGGCGCTCGTACATCGCGAGGCTGTAGACCTCTTGGAGCTGCGTGCCGCTCTTCGCGTAGAAGAGGTTGCCGAAGACGTCGTCGTACGACTCGCGCTGCCAGAGCGGCTGTTCGTCCGCCCATGCGTAGAAGTTCGCGAACTCCGCGGGCGTGAAGCGCGTGAAGAACGGATTGCTGATTCGGCCAAGCGACGCGAACTGCACGGTGAACTGAACCGTGACGTTCGTGAAGGCCTCCGGCATCTTGCGGATGGTCGTCAGCGACGTGACGACAGGAGAATCAGTTTGGGTGACGGTCTCTTGGGCCGACACAGCGGCGCACAGGACGAGCGTGGCAAGCAGCGACGTCTTCATGGGTATTGACTCGGTTTCGGGTTCGTGACTGAGCTCAGTCTGCTAGTCGCTCCATGAGTCGCCGCAGGGCCTTCTCCATCAGCTCATCCGGCACATCCTCGCCCGACTTCACGAGCTCACGCAGAAGCCGCACGCGATCCGTCTTCGGAATGCTGCGGTTCATCAGTTCCTGCACGAGCTGCTCGACGGACGCAGAAGGATGCTTGGACAAAGCGAAGGGACCCGGTTGCGACAGAGCGATGGGGGCTGAGCCCCCGACGGCCCTTCATCGGCGTTCGCGGTCGCGGGGCTTGAACCTGGATCCAGCTGGCGCTGTCGGCTTCTTGCGCGGGTTGATCGGTCCAATGTCCTCAGCCGCGCGCCCCCATGGCGGGTTGCGGGGCGTCGTCAAGGAACTCCGGCCAACCCGCCGATCTGTTGCACAACACCACAGCCATCGTCCCGATGCCGAAGAACTGCACGAAAGCCCTCGTCGCGCTCGCCTTGACCGCCGCAATCTCCGACACCGCCGCCTGCCAGAGCGTGATCGTCAGTGAGATCGGTCGCGATGCGAATGGCGCCTGGATCGAGATCCACAACCGCGGCGCGCTCACGGCCGACGTGTCGGCCTGGTCGCTTTATCTCGCGACCGCGACGCCAGGAATGCCTCGCACCTACTGGTGGGGATTCCGGCCAAACACAGTCATCGCCGCTGGCGGTCATCTGCTGGTGCGTTGGCTGCAGCCGATCCCTGCCGTGCCGACGCCAGGCGAAGTCGCCACCGGCAACACGAACCCTTACTTCTTGTTTGGTCTCGGCGCCGAGACGGTGCCGCAGACACAAGGAGCCATCGCGCTGTTCCGCACGCAATACAGCGGCAACATGTCGTCCGCGACTTGGATCGCAGACTGGGTCAGCTGGGGCGGCAACGGTCTCTCGCGCGAAGACCTCGCCATCCAAAACGGCGCATGGCGCGCCAACAACTCTGCGCCTTCGATGCAACAGGGCTGCTCGCTTGCGCGGCATCCCGGCTCGACGTGGGCAACGCAGCCAGAACTCGCGTGGTTCGTCGACGAGACTCCAACTCCCGGCAGCGCCAACGTCGGATCAGCGGCGCTCAGCGTCTCTGGCTCGGCGTGCGCACCGATGGGGCACACTCTTCTCGGCGCACCGACGCTGGGAGCGACGTCCATGCCGGTGCTCGGCAACAGCGCATTCGGACTCACGGTCGACAACACGACTGGCGTCTACGCCGAGTGGTGCATCGTCGCGCTGAGTGGCGGAACGATGCCGGTCGGGCGCGCCGACTTGTTGCCGCCGACTCCTGGCGGAGCGTCTTGCCTCGTGTTGCTCGAACCGAGCACGGCCTTTGGCACGCTCTGGACGCGCACTGCGCCGATGCGGACCTCGCTGCCGATGTCGATGCAGGGGCTGCCTGCTGCGTTGGCTGGACAATCGTTCGCGATGCAGGCGCTCGTCTTCGACATGAGCCCCAGCGCGTGGCCACCCTACAAGGGCGTGACCAACGCGTTGACCGTCACGATCGGCAACTGAGGGCGGTCACACGGCATCGCGCGTCGAGGCTCGATCGCGCCGACGCGCGACGCTGTCCGGCACCTCGGTGGCGCGCCACACGAACGCGATGGCGCTCCCGCCCCACTGCCGGATCTCGACCGCAAGATCGTCGTCGAAGTCATCTTCTTCGAGCACTCCTGCCTCGAAGTGGAAGACGAGGCAACCACCAGGCGCAAGACGCTGCGCGAGCTGCCGGGCCCGATAGATCGACTTCACCGGGTCCTCTTCGACGAGCGCGTAGGGCGGGTCGAGGAAGATGATGTTTGGCGCAAGCTGGCCCTCACTGAGCATCGGCGGCTCCCAGGCGTCGCCGCGTGCGATCACTGCGCGCGCAACCGCGTCCTCGCCGAGCATCTGCAGGTTGTCGCGCAGGGTCTCGAGCGCCTTGTTGTTCTTCTCGACGAAGACCACCTGCTTGCAACCGCGCGACAGCGCCTCGATGCCCGTGGCGCCCGTGCCCGCGAAGTGATCCCACACCACCGCGTCGACGATCTGCTCGCCGAGGATGTTGAAGATGGCGCCCTTGACCTGGCCGAGCAGCGGCCGTGTGCCGAGGCCACGAACGCTCTTTAGAACGCGACTACCGTAGGTTCCGCCGATGATCCTGAGACTCATGTCGTGCTCCGAGGCAGCCCAAGGCCGCCGCAGCGCGCTATCCTGTCGCCGCGGTCCGACAGGCGCAACAACGCGACCAGGACCGCCCACGGCCTTCGTGCCAACCCCGCTCCCGTGACCCCCGGCGAACCGCTGCAGGCCCTGCGCGTAGGCGATTTCGAGTTCGCGCTCGAGCCTGGGCGGACCTACCGCATCGGCGCTGGCGACGAATGCGACCTGCGCATCGCGCACCCGGAGAAGATCGCGCTCGTCGTCCGCCTCGACGGTGATGCAGTGGAGTTGACGCAGACCGCGACCGGCGCGGCAGTGCGTCTGCAGCCAAATGGATCGGCGAGCTTCTCCGGAATCGCCTGCGCCCTGGTGCCCGACGAGGGCCATGCAGTGCTGCTGCCCGATCCCGCGTTGCGGCAAGCCGCAGTTGCAGCCTGCGCAACGGCAGAGTCGATCGCGTCGATGTCCATACCGAGTCGTCGCGCGACGACCGACAGCGCGTTCGTCGACATGGTCGCGGTCGAACTGCGTCGCGTGTCCTGGTTCGCGCTGTCGTTGTTGCTGCACGCAATCCTGTTCTGCGTGGCCTGGGTCGCATTCGGCCTCCTGCCACCTCAACAACAGCCACCGCCACGATACGGCTACGAGTACGCCGCGCTGCCCGACGAACCGCTCGTCGGAGAACCGGAGCCGCTGCCTGTCGTGCCCGAGCCGATTGACGCAATCGAGCCGGATCCAGTGATCGAAACACCCGGCGGCAGCGACATGAACGACGCGCCGCCACCGCCCGAGGTGGAACCGATGCCGGATCCACTGCTGAGCAGTGGTGGCGCGCGCGTGCCGAGGGTTCGAGCTGCCGGTAGCGACGGCAATGGCTCTCGCTCAGGCAATGGCGACAGTGACGTGCTCGCCGGCGGCAGGAGCAGCGGCGGCTTTCGAAAGACCGTGACCGATCTGCGTCGCACGGGGCTCGATGTGGTGTTCGTGTTCGACAGCACGGGTTCGATGGGCGGCAGCATCCGTGCGACGAAAGAAGGCATCGCGCAGATGCTCGATGTTCTGCGCGCGCTCGTGCCCGACGCTCGATTTGGACTCGTCACCTATCGCGACAAGGGCGAAGGTGAGGACTACCTCGTACGCACGCTGCCGCTGGGCCGCGACTTCTACGCCGCGGTCAACTGGATGCAGACTGTGGATGCGGATGGCGGCGGCGACTTGCCGGAAGCGGTGTTCGCCGGACTGCGAGCGGCCTTCGAGTTCGACTTCCGTCGCGGGTCCAAGCGGGTGGTCGTCGTGGCCGGCGACGCGCCGCCGCACCAGCAGGAAACCCGCGCGATCGGCGAAGCGGTGCGTCGATTCGCCGCGGATCCTTCCTCGTCGGTGCACGCCCTACTCACGAATGGCACCAAGGGCACTGCGGCGGACGCATTCGCGGCGATCGCGAAAGCTGGCCGCGGCATGTGCTGCCCCATCGAGGACCAGCGCAAGTTGCTGCAGCAGGTGCTGACGCTCGCGTTCGGCGCAGAGTTCGAGAAGGACCTCGACGAAGTGCAGCAGCGGCTGACGGCAGAACGCACCTCGCCACCGACGTGGGCACGCGATCTTGCGCGGCGCGGTGGCCCTGAGCTCGTCGCCGCGCTTGCCGGTGAGGCCGCGCCATCCGCGCTGGTGCACGCGCTGTTGCGGCCGCAAGCTTCGCGCGCGGCGCTGCTCGACCTCGTCGCACAGCTGGCGTCGCCGGCATCGGGATCCGCGGCACGGCAAGCCGCCGCGCACGTCCTGCAGATCCGCCTCGGTTTGTCATCCGCCCCCGTCAACGCCGAGAATCCGCGCCCGATCTCATCGTCCATCGCTACCGAACTTCGCCAACGCGTGCTCACGCTGCCCGAGTGAAGGGTCGAGTTCGCCGGTGCGCAATCGCGCCAGGCGTGACTCCCATCGTTGCAGCCCTTCGCTACTGTGCGCGCGTGCCTCTGCTCGATTCGCTGACACGCCCGCTGCGCAACCTGCGACTGTCCGTCACGGACCGGTGCAACCTGCGTTGCCAATACTGCATGCCCGAGGACGAGTATGCGTGGCTGCCACAATCGGGCGTGCTCACGTTCGAGGAGGTCGTGCGAACACTGCGCATCTTCCTCTCCCTCGGCGTCGAGAAGGTCCGGCTCACCGGCGGCGAGCCACTGCTGCGCCGCGACGTCGAAAATCTGGTCTCGATGATCGCATCCCTGAAGGGACTGCGCGAACTCGCGATGACCACCAACGGCGTGTTGCTTGCGGACAAGGCCGCGGCGCTGCGCGCGGCTGGCCTTCAACGATTGACGGTCAGCCTCGACACCCTCGACCCGAAGACGTTTCAGCTGCTGTCGCGGCGCGACGACCTGTCGCGGGTGAAAGAGGGCATCGACGCCGCGCGCCGCGCTGGATTTGCCAACCTCAAGCTCGACACCGTAGTCATCGCCGGCGTCAACGACGGTGAGGTGGGTTCGCTGCTGCGCTACTCGTTCGACATCGGCGCTGAGTTGCGCTTCATCGAGTACATGGATGTCGGCGGCGCAACGCACTGGCGCAAGGAGTCCGTGGTCTCGCGGGCGCAGATCTTGGCCACTGTCGAGCGCGAGTTCGGCGCCGTGGAGCCACTGCAGCGCGACAGCGCGCCGGCAGAACGCTTCCGCCTGCGTGATGGCAAGACCTTTGGCGTCATCGCCTCAGTCACCCAGCCGTTCTGCAAGCAATGTGACCGCAGCCGACTCACTGCCGACGGCGTCTGGCTCAAGTGCCTTTACGCGACGAAGGGCCTGCACCTTCGCGACCTGCTCAAGAGCGGCTCGTCCGACGCAGACATCGCGGCGCGGATCCGCACCGAATGGTCCGCGCGCGACGACCGCGGCGCCGAACTGCGAGCGTCGATGCAAGAACGCACGCCGCTCGCTCCGCGCGCAGAGTTGCAGAAGCAGCCACATCTCGAGATGCATACGCGCGGCGGCTGATCCGTTGATGCATACGCGCGTGCCGATGACGCATCGCGTCGCCGCGCGAGCACCGCTTTGCTGCGCGCCGATCGGCGGCTAGACGCGCGTTCGCATGCGGTCCGCCAGCGCGTGACAACAGAGCACGCAAGCGACGATCAGCGCACCCGGAATGACCCACAGGTGCCAGACGCCAAGATGCAGGTTGGCCTTGCCTTGCGCGAGGATCGCGCCCCAGGAGCCGCTCTGTGGCCCAGGCCCCACGCCGAGAAACGACAGCGTCGACTCCGCGACGATCGCGCTGCCGACGCAGAACGCCGCCGTCACCGCGACTTGTCCGCGCAGCAGCGGCCACGCATGGCCGAAGAACAAGCGAAGCCCGCGCACGCCGAGTTCGCGCGCCGTCTGGAAATGCTCACGCTCACGCAGCGACAACAGTTCGCCGCGCACGATGCGCGCAAACGAGGGCCACATCGCCAGCGCGAACGCGGCAACGACGGCGAGCAACGAGTCGCCGAAGCACGAACCGACCGCGAGTAGTAGCAATAGCGTCGGGAAGCAGACGAACACTTCGATCGCGCGCAACACGGCCCAATCGACGACCCCGCGCAATTGGCCTGCGAGCGCGCCGAGCACGGTGCCGACGAGTCCCGCCAACAAGGCGCCGACGAGGCTGGCGCCAATCGTCACCCGCGCGCCGCGCGCCACGCGAGCGAGCACGTCGCGACCTGTGTCGTCGCAGCCCAAGGGGTGCGTCAGCGACGGCGCTTCGCAGATGCGGTCGAGGTCCGTCGCGTCGGCGTCCTGTCGCCACAAGGGCCACACGATGGCGACGGTGTCGCCGTTGCGGCGCGACCACTGGGCCCAGGTCGTGCCATCAGGCGCACGCTCTTGGTCGCCGACTACTTCTGCAAGCGCAGGAAAACTCCAGCCGCCGGCGCGCAACGCCAGCGGTGCGTCGTTGCAGAGCGCGGGGCCAAAGACCGTCAGCGCCATGGCCGCCAGCGCAAACCAGACTGCCCATCGTCCAGGCCGCTTCGTCGACGCCATCATCGAACGAGCCTCACGCGCGGATCGACTGCTCGATGCAGCAAGTCGGAGGCAACGAATCCGAACAGCGTCGCGCATGCGGTAAGCAAGGTCACCGCCATGACCATCGCGTGGTCATTGGCACGCACCGCTTCGAACGCAAGACGTCCCACGCCATCGATCGTGAACACAGTCTCAACCACGATCGAGCCGGCGACGAGCATCGGCAGCAAACTGCCGGCGAGCGTCGCAATCGGCGCCAACGCGACACGCAGGATGCGGCGGCTCCGTTCGCGCGCCGTGAAGCCCCACGCTTCCAGGTTGTCCGCAAATGGCGACGACGCAGCGCGCGCCACGGACTCGCGCAGAAACCGCGCGATCATCACGCCCGGGCCTACCGCGATCACGCACACCGGCATCACGTAGTGCGCCCACGTGTCGAGGCCACCGACCGGCAGCAAGTCGAACACCGGACCCGCGAACAGCACGAGCGCGAGCGTCGCAACGAGCGCGTCCGGCACGCCGGTGAGCAGCAGCATCGCCCCCCCGACGATGCGATCTTCGCGCGAGGAAGGCCGCATGCCGAGCCGCGCGCCCACCACGATGCCAAAGGCGAGGGCCACGGCGAGCGCAAGGGCGCCGAGTTGCAGCGACACCGGGACGGCCCGACGGATGCGGGCGCGGAACTCCTCCGGATCATCTCCGGGCCCGCAGAATCGCAAGGTCACTGCATTGGCCAGCCACCTTGCATAGCGCTGATGGACGGGCGCTGGCTCCAGCGTCTTGGAGTCGACCAGCCCGTATCGAATCCGCAGCTTGGCCAACGCGACCTCGCGGTTGACGGCGGAGAGTTCGGGCGCGCCCGGTTGCTCGCTGCGGAGCGCGAGTTCGAGCGATGCACGGTCGACCGGCGCGAGATCGAGCGCGCAGAACGTCACGAACGTGATCCCGAGCAGAGTCAGCGCGGCCCAGAGCAAACGCAGCGAGAGCCAGCGCAACATGGTCAGCGCGCGTCGTCCACGGCGTTCGTGTCGCGCGCGTCGACCTTGGCCTCGACGATCACTGCGAGGATCGCGGACTTGGTCTCCTCCCAAGCCGCCCACGCGTCGCGGCCGCGCTGGTATTCGAGCGTGAGGATGCCCTTGCCGAGCGTGCGGCCCACCCAGGAGCCGAGCGAACCCGGCGTCGGGCTCATGTCCCCGGAGTCCCGTACCGCGTAGCCACTTCTGGCGCTGAACAACAGCGCAGCATCGTGCGCCGGCCCATCGAAGTTGATGAAGTGATCGTTGCGCCAGCTGTGCGCGACGATCACGAGATCAAACGAGTTCTTCAGCAAGAAATCGTGCAGCGCGCGCGACTCCGGCTGGCTCAAGGGCTGCATGCCGAAGCGACGCGCCGCCTTGAAGTTCTTCGCCGGATAGTTGCGATTGAGATCAACGCCATTCGCGTTGCCGCGCGTGCCGAGCGACGACCCGTCCGGGTTGACGTCCTCGAGGATCGTCAGCGTCACGCGCGCTGCCGCGCCCTCGGTCGCGAGGAATGCAGCCGGCAACTCTTGCGTTGCGATGGCTCCTTCGCGTTCGTCGCCATGGATCCCGCCAACCCAGAGCACCTTGCGCGGCCCCATGCCGATCGACGCAACGCTCAACGGACGACCCTTCACGCTGTGCCCAATGGCACGCCACGGCATCACGACTCGACTGGTCTCGGCGCGTTCGCCCAGGGGCGCTGCGCCTAGAGCTGCCTGCGCTTGCAGTCGCTGCGAGTAAGTCGGGAAACACCCGGCCAGCAGCGAAAGCGCGATGGCGAGGCCGGTTTGGGTGCAACGCATGTCGCGGAGGATACCGCGCTGCGGTCCAGCCTCCATTCCTTCCGATGCAAGGACATGACGACGCTGCTGACGCCGCCGACCAACCCCGCTTCGCGCGTCAGCGGACCATCGACGACTCGAGCAACGGAACTGCAGACCATTGCCCGCGCGGTCGACCATTCGATGCACGCGACGGCTCTGCTCGTGCGCGCCGGAGTCTATGGCGTGCTGGTCGCAGTGATCGGCAGCGCCTCCTTCGGCCCGAGCTTCCTGTTCGGCGCGCTGCTCGGCGACCTGCTCGGATCGATCGCGCAGTTGCGCAACACGCTCCGTCAAGCGCCGATCGCGGCCGTCACGGAGTCGCTGATGCTGATCGGTTTCGTCTCGGTCGGCGTGGCGAGCGTCGGCTGGCCCGTCGACGCCGAAATGCGCGCCCTGCTCCTGCTGTCGGCGTTCGCGGCGTTCGCGGCGTTCGCGGCGAGACTCGGCTGGGCGTTTGGCGACCGCAACGACCGCGACCTCTGAACGGTCCGGCTAGGAGAAACCGAACCGGCACGGATCGTCGGGGTCGATCACGAAGTTCTGGAACGCCGTGATCCACGCGCTGCCTTCGACCTCCGGCACGATCGCGTCGAAGGATCCGACTTTGGTCCTGCCCACCGCGCGTCCAAGGAAACGCGTGCCGATCACGCTTTCCGAGACGAATGGCTCGCCGAGCTGCAACTCGCCCTTCGCGCACAGGACCGCGAGCTTGGCCGACGTGCCGGTGCCGCACGGCGAACGGTCGTAGGCGACGCCAGGGCACAATGTGAGCGAACGCGCGCCGTGCTGGCCGCCACTTCCTGCCTCGTCGAGATCGGCGAACAACTTGACGTGGTCGATCACTTCTTCCACTCCGCGATCGGGGTGCACGCCGTAGATCCCGTTCTGTTGCAGCGCGACACGAACCGCGACCGCGGCGGGCATCAGCTCAGGCAGGTGATCCCGATCGACGCAGAGGCCGAACTGGCTCGCTTCGACGAAGGCAAACCAGTTGCCGCCCCACGCCACATCGACTGCGACCTTGCCAAAGTGATCGACGGGGACGATCACGCGCTGCCGGTAGAGAAAGGACGCCACATTGGAGATCGTCACCGATCGGACCTTGCCCGACTCGACACGGACGCGGCAGGCGACCGTGCCGACGGGCGTGTCGATGCGCACCACGGTCTCGGGCTCCTTCATGGCGACCATTCCAGTCTGAACGGCAACCGTCGCCACACCGATCGCGCCATGCCCGCACATGCCGAGGTAGCCGACGTCGTTGGCGAACACGACGCCGAGATCCGCGCCCGGGTCGCACGGCGGCAGCAAGAACGCCGCGACGATCGCGTCGTGGCCGCGCGGCTCTTTGACGACGGCGCACCGGATCCAGTCGTACTCGCGCTGCATCGCATCGCGCGTCTCGCTCATCGTGCTGCCGCGCACGATCGGAACGCCGGCCGTGACGATGCGCGTCGGTTCTCCGGCGGTGTGCGAGTCGATCGCAGAGATCGCGTTCGAGAAGTGGAGCATTCGCCGCGCATCATGCCGCGCGCTTGGCTTCCGCGCACCCGACCGTCAACGTGCGTCGGACGGAGTGGTCAGGAGCTGCTTGCATGGCGCCTGCTCGCCCACGATCGACTCACGCCGCGGCGCCGCGCGGTCCTGCGCGACCATCGTGAAGATGGGGACCTCAGGCGGCGCGTCGATGCGAATCGGCAGGAAGGTCACGCCAATCCCGCGACTGACGTAAAGACGTGAGTCGCCTTCGACAAACCAGCCTTGGTCGTAGTCAAACTTGCTGTGGTGCAACGGAGCCTTGCCGCGCAGGCGAATCTGGCCGCCGTGCGTGTGACCCGAAAGCGTGAGGTCGACGCCATTCGCAGCCGCTTCGAAGAAGTAGTCGGGGTGATGCGAGAGGAGGATCGTCGGCTCGTCTTCGCCGCGGCCCGCAAGCGCAAGACGCAGATCGGGGTCACCCTCGGTCAGGTCGTCGACGCCGCAGAGCCAGAATGATGTTCCGTTCCACGTCAGGCGAACGCCGCGGTTGCAAAGCACCTTGACGCCGTGCTCCTCGAGGAACGCGCACCACAGCCCGAGGTCCTTGCCCCAGAACAAATCGTGATTGCCTGGCACCGCGAACATGCCGAGTGGCGGCGACAGCCGACGGAGTCCTTCGCGCAACAGGAGCAGTTCGCGTTCGCGCGTGTTGATGAGATCCCCGCCGAACAGGACGAGGTGCGGGCGCTCGGCTGCGACGCGCGCAAACACGCGACGCAGGTCACGCTCGTTCATGAAACTGCCAGCGTGCAGGTCCGTCAGGAACGCAACGCGAATGCCATGCAGTCCGCGCGACCGCGGCACCAGCGGCATCTCGACCCGCGTCAGCACCAGTGCATTCAGGATGCGCATGTGGAGCCAGCGACCCACGGGCAGCAAGTCGATCGCGCGATTGATGGCGGCAGTGCCCCACGACACGAGCCGACGCAGCCAAGTGCGCCGACCGGTCAGCAGACCAACTGGCATCGGCACGCGACGCGCCTGCGTCAGCATCTCTGGGACTGCGTCCTTCACGACGGGGATCCCTGCTGCAGTTCGCGCAGTCGATTGAATAGCGTGCGCACGCCGATGCCGAGCATCTCGGCAGTCTTGGTGCGGTTGCCATTGCACCGCTGCAGCGTCCGCATCACGAGGTCGTCGGTCACGCCGTCGAGCGTGCGGCCAACGAGAGCAGCAATCGCGTCCGTCTGGGGCTCGCCGGTCGACTCGTGCACGGACAAGGTCGGCACGGCGTCGACGTCCGGCCGCAGCCAACCGCGCAACTGCGGACCATCGACCACGTCGGTCTCGGCCAGCAGCGAGGCTCGCTGAATGACATTCTGCAGTTCACGCACGTTGCCCGGCCACCGCCACTCGCGCAGCGCAACCTCGGCCGACCGCGTCAGCGCCAAGCCCTTGCGCAAGAAGTTGCGCGCCAGAGGCACGATTTCTTCGGGCCGTTCCCGCAGCGGCGGCAGCGTGATCGGCACGACGTCGAGGCGATAGTAGAGGTCCTCGCGGAACCGACCCTGTTGCACGTCCTTCCACAGGTCACGGTTGGTCGCAGCGACGACCCGAACGTCCACCTTCACGGTCTTGTTGCCGCCGACGCGCTGCAGTTCGCCTTCTTGCAACACGCGAAGGAGCTTGGTCTGCATCGCCGGAGTGGTCTCGCCAATCTCGTCGAGGAAGAG
>SXPK01000122.1 GCA_005776365.1 Planctomycetia bacterium
CCGTCCACTCGAGGTAGATCACGCCGCCATTCGGAACGCTGAGGATGCCGAGCCCACGCAAGTTGGTGAACATCACCTTGGGCTGCAGTTGCACCGCGGCAATGATCGGCGCGCTGACGAGCGCAGCAGGCAGAACCACGGGCGCGCTCCCGGAGCCCTGCGGCGCCTTGACGCGCATCACCATGTTGCCTTGTGGCACCACAGCGTGGATGACGCCGTCGGCGCCTGCCTGGTTGCCCGGCACGATGAACGTGGCGCCCGTCGTCGCGTCTTCCACCGACAGTTGCGCGTTGGCAACCGCGCTGCCGATGGCGTCCGTGACTGCAATCGTCGCCGGCACACCTGTCGCCAGCGTGATGATGCCGACATTGGTGGCTCCAGAAGCCGTCGTCGGGGCAGTCCTGCCGCCGATCAGACCGCTCACAACCGGCGGATCGACCTCGACGTAGTAGGTGCCGCCAGTCGGCACGAGCACGGAGAAGGTCCCCGTGGCAGTCGTGTTGTCCTTCGGAGTGAACATCTTGTGCCCATTGCTCGTGAGCACGTCGATGTCCGCACCGGCGACGGCAACGCCCAGCGAGTTGCGCACCGTTCCGGACAGCGCAACGCCCAGATCCATGCGAACGAGGCCGAGGCTGTAGCCGTAATCGATGACCGGCACGCCGAAGACCTGTCGCGCCGCGTAGGGCGAGGTGTTCGCCGGCAACAAGTCGAGACGATACAGGCCGAAAGGCAGCAACAGACTGAAGGCGCCGAGCGCGTTGGTCTGCTTGGTCGCGAGGAACACGACCTCTCCCGTCAGCAGGTTGGTGGCGACGATCTCGCAGTTCGCCACCGGCAACGGCGTCGCGCCAGAACGGACGATCGAGCCGGTGATCGCATAGCCGTTGCGCATCGTCATCGTGCCGTAGGCGCGCGAGCCAGTGACGTCGATGTTCTCCTGGAAGGGCACGAGGCCGGAGCCGACGGGCGGCATGGCGCGGAAGACGATGGGCATCAACGGCACGACGATCTGCGCGTTGCCGTTCACGTCGGTGCCATCATTCGGCGTGTAGAGCTTGACGCCTGCGGAGTCGTAGGCGGAGAGATTGCCGCCAAGGAGCGGCAGCCCGGTCGGCCCCACCATCGTCAACGTGATCTGCGCCGCCGGAAGGAGCTGGATCGTGCCGAGGCTAGTGACTCCGTTGACCTGCACCCGCGCGATTTCGGTCGGTGCGACCGTGGTCATGCGCGGATTGACCTGCACGTCGTAGCGCTGGTTCTGGAGGCCTACCGCCGTCGTGATCGTGAAGTTGCCGAGTGCGTCGGTGTTGGCCTGAATGGTCGCCGAGAAGTCGCAATAGACCGTGGCACCGACGATCGGCGCACCGTTGGGATCAACGATCTGGCCGGTGAGAGTCTGCGCGGAGATAGACGTCGCGAGCCCGAGGGCCGCGAGCAGCATGGGAATACGGAGCATCAATTAAGTCCGCTGGGGGAGCCGGGGCGGGGACGAGTCTGTGGAGAATACGCCAAGACAACATGCGTGCCGCGGCGAGTGCCGTGTTTGCTGTCCGCCGTCTGGACAGTACCGGGCCAATGGCATCGCCGGATCGTCCACATAATGGACGCTGTGAAATCCCAACGTTCCGCGGCTCCGCATTCGCGGGCGTCAACCGCGACCGGATGACCGGGTTCAGCGAACGAGTTCGCCGCCGAGCCCTGGCAACCAGTGCGCGTCCAGGCCGCGCAGCGATTCGCCGGCTGCGCGCTGCAGCGACTGCATTGCCTCTGCATCGGCGCAGAACACGGCTGGGCACAGCAGCAGGCGCGAGCGTCCCTTCTGCCGCAATCCGTCGATCACTTGCGGCAGCGTCGGCTCCTTGTCTGCGCGCGCGATCGCGAGATTTGCGAACATGCTGCGGCGCTTGATCGCCTTCTTGTCCTCGATCGCCTTCCATGCCGCGAAGCTCTCGTCGCTGGCGCCACTTGGCAACACGATCACCGTCGTGCCGCCAAAGGATCCGCCGGCGAGCGGAATGCGATCGCCATCAGCGAAACGCGACAGCGGAAAACCGCGGTCGGAGACCTCCATCCACCGCACCTGCTCGCTACGCGCATCCATCGGCACATCCGCAGCGGCAATGACCACCGCGTCTCTGCCTTGCATGCGCGATTTGGCGGCGAGGATCTCGGCCCACTGCCTGCCGCGCGACGTCGCGTTCTCCAGCACGATCCATTCTCTGGAGTCCGCTGCGGTGAGCGACGCCATCTTCGCGAGCCCAAGTGGCCCGCGCACGAACTCGACGAGTTGCGCGCCGCCGGAGAATGCGCCGACGCGCTCGACCCTGGCGCCTACGCTTTCATAGTCCTTCTGCGCCTTGTCGATCTTCGGTGCGCTCGCGCCGCCCGCGGCGATGAAGAGCTTCTGCATCGTCGGCGGCTTGTCCGGCAACGCCTCCATCGACAAGCGCGTGAGATCCTGCGGCTCGATCGCGAGGACCGGACCTGCGAGCCACGTCGAATAGAGCGCCAGCCACATCGCGACCGCGCCGCCGGCGCCGGAGCCGGCGATCAGCGTGCGTTCGCCGTCGATGGGCATGCGCCGCGTCAGATACTCGACGCTCTGCTCGATGCCGCCCTGGACCGCGCCGTAGTCGGCGCGGAATCCGTCGCCGGTGTTCCACGCGCCGCCCTGACCGAGATCGGGCTGTGGCTGTGGGAACGCGTGCTCCACCACCGCGACGCATGCCGCGTCGCCAATCGCGTTCTGCCAGAACGCGAGCGCGTCATCCGGGTCTTCGCCAGCGTCGGGGATCCACACCAACAACGGCGCCTTGTGGACCGTCGCACCATGCGGCACGTGCAATCGGTAGCGAAGCTCCGACTGCATCGTCACCGCGTAAGAACCCTCGAACTCGCTGCGCGCCGTCGCCAACGCATACACCACATAGTCCGCCTCGTCCGCGTCGCGCCGAGGCTGCGCACGGTGCAGCGCGCCCGAGGCCGCGATCGCGACGGTGGCGAACTTTGCCTCTTTGCTGCGAGCGGCGAACTGCGCGACGGTGCCGTCGCGATACGCGGTATGGAAGCCGCCGGCGACGTGCAGCACGACGTGCCCTGGGTGCGCCGCGAGCGCCTTGCTCACTGCCTCACCCATTGCGTTGTCCCAGAGATTCTGACCGTCATACAGACGCTCCTCTGGCGTCTGGCCGCCGGCGCCCATGTGCCCGCGCGTCGCGCGATCGACGCGCCGCCAGTAGGCGTCGCTTGCGGGCAGGATGGTCTCTGGCACGAACGCGCGCTCCTGCTCCGTCAGCTTCCCGATCGCTTCCTTGCCGCCCATGCCGAGCTTGCGGCGCAGCATCGACGGGAAGTTCGCGGCGACGATCGGGACTCCGTGCTTCTTCGCCGTCTCGACGAGTGCGCGATAGTCCTCCATGTAGTTGCCCCAAGGACGCGAACGCTGGAGGAACGCCGCCTCGTCGATCTCGCCCTTGCTGTAAGCGTCGACCGCGGCCTGCACATCGCGCTCGAACATCTCCATCGAGAGCACGACCTTCCCCTTGGTCTCGGCAATGAGCCCTTCGAGCGCCGCCAACTCGACTCGATGGGTCATGTCATCGAGGTGCGTCTCGCCCAAGAAAACCACGTCGAGCCTTGCGAGATCGGCGACGAACTTGGGCCAGTCGAGTTCTGCGCCGTCCTTCGTCGCGACGATGCGAGTCCCGCGCGACAAGTCCGCAAGTGGGCGCGCCGCGGAGTCGACGGCACCAACCTGGGCGAATGCAAACGAGCAGATCAGTGACGCAACAACGGACGCGGTGCAATGGCGCAGCATGGAGGACCTCGGAGGGGCGAGGATCTTTGCGCAAGCGGTCGCGCGATGCGAGTCACGCTGCGCACATTGCCGCTGGCAAGCGCATGCGGCGATGCGGCGCGAAGGATGCGCAGCGAGGATGGCGCGGCGAGGCTTTCCCCGCCGCGCGGGCCCGACTCAGAGGCCCAGAGTGAGGACCTGACCGTTCGTCGCGACGGCGCCGAAGGTCGTGAGGCCCGGATCCCAGACGAAGCCTTGCGCCACGACGGGCAGTGCGAGGAAGACCGGGTCGGTCGGGATCGCCAAGTTGGTGACCGCCGAACCCGTCGGTGCAAAGTGGAAGTAGCTCCACCCGCCCACGACGTGCAATTGGCAGCCTTCCATGCCTGCCGAAGTGAGGTCAACCGGCGGCACCGCCTGCTGCGTCGACATCGCGAGCAATGCCCACGGCGCCGTCGTGCGGATGCCGGAGATCGTCAACGCGACGCTCGTGCCGAGGATCGGTCGCGCGCTCGCGCCGAGCGAGCAACCAGTGAACACGCCGGCGCACAAGGAGAACGCCGTCGAGGTCGACAGGTCGCGGCTGCCCGAGTCCGTCGCGCCTGTCCCTGGGCTGAAGCCTGTGAGCGGCGAGCCGCCCGCGAGTGCAATCGTCTGCCACGCGATGTTCACCGATCCGTTCGGGAAGAACTGAAACTGGAACGTGTTCGCAGTGGCCGCCGTGCCGCTGAAGTTGACGACGCCGACAAAGCTGACCACGGTGCGGGCCGCAGTGCTGTCGACGAGCACTTGCCCGCCAGATGCCGGATTGAGGTCGCGCCAGAGCGCCGCCCAGCGCGGCACACCGGCCAGGAAGCCCGTCGAAGATGCCGTGAATCCGGTGCCGTTGCCGGTCGCGACCGAAACGAAGCCGTTCGAGCAGACGCGCAACGACGTCGTCGAACCCGACGGGTGCGGCAAGGAGAACGGCAGCGTGATCGCCGCATCCGAGTCATCGGTGAGCGTCAGCGCCGTGCCTGCGGGCGCAATCCACGCCGCCGAGTCCATCGTCGCGACGTACTGCGAGCCGTTGAGCTGCATGCCGATCGATCGGTTCTGCAGGTCGAAGGACGCGCTGCTGCCGAACATCTCATAGAACGAGTTCGCGCACGAACCGCACGAAGCGCCGACCGATTGCACACGCGCCGACGGGATGCCGCTCGGCACCTCGCTGGCGATCGCGACGCTGAGGTTGCCAGGACCAACCCGGCCTTGATCGACGTTGACGATCCCGAATGAAGGCGCGACCGAGCAGTCGAACCAGCAGTTGTAGATCGTGTTCCACTCGACCGCGTTGTCGAGCGACGCGGCGGTGAAGGAGATCTCCGTGCCCGTGCGCACGGCCGTCCACTGATTGAGCGAGTCGGCGTCGATGTCGCGGAAGCCGAAGTTGGCAACCGTCGCGCCAGCGTCGACTGGGATGCGCAGGGCCGCGCCGCCGCGCGAGTTGTCCAGATTGTGGATCGCGTACTCGTAATGCCAAAGGCCGTTGACCGGACCAGTGACCTTGACGCCAACCGCGAAGCGACCGTCATCCGTGCCATTGCCGTCGACGTTGACCGTCGCGCCCTGCCACTGGTTGAGCACCGAACCGCTCAACGACGCGCCGGTCGCCGACGACGACCACGATGATCCGTTCCACGCGATCGTGCACGGGCGGCTCATCACGTTGTTGCCGCGATTGCCGATCGGCTCGCCTTGGATCATCAGATGCACCTGACCGAAGAAGTTGCCGCCGCCGGCAATCTCGCTCTCGCGCACCTCGACGCGGTTCTTCACGGCGTCGAAGGCAGAAGTCTGCGTGCTGGTGAGCGACTGCACGCGATCGGTGGCCGCGGCGCCCACGACCACGGGGTCGCCGCGATCGAAGTAGCTGCCCTGCGAGTTCCACGTGCCCATCCACGGATTGATCTCGGTGGTCGGGCCGAGGTCGTAGCGGTTGCTGTTGATGCCGCTGCTGTAGGTGTCCGAACAGCCGCGGAAGAAGAAGGCGCCGCCGGTGCTGTTGCAGGGCGCGCACGGACCGCTCGAGAAGTTGTAGACCGCGCGCGAGTGCTTCGCGTGGCTGCGGCCGGAGATCTGCACCATGCGGCCGTCGCGTTCACGCGCGAGCATGAAGGCGATCTTCGGATAGGTGTCGATCATCACACCGCCGCTGTTCGCGACCCACGTGATGTCGACCGAGCCTGAGTTGCAGTAGCTGTGGCCGACGCCGAATCCGGCTTCACCATTTGGATACGCGGCGCCACGTCGGCCAAAGGAGCCGACGTCGACGACGTTGTAGATCTGGGCATCCAGGCCCGGGATCGCATTGCTTTGTGCGAAGACCGGCGCGACTGCGGCCGCAACGACTGCGGCGATCGAAATGGTGCGCATGAGAGTTCCTAGAGGAGAAGAGGGCAGGGGGTGAGCAGTCTGCCGCAAGCGAAGTGCGCCGTCGACCACCGCGGGCAACTCCCCCCAAAGCAAGCGAGGCGGCTCGTGGCCGCCTCGTTGCTACCTGACAGTGCTTGCGCTCTTGCTCAGAACTCGACCGTCGCCGGCGTGCTGACCAAGAGGTTGGGTCCCACGAATGTCGCGGCCTGGAAGACGATCTTCACCGGGATGTTGATCGGCGGGGTCACGAACGTGGCGAAGCCGCCGGGAGTGAACGTGCTCCAGACCCAGCCCAGCACGTAGACGTCCGGGAAGGCGAGGTTGAAGAACGGCGCGCAGGGGGCAACCGTGTTGGGCGACAGCGCGGCGAACACGAAGTTGAGGCCGCCGGGTGAGTTGACGTCGACGATCGCGGGATTGCCCAGCGGCACGATGTGCTGCTGCGGCTCGAGCACGAAGCGGATCGAGCGGCTCGTCGAGATTGCGTTGACATAGCTGGGCACGCCCATCGCCGCGCTCGGCGGCAGCACGCCGATCTGATTGCCAAGCGTCGGGCCAAAGCCGAAAGACGTGGCGAGCGGGCCGCAGCTCGGCCCCCAGATCATTCCGCCGCCGTTGGTGGTGGCGACGCCGCAGCCCGTCATCGTCGAAGCCGTGAACACCAGCGAAGGCCGCGCCGACACTGCGCCGGTGCAACCCGGCACGAAGCTCATCGTTCCGTTCCAGTCGATCTCGAGGCCTTCGACGTCGACGACCTGCGTCACTTGCGCACCGGTCGCATCCGCCATGTTCGCCGCGACCACGAACGCGTCCATGATGAACTCGGGGTAGCACATCTCCGCAGAACCGGGAACGACCGCCTGCACCCGGAAGTCCGGCGTCCACGTGATCGCCCAAGCGGGGATCATCAGCACGTCGCCATCCTGCGCGAAGGGCAACCCGCAGGCGCCGAGGATGGGCAGGTTCTGGTCGATCGAGAAGAACACACCCAAGTTGGGATCTGCCGCGATCGCATCGAGGTCGACGACGAGCGGCGAGGGCGGCAAGCCAAGCGCGATCTGCAAGTCTTCTGCCGTCAGGAAGTGCTCCACCTGGCCAAAGCCAGCGGTGTTGTAGGTGATGCGCGCGGTATCGCCTGGACGCAGACCCGGGAAGCCGCTGATGAAGGTCCCCATGGCCTGCGTCGGCGACCAGAACACGGAGCGCTGGCTCGGCGGCTGGGCCGCAGTCGAGGCCGGCAGGTCGAGCAGCGCGTCGATCGCGCCAAAGCGGATCGCTTCGTGAATCCAGCCGTCCGCGTTCGCGTCGCCGGCCATCGTGTCATAGACCGTGCGCGGCCCCCACTTCTCGGCGGAGAACGACGGGCAAGGCCACAGGTCAAATTGCACCACCTCGTTGGGCCGCAAGAACTGCAGCGAGGTGCCGCCGCTGCCGGACAGGGTCAGTTCGGGCTGACTGGTCGTGTAGAGGATCGAGGGGCCTTGCGGCGGCTGCGCAATCGCGGCCGAAGCAACCAGGGAGAGCATGCTGATGTTGAAGCAGGAGTTCATGGCAGGAATAGGTTTGCGTCGTTTGGGGGCAGTTCGATGCGACCGAGAAAGGCCGCGGTCACCTGGCAAGAACCAACTGCCGTCCACGCGCACGCAACAGGGATGAGATCCCGACTCAAAGGCACACCGTCATGCCGCAGATCCGGTCAAGGCATGGCCTTGCGACAAAACAGGCTTTTCTCACTACGCCCTCAGGCAGTAGAAAATGGAACAGGCATCGCACCCCGATGCCGATCCAGATGTGGCCCTCGCCACGACTGGGATCTACCTGATGAACCAGACCACCACTGCCGCAGCCCCCGCCCGTATCCGTTTCGACTGGGGGAACGTCTCCTTCCTCGCGATAGCCCACCTGGCCGCAGTGGCGGCGATCATCTACCTGATCGCAGTCGAGTGCTCGCCGTGGACGATCGCATTCGCGGCCGCCTGGGGCGGATGCTGCGGCCTGTCGATCACCGGCGGCTACCACCGACTCTTCGCCCACGGGGCCTACCGCGCTTCCGCGCCGCTGCGAGTTTTCTACCTGCTGTTCGGCGCCGCCTCGGTGCAGAACTCGGCGCTGAAATGGTCCAGCGACCATCGCGCGCACCACGCGCATACGGACCAAGACGGCGATCCCTACGACATCCGAAAGGGTTTCTGGTGGGCGCACATCGGCTGGGTGTTGCACAAGGTCCCAGATGGCAACGTCCCGCTCGTCCAGGACCTGCAAGCGGACGCGCTCGTGCGTTTCCAGCACCGCTACTACTTGCCGCTCGCGCTGGTCGTCGGAGCCCTGTTGCCGATGGCGATCGGAACCCTTTGGGGCGACCCGTGGGGCGCGTTGCTCGTCGCCGGCTTCTTGCGCCTGTGCATTCAGTGGCACGCGACCTTCTGCATCAACTCGCTGACGCATATGTTCGGCAGTCAGCCCTACAGCAAGCGAGTGTCCGCGCGTGACTCGTTCTGGATCGCGCTGATGACGTTTTGCGAGTGCTACCACAACTTCCACCACCGCTTTCAGGCCGACTACCGCAACGGAGTGC
>SXPK01000123.1 GCA_005776365.1 Planctomycetia bacterium
GAGCGACATCGACGAGCGTGACCACCCGTTCCTGACTAGCGAGCGCACCAGCGAAGGATTCTTCGTGACGCGACCCGGCATCGATCAGGCGATCGCGCGCGGCCTCGCCTACGCGCCCTACGCCGACCTCGTCTGGTGCGAAACGAGCAAGCCCGACCTGGCGCAAGCCAAACGGTTTGCCGAGTCGATCCACAAGCAGTTCCCAGGCAAGAAACTCGCCTACAACTGCTCGCCGAGCTTCAACTGGAAGAAGCACCTCGACGACGCGACCATTGCCAAGTTCCAACGCGAGCTCTCCGCAATGGGCTACCGATTCCAGTTCGTGACTCTGGCTGGCTTCCACGCGCTCAACCACTCGATGTTCGAACTGGCGCACGGCTACGCACGCCGCGGCATGGCCGCCTACGTCGAACTGCAACAGGCCGAGTTCGGCTCGGAGGCAAAGGGTTACACGGCGACCAAGCACCAACGCGAAGTCGGCACCGGCTACTTCGACGCGGTCACGCAGGCCGTCAGCCAGGGCCAGTCCTCGACAACGGCGCTGCACGGCTCCACCGAGACCGAGCAGTTCGCCGACTCGGCCAAGAAGGCGCACTGATCGACTGGCAGTCGGGAGCAGCTCGGCTGCATCGCCGAGCGCCTTCCTGCACGGGCGGAATCAAGGAGCTGGACCGGAGTCGAATCCACGGATTTCACTCCGATGAAAATGCGGCGCGCTCGTCCAGGGGCGCCGCGGTCGCAGACAGCCTGCGAGCTTCAACCGGCTGCGCCCGGGTCCCGCGCTGCGCCCTATCGACGCGGCGCGGTTCGCCTCGTCTGCGCCACGAGAATCAACCGCCGGCTCTCGTCTGCACGAGCGCGACGCCTGAGGCCATAAACGTGACCTCGAGCTTTGGCTTGGTAACCGCCGCGGCTTCATCCTTCTTGCCCGCGTCCTCGAGATAGTGGCGCTGCTCGGCGACGGAGATCTCCTTCACCTTGAGCTCCCCCTCGAAAACGACGTCGCGACCGGCTGCGTCCTTGGGCACGAAGAACCCATAGTCTTTGAACTTCACGAAGACGGTCGGCTCCTTTGCGCCGACCTTCATCCAGCAGCCTTTGGTCTGGCACACCGAATCGATCGGACCAGTGATGCGGATCGGCCGGCCCGTGAAGTTCTCCGGAGCGGCGAGCACGTCGCCGACCGGAACAGCACCGTCGAGTTCGATCGGCGCGCCAAAGGTCTCGTACTTGGGCCCGCTCTGACATCCGGCTAGCACGAGGAGAGAGACGGCAAGAAGGGTCTGCTTCATGGCGCGAACATTGATGCGATTTCGGCCGCGCGCGCAAGGTGCTGATGTGCGGGGCTTCGGCGGCAGGGCAAGTCGCCCAAAGCCCGTCAGGGCGCCTCGCGTTCGCGACAGACCAGCACGTAGAGGGCGTGCCGCGCCCTGGTGCTGCCGACGTGCATCAACAGACGTATCGCCGCGTCCTCCGGATCGACATCGCACAGCACGACAACCTCGCGCTCCAACCCTTTGAAACGGTGCACGGTCGACAGCCGCACCTCGTCCTGCCCCAGCGACACTGCGTCGAGTTCGACCAGCGCGAACCTCCCGGCGCGACCGCAACGCAACGAACTTCGCTCGCGGGCATGCTGAGTCAAGACGACGATGCGTTCGGTTTCGACTCGCTGCTCGTCCACCAACGCCTGCAGCAGAGCGCCGAGTTCGTCGGCCACGCGCGCACGGCTCTGAGCTTCGATCACGACCACTTCGTCGCCTTCGGGCGCCTGCGGCCGGAACCTTGGCGCGATGGTGGAAAAGCGCGCTGCATACTCGGCGATGCGACGCGTGTTTCGGCAGTTGTAGTCCAAGCGCAACTCGAACAAGCCGAGCTCGGGAGTCGGCCCGCCGCGATGCAGATCCTGGTCGGGATCCCAGAACACGTGCAACGCCGATCGATCGGGGTCGCGCAGCAGCATCGTCACCGGAGCCCACCACAAAGCCCGGAAGTCTTGCCCTTCGTCGACCAACACGGCGTCGTATCGCTCGTCCGGCAGCGCATGCAGCGCATCTTCGAGCAATCGCGGCGCGTCCTGTTCGTAGTAGGACTGCGCCGGCTTGTCGGGAATCTGCGACCCGAGCCCTGCCTTGTGGGCACAGTCCCAGACCAGCGCGTGAAAGGTGCGGACCGTGACTTCCGGCGCATCGGCCGCAACGCAGCGAGCAAGCGGCGCGTTGAAGCACAAGAACAGCACTCTGCGGCCTTCAGCGAACAGCCGCCTCGCCAGTTCCATGGCCACGAAAGTCTTGCCCGAGCCTGCGACTCCGCGCACGGAGAGTCGCGGCTGGTGCCATCCGGATTCGAACACGCGAACCTGCTCCTCCGTCATCGCGACCAATGCAGGCTCCTGCTGCTCGATGCGAGATGCCAGCGGTCGCATCAGCAGAAAGCACGGCCGCAGCGATTCGATCAGGAACCGCTGCGACTCAGCAGTCAACGGCCGCCGAGCGACGCCGTGGGCGTCGAACAAGCGCTCGATCGCGGCGCGCGGGTCTTGGAGGTCCTTCCTATCGAGCAACATGGAACGCGGCAGGCCGGGATCCGCGCTGTCCGCGACCTCGAAGTCGGGGAACACGACGCCCCATGCCATGCGCCGCTCGCGCGTCGGCAGCGGATTGCCGCGCAGCCGGGAGAGATGCGCGAGCATCGTGTGCATCACGCGCTGAGCCTGGGCCGCCGGCTCCTTGATCGCCTTGCGGTTGCCGCGCGAGTCGACCGAGAACCACCCCTTCTCATCGACGCCGATGTCGAAGCCGCCTTTGACCTCGAGCACGACGACGCCCCGAGCCGGATCGAGCACGAGAAAATCCGCCTCGCTCTCGACAGGAGGCCTGCGATCGACGGACGGGACGACTACGCGTCGACCATGCAACACGACCCAGTCGTCCGGCAGACGGGCAGCGAGCAGTTCGAAGACACAGCGCTCTGCGAGCGAGACCTCGGTTCCTGGCGATGACGGATGAATGCGTGCCATTGCAGTGCGCGACGCGGATCTGGTCCGATCGATGCTCTCCTCGCGGCGCGTGGCGCGGATCATGCGCGCGCCAGCGAGGCCGCGCAACCGGAGTTCAAGCCCCAGAGGCGAACGCTCGCGCCGCTGCGACCGCGCGATTCCATCCAGCTCGCAACTCGATCAGTTCATCGTTGCGAGAACGCGGCACGACGCGCGACGAGGACTGCTGCCAGTTGGCGAACGTGCTGCGGTCGTAGAAACCGACTCCGAGCCCCGCCAGCATCGCGGCCCCGCGCGCCGTCGACTCGACGTCCGCAGGACGCACGATGGGGATACCGAGCAAGTCGGCCTGCATCTGCATCAGCACCTCGCTACGGCAGGCGCCGCCATCGACGCGCAGTTCGCACAGCGACAAGCCGGAGTCCTTTTCCATGCAGGCGACAAGATCGGCAACCTGCAACGCAACGCCTTGCAAAGCGGCGCGGCACACGTGTGCGCGGGAACTGCCCCGTGTCAGCCCAAACAGCGCGCCGCGCGCATTCGGATCCCAATGCGGCGCGCCAAGGCCGGCAAACGCAGGCACCAAGAAGACGCCACCGGTGTCCGCAACACTGTGCGCGAGTTCGTCGCACTCCCGAGCCGAAGCAACCAACCGGAGTTCGTCGCGGAGCCACTGCACCACCGCACCGCCGGTGAACACCGAGCCTTCCAGCGCATACTCCAGCTTGCCGCCGATGCGCCAGGCGACTGTCGTCAGCAGGTGACTTGCAGAAGCGATCGGGCGCGCGCCGGTGCACAGCAACAGGAAGCAGCCAGTGCCATACGTGCTCTTGGCGAGGCCTGGCTCCCAGCACATCTGGCCGAAGAGCGCGGCTTGCTGATCGCCGGCGATCCCGGCAATCGACGCGCCGGCGGCCGGCAGGCCAGCGGCGACTTTGGCGACGCGACCGCTGCTGTCGCAGACCTCAGGGAGCATGCGGCGCGGCACGGAGAACAGATCCAGCAGCTCGTCGTCCCACTCGCCGCGATGGATGTCGAACAGCATCGTGCGAGAGGCGTTGCTCGCGTCGGTCGCGTGCACGGCTCCCTTCGTCAACTGGAACAGGATCCACGAATCGATCGTGCCAGCGCAAAGGTCTCCGCGTTCTGCTGCACGACGCGCCCCGTCAGTCGCGTCGAGGATCCACTGCAACTTGGTTGCCGTGAAGTAAGGATCGATGACCAGACCTGTCTTCTGCGCGATGAGTTCCGACTTGCCAGCAGTGCGGAGAGCCTCGCAGACGGAAGCCGTGCGGCGGTCCTGCCAGACGATCGCGTTGCAGATGGGCCGCCCCGTGGCGCGTTCCCACACCACCACCGTTTCGCGTTGGTTGGTGAGACCGACGGCAGCGACCTCGGCATCGCGCACGCGCGCGTCCGCGAGGACCTTGGCCGCCACTTCGCGCTGCGTGTCCCAGATCACCTGCGCATCGTGTTCGACCTCGCCTGGGCGCGGGTAGATCTGTGGGAACTCCCGCTGCGCAAAGCCGACGACGCGACACTGGCGGTCATACAGGATCGCGCGGGAACTCGTGGTGCCCTGGTCCAATGCAAGGACGTAGTCCATGGTTCAATCGCTGCGCGTGCATTTAGGCGGCGGAGGCGCGGCTTTGCGAGCACTTCTCCAGGGTCGCGTAGGGCAGACGGACACTTCCACTGTGGCATCGGCTGCAGTAGTGATGAGCGCAACTTGGCCCGCGTTCGCATCCTCCTAGCCGCCGATCGCCTGACCGCACAGGCGCAAGTCACTGCCGGCGAAGCATGCGATGCAAGCGCGCTGCGCGCCGCGCTCGCAGCCGCTGGCATCACGCACGGGGTCGACGAAGCCGCCACGCAAGCGCTCGGCGAGAAGCTGCGCGACCCGCAGTTTGTCGGCAAGGAAACGGTTGCGCGTGGAGTGCCGCCGCAGCAAGGCGTGGACGGGCGCTTTGACCCCAACTTCGACGACGCGCCAATGCCAGGCTTTCGCAGCGGTGACGACGCGCTCGATTACCGCGAAAGGGGCTTCCTCCATCCCGCGGCGCAAGGCGCGACGCTGGGCACGCTGCACCCACCGACAGCAGGCTCGCCGGGGACCGATTGCATGGGCAAGCCGGTGATGCCGAAAGCGACCAAGGCGCTGGCGCTGCGCACGGGTCAGGGCGCGTCGATCGGCCCGGATGGGCGGGTCACTGCGCTCCGCGATGGCGTGGTCGCGCTGGCGAACGGCGGCCTGGACGTGCTGCCACTATTTGTGCACAAGGGCGACATCACGTTGCGCACCGGCAACCTGCACTCCCACGGCTCACTGCAGATCACCGGCGACGTGGGCGCCGGTTTCGCAGTCGAGGCCGACGGCGACATCGACGTTCAGGGAGCTGCCTACAACTGCTCGTTGCGAGCTGGCGGCAACGTGCGCGTCGGGCTCGGCGTGCAGCAAGGCAGTCGCATCGAGGCCGGCGGCGACATCCGTTGCCGACACTCGACTGAGTCGGTCTTTGTCGCGAAAGGCGCTCTCGTCGTGCTCGACGAACTCGTTCGTTGCGACGTCGTGGCCACAGAAGTCCGCGCGACAGAAGGGCGCGGCTGCGTGCTCGGCGGTCTGATTCGCGCTCGCGACAAGATCGCGCTGATCCAGGCCGGCGCAGCGTCCGGCGTGGCAACCGTGCTCGCCGCGGCCGATCTGACCAGCGAGAGCACCGAGATCCTGCGGCTCAACACGCAACTCGACCGAGCAGAGCGACAGGCGCACAAGGCGGCGCCGCGCGCCATGGGTCCCGTTCGCGGCGGCAAGTCAGGCCGCGAACAGACTGCGGCACAGGATGCGGCCTTGCGCGAAAAAGTCGCCTTGGCCCAACGACAACGCGAAATCCTCGCAACCTCGACGATCGAGGTGCAGGGCGTCGCCTACCCAGGCGTTCGCGTCCGCATGGGACCCCTCGAACACAACATCGAGGCGACGACGCGTGGAGTCCGCTACCGTTGGGACTCCGTCAGCAACGCCATCGTGCAAGAATCGACATGAGCACTGACCTTCGAATCGTTCGCGCCGAACAGGCGATGGCACTGGACGTGGTGTGGGCCGAGCCGCACGAGACCGCCCGCACTGCAGCGCAGCGGATGCGTGATCGCAGAGTGCGCGCACTGCTCGTCCGAGGCGCCGGTCCCAATGACCTGCCGGGGATCCTGACCAGCAAGGACATCGTCAATCTGCTCGGCAGCCAGGACGTTACGGCGCTCGACGCCGTCACCGTCGCTGACGTGATGACGCGTCCAGCGATTTGCGTTGGCAAAGACGTGCATCTCGTCGACTGCATCAACCTGATGCGGATGAGCGGCGTGCGGCGGATGCCGGTGCTCGACGGCGTGAAGGTGCTCGGCATCCTGTCGAGCAGCGACGTATTCGCGCGCGCTCTTGGCTGAGAAGCAGAGCGAGCGAGTCTCGCTCCTTGATGCCGTGCTCTGATTCTCGCCCGCATTCGCGGTACGGCGCGCCGCCTGCAGAATTTCTTCGCGCGAAAGCATCTCGACGCTGTGCGCTTCGACGCAATCGAGGTGCGGGCGCCGAGTCGTCCTCGCCATCGACGACTTCGACTCAGTGCCATTGCCTCGGAGTCGCAAAGGGTGCCTCCGCCTTCCGCCGCGCCACAACGCAAGACCCGTTCCGCCGCATGCGTTGGCCCGTCCCCCCCGTCCCGATGTGGGACAATGCTCTGTCTGGATCTCATTCAAGGACAGGACTCCATGCGTTTGCCCACTTATCTCACTTGGGCGCTGTGCGGCACTTCACTGCTTGCGCAGGCCAATCCTCCCGCTCTCCCGCAGGTCGCCCCATATGCCGGTGACCCGCGCCTCGAACCCATCCCGTCGACGCCGCTCCACCTTGGTTCGGTGACGGCCTTCGGTGAAGGCCGCGAACTCAAGCTCCGCTTCCCGCCGCGCGTGAATGGCCAGCAACGCTCCAATGGCGACGGCCACGCGGACCTGTATCTCTTCGTCGACGGCTACACCGGGCTGCCGATTCCGGGCCAGTTGCCGGTGATCGAGGCAGTGCCGATGGGTGCGGCTCCTGATGTGACCGAACTCGTGGCCCGCAACTACAGCGCGATCTGGGAAGTCGGCATCGTCAAGGTTGGCCCTGGCTACGACCCGTCGGACCTCGACATCCGCATGGATTCGTTCCTCAAGCTGCTCAACAACCCTTTCGTCGAAGCGATCTACGAGACCAACATCCATGTCAACTGCCCCGTCGTGCCAGCAGGCTCGACGACCGATCCGGGCAGCCCAGCCGTCGAGATCGTCTGGTACAACGGCACCGAGATCTCGCTCGTTCCATACGACATCGAAGACGGCATCTCGCACCCGCAGGCACTGTTCAAGTTCGAGAACGCCGCGGGCCAAACGCTGCCCAGCGAATCGAATCCGCACCTCGTGCTCTCGCGCATTCCCGGCATGCCGTTCTACTCCTCGATCTGGGAGGTCTGGACGGTCGTGGTTCCGGACGGACTGCCCTTCGACTCGCTGAAGTCGATCGGCGACATCGAGGCCGCAAACCTGCCGGTCCGCTCCGCGCGCGTGCGGCTCAACTGCCCCGTCATCGCGGTCGAATCCGCGCCCAACTCTGGGCAGTTCCGGCAGATTCCATTCGAGGACTTCCACGCGCTGGTCCGTTCCAACTACGCGGGCGGCATCGGCAAGTTCGACCCGAACACACTGCTGATCGACGTGCCAGAGGGCAAGAGCGTGCAGTTCACGCGCAACGTGCAGGGCGAACCGATCGGACGCACCTTGGTGGACAGCCCCTTCCACAAGCAGCGCGGATTCCGCATCACCGCAGTCGACCTCGGCGGGGCGGCGCTCGTCGAACCCGTGCCCGTAGGGCTCGCGACGCGCTTCCCTCCCGTTGCGGGGATCGCAGGCAACATCGCACCGATCATCCAACGCCATCCTTTCGCCACCACGAACCCCGCGCAATGGCAGCAGGTCTCCGGCCCAGACGACACCGGCGAACGGATTCGCTTCACGCAGCAGGAACTCGACGATGCCTACCTCAACAACAACCCGCCGCTGTTGCCAGCGGCGATCGAAGCGAACATCGCGACGTTCATTCAGAACGGCCTGATGGCGCCAGAATGGACGCCGGGGTTCAAGCCTTACGCCGAGCGCCTTGCACTCGTCGGCCGCGCGCTGCACGAGTTCACGTTCCAGCCAGAGGACGGCCTCAGGACCATCGACACGACGAGCTGCGTCGCCTGCCACCAGACACCGGCCCCCGGGGCCGGCGGTCGATCGCTCTACAGCGTCGTCAACCGCGCTGGCTCTCGCGTCGACGGCCCGATCCTCGACACGGTCAGTTCGGGATCGATGTGGGGCGCGGCAGCAGCCGAGATCATCGTCAACGACCGGCGCATGCGCGGGATCCGCTCGACGGATGCGCACGCGACCACCGGCGATCGTGACACGATCCGACACTTCACCAGCAAGGCGCAGTTCGCGCACTTCGGCGTGCAGAGCGCCGAGAACATCGCGGAGAACACGGGCCTGCCGGTGCGCAATGTCCTCAACATGGACCAGGATCAGGACGGAGTGATCGGCGAAGCGTTGACCGGTGAGATCACGGCGCAGGCCGCGTTCCTGCTCGGACTCAAGGTGCCGAACGAGTTCATGATGCCGGAGTTGAAGGCGCTCAACAACATCACCGACACGTCGATCGCAAACGGTCGACGGCTGTTCCGTAGCTCGATCTCGCGCGGCGGCGCCGGTTGCGCTGCGTGCCACACGCCGTTCATCCCAATGTCGACAGTCACCTTCGGTCTGTCGAACCCGGAGTCGACCAACACGCTGCCGATCCCCGTCAGCCATCACTTCGCAACCGCACTCGACGTCAGCGAGGGCTACGCAAGCCTGGTTGGCCAGCGCGGCGCGCGGCTCTATGGCGACTTCAGACTCCACAAGATGGGACGACCGATGCGCAGCATCGGCTCCGCCTCGCCGGACACGCTGAAGACGGCCGAGTTGTGGGACGTCGGCAGCACCGCGCCATACCTGCGCGACGGTTCCGCCGGCATGGACCTGAGGAAGGCAATCGAAAGGCACAGTGGCGTGACCCGCACCGACCTGCGCATTTCGATGGGCGCCCAGACCATGCGCAACGCAACCCAGCGGCAGCAAACGATCACCGTGACCAACACCGGCACGCAGACGATCGCGGCCTCGGCAACGCAGCCGATTCGCATCGTCATCGTCGGCACGATGCTGCCTGCGACCGCGACTGCGATCAACGCCAACACCCTCGCTCCGGACGGCAGCCGCCGGCAGGGATCCAGCTGGAACATCACCCAATCGCTGGCCCCAGGCCAGTCCGCCACGATCACCGCGATCTACACGTCGGCCACCAACGTCATGTGCAATGTGATCGCGCAGGACTGGGATGGCTTCAGCGAAGCTGCGGCTTCAGCCCGGGCATTCTCGACGCTGCGCGCAACGGACCAGAAGGCCATCATGGACTTCTTGAAGGTCCAGACGGTCGATGGCTTGGTCGGCGAAGGCGCCTTGCCGCCTGCCGGCGGCGAACTGGAACTGCCTGACGTGATCGGCGGGTGATCGAAATCCTGTTTGCGACATCCTGGACCGCGGCCCCTGCTGGAAATGGCAAACGCTCCGGCAGGGGCCGCGACATTCCTGCCGCGCCTCAGGGCAGGATCGGCGCCAACACAGCGCGGAAGCCGGTCACGCCGGCATCGACCAGCGACGACCCGCCGCGACGCGCCGAGCGGCTGAACGAAGGCGGATAGGGCCAGGAGCCGCCGCGTTGGGTCCGGAACGAGCCGCCGCGCGTGACAGGATCGGTGACAGGGCCCGAGGGATAGGCCGCGCCGCTCGCAGTGGGCTGCTCGTCCAGGACCCACTCGCCGACGTTGCCGTGCATCGAGCACAGGCCGAACGCGTTCGGAGCGAACGCCGACGACACCCACGTCTGGCCGTTGCCGGTCGCCAGGTCGGGCACACACGGCGAAGGCAGTTGTCCGCCGTTCGCGTTCACGTCGTAGAAGTTGGCCTCGTTGCACTGCAGCGTCGAACCGAAGGCGAACTCCGTCGAACTCCCGCCTCGACAGCAGTATTCCCACTCCGCCTCGGTCGGCAGGCGGAACTCGTAGCCCGCTGGCACACGGCCCGCCGCGCCTTCGATCTGTGTCAGGCGCGCACAGAACGCGACCGCCTCGTGCCACGTGACCTCTTCGACAGGGCGCGAGTCGGCGTTGGCGTAGGAGCCGCCTTGGAAGCGCGATGGGTTGTGGCCCATCACCGCGATGAACTGCGCCTGCGTGACCTCGGTGCGCCACATCCAGAACGGCCGCGAGATGTGCACCACGTGCGGCGGTTGTTCTTCTGGCGAGCCGGTCAGCGAGCCCATCACGAACGAGCCTGCCGGGATGGCCACAAGGTCGAGTTGGGCCGTCGGATGCGAACCGAGTATCTCGGCCTGCACGTCGTTGTCCGAGAAACTGAGCGCGAGTTGCGGCACGTCGAGGTCGATCGTCTGCGCGTCGAATTGGAAGCCGACGAACACCGGGTCCGACGGGACGTAGACCGGGCAAGCGCACGAGCCCGAGGCGTCGAGCACGAACGCAAAGGACAGGAACACCGAGCCCAGGTCGAGACGCGCGAGCCCGTTCCACGCGAAGGGCGCGACGAAGACGCCCTGCGCGCCGCGAAACCGCGAAGCGAGCAGGAACCAACACGGATTGCCGGCCGCCGACGCCGGATGCGCGAGGTCGAACTGCGTCGACGCGCCCATGACGAGCGGCGACGGCAGCGCGATCGCGCGCTGCGTCGGGGCCTGGGCATCGAGCCCACACGCGAACACGGTGAGTGCCGCGAGGGACGGGCAACATTGGGTGAGGTTCATCTGCCGTTTTCGGCGCTGTTCGACGACTTATCCGGCACGATACCACATCGGCCTGATGCCGCCGGGAGCCTCGCGAGCTCGCTCGTAATCACAGGCCCGCGCAAGCCCGCGACTGCAGAGTGGCCCCGCTCATTCCAGTGGCCGTCCACCGCAGAACGTGCCGGCTCATCGACAGCCGCCCACAGCTTCTTGCGCGCTGCAGCGAACAGCGCGCGGTGCTCCTGCATCCACGATTGTTCGACGTGCGCGACGCGGAGCCGCAACGAGTCGCCATCGATCTCGAACTGCGGCTTGCCGCGTCCGTAGGCCTCGTCGGAGCTCGACTCCCACAAGTCGTTGTCGCAGAACACGCACACGACGACCTCGGGCCGGAACTGCGGCACGAGCCGGCTCAGCACGAGCAGGTTCTGGTCGGCGCCGTAGCCAGCAACCGCTGCATTGCGGATGTTCCACTCGGGATGCTCGAGCGAGAGTCGCGCCGTGAACGTCTGCTCAAAGGAAACACCCCAGCCGGACGCGAAGGAGTCGCCGAGCACGAGCACGCGACGACGCTGCGAGATCCCAGCAGTTCGGTCGGCTACTCCCAGCCGCGGAAGCCATCGCGATTCGTCATGACCTGGACTTCGAACTCCGAAGTGACGTGACGATGCTTTGCGCTGGGTCGATATTCCCAACCCAACTCCGAGTCGTGCAGCACGTAGTCCGGATGCGTGACGGGCGACAGCCCAGGCTTCCGCAGGACGCGGTAGACCAGTTCGCCGAATGCGAGCGCGAGCACGAAGCCGATCGCGATCGCGAGGAGCCGGAACACGAGGGAGCGGTAACGCGTGGTGGCCATGGCCTCAAGGAGCATCGCCGAGCATCGCCTGCACGCGCGCGGCGACGCGCACAGAAGCCCCCGCGAAGCCTGCGAACTGCGGCGCCGCGCGATTGAGTCGCAACGCGCCACTTCCGGGCGCCCAGACCTTGCCGCCGGCGGATCGCACCAGGGCCGCTCCGGCGGCGACATCCCACTCGCTCTTGGGCCACACGGTCCACGTGGCATCAGCAAAGCCAGCGGCGACGAGCGCGAGCTTGTAGGCAACGGAACTGATCGGCAGCACGTCGACGTCACCGCTCGTTAGCCAGGCGTCCCATTCGCCGGATCGACACTCCGAACGGCTCGCGAGCACACGCAGCGCGCCCTCGCGCGCGCGGCCGGGGAACACAAGCTTCGGCTCCCCTTCGACCATCAGCCCTGCACCGGGTCCGCCGAGAACAGTCACTCCGCTCGCGGGATTGCAGACGCCGCCGAGCACGGGTTCACCGTCTTCGACCAGCGCGATCGAGATCGAGTATTCGGGTCTTCCGGCGACAAAGCTGCGAGTGCCGTCGATCGGGTCGACGATCCACACACGACGGCAAGACAGCCGCGCGGCATCGTCGACCGACTCTTCCGACAACCAACCCTCGCCGGCTTCTGGCAGCATCGTGCGCAGCAGCGCATCGAGTTCATGGTCCGCCGCGGTGACCGGGCCATGGCCTTGCTTGATCGTGTAGTCGATCGGCGCGCCAAGATGGCGTTGCAAGGCCGTCGAAGCAGCGCGCAGCGCGGCGCGGATCCGCCCCAGGTCGCGTTCTCGCACACTCATCCGGCGCCACCGCCCGGCTTGTCGGCGAGGCTTGCATGCCACGGCGCTGGATTCCACGGCTTCGCGGTCACGATGTGCTCGATCGCTTGCGCCGGCGTCTGAGCGACCGCGTAGACGCCTCGGTAATGCGATTGAATGAACCCTTCGTCGAAACCGCGCTCGATCATCGCGATCAGCGGATCCCAGTAGTTCTTCGTGTTGAGCAGCACGACCGGCTTGTGATGAAAGCCCAGTTGCTTGAACGACAGGATCTCCATCGCCTCCTCGAGCGTGCCGAGTCCTCCCGGCAGCACGACATAGGCGTCGCCAGCCTCATCGAGTCCGCGCTTTCGCGTGCGCATGTCGGTGACGGACTCCATCTCCTCGGTGTGCGGGCAGTGCACGTTCTTGTCGACGAACATCTGCAAGATGATGCCGCGCATCGTGCCGCCGCGGCGACGCGCGCCGCGCGAGACCGCGCCCATCAGCCCGAAACGGCCGCCGCCCCACACCAATTCGAAGCCGCGGTCGGCAATGAGCCAGCCGAGTTCCTCTGCCGGCGCAAAGTAGTCCGCGTGAATCCGTTCGCTCGACGATGCGTAGACGGTGACGCGGAACGGACGCTCGGCGGGATGCATCATCGCATCGCACCCTGTTCGCGCAGCGCGCGCAAGGCGGGGCCATGGCCGACAAGGTCCGCCGACTACTTCTGCGCTTCTGCAGCAAGCCAGCGGTCGAGCAGCACGAGTCCGCACCACGACATACCATCGCCGCACGGCTGTTCGACGAGGAGCTTGCGCGCTTCGTGCAGCGGCATCCGGTGCACCGAGATCTGCTCGCTGGGCTCGAGTTCCTGGTGGTCGGCCGTCAGGTCCTTGGCGACGAAGTAATGGCAGAGTTCGGTGGACAGGCCTTTGTATGGCGCAAACGTGCCGATCGGGATCCAGCTCTTGGCCACGAGGCCGGCTTCTTCGTGCAGTTCCTTCTGCGCCACTTGCAGCGCTGTCTCGCCAGCCTGCATCCCGCCGATCGGAAACTCCCAGTAGTCGCCGCCGAGCAGGTAGCGGTATTCGCGCCCCAGCACCGTGGTGCCATCGTCGAACAGCGGGATGACGCCGCACGACCCGGGCATGTCGATGTAGTAGTAGCTCCCTTCGCTGCCGTCCGCCTGCGTGTAGCGGTCCTTGCAGTAGAGGTGCCACGGGTTCGACACGAGCACGTCGCGGCGCAGTCGTTGGAAGGGTCGGCGGGTCATCGCAGCATCCTGGGCGGTCTCGAAGACCGGATCGGCACACCCTGTCGGCGGGCCTGATGGCGAAGGTCGGCGGCGGCTAAGAAAACGGCCCGATCGCTTGCGCGACCGAGCCGTAAGTGGTTACCCCGCAAGGATTTGAACCTTGACAAACAGAATCAGAATCTGTTGTGCTACCGTTACACCACGGGGTAGCAAGAAGTGATCGAGAGGCGAAAAGAACGGCCCCAACCACCGTGGCGCCATGGCCCAAGTCGACGGGGACTGGTTACCCCGGCTGGACTCGAACCAGCAACTAACAGGACCAAAACCTGCTGTGCTACCAATTACACCACGGGGTAGAGGGCGGGGAAGATAGCAACTCGTCACCCGAAGTCCACCAGGAGCACGTCCCGGCAGCGCGGGCGTGGCGGGGAGTTCAGGGATCGTCCCCAGCCTGCGGAGCCTTCTCTGCAACCCAGGCACTGGACAGGCCACGGCCAGGCAGAGCATGGAAGCACGCCGGCGTCGCCGGGAGCCCGGCAGTCGGTGCGATCTTGGAGTGCGAAGGAAGCCGCATCCAAAGATCCGCCGCAGCTCGCATCTCGGCGAGATCGTTTCGGCGGCAAGAGATCGCAACCTTTCTGCGTGCTTCAACGCGCTGCGCGGCCGGCGCCGTCAGCTCCCCCACCGTGGCTTCAGCGAACGTGGCGCAGGATGGCGGCGAGCAACTCGATTGCGGCTCGTTCGCGCAGGAACTCGCGGCCGAGGTCGGGGAAACGGAGGGTCCATGTCTTCACTTCGCCGTGAAGGCACAGGCAAAAACAAATCGTGCCCACCGGCTTCTCCTCAGTGCCGCCGCCCGGGCCGGCAATGCCGCTGACGGACAGGCCGAGTTGCGCGCCAAGTCGCTTGCAGACGCCCAAAGCCATCGCCGCGGTCACTTCCTCCGATACGGCGCCGTGCTGCTGCAGCAACTGCGGTTCGACGCCCAAGGCAGTGACCTTGGCGTCGTTGGCGTAGCTGACCACCGAGCCCAAGAACACGGCCGACACGCCCGGCACCTCGGCGAGCTTTGCGGAGAACAGGCCGCCCGTGCATGACTCGGCTGCGGCAACACGGACGTTGCGAGCGATCAAGCGCCCTACGGCCAGTTCGGCGAGCGTCGCCTCGCCTTCCGCCAGCAACCACTCACCAAGCAAAGGACGGATTTCCGCCGCGGTGACTTCGCAAGCCGCGCGCGCAGCGTCGAGGTCGAATCCGCGCGCAACGACGCGAATCGTCAGGAGCCCGCCGCTCGCCGTGATGCCAACCGCTGGCTCTCTCTCCGCGATCATGAATGGCTCGATGCGCTCGCCGAGCAAGGCTTCGCTCGGTCCGAGCACGAGAAGGCAGTGCTGCGCGATCGGTTGCGCGCCCGGCAACTTCGCGAGCCACGGCGCAAGGTGGTCTTCGGCGAGCCGCTTCATCTCGCGAGGAACGCCCGGAAACGCGAACAGCTCGGCGCGATGGATCCGCACGCGAAACGCCGGCGCGGTGCCGACGGGATTTGGCAACACCACGGCGCCTGGTGGAAACTCGGCTTGCCGGCGATTGCTGTCAGGGATCGGGCGATTGCGCGAGCGCAGATAATCGAGGATCGCCTGCCACGAAGCGGGGTCGAACCAAAGCGGACCCCCAGCCAAGTGCGCCGCGACCTCGCGAGTGCGGTCGTCGAGCGTCGGGCCCAGACCGCCGGTCGCCACGACGACATCCACGCGCCGACACGCCTCGTCCATCGCGCGCTGCAGCAGCGCGGGATCGTCACCAACGACGGTGAAGCGCTCGACCGTGAGCCCGTGGCATTCGAGCAATTGCGCAAGCCAACGCGCGTTCGTGTCGAGGTTCGAGCCGTGGATCAGCTCGTCGCCGATCGACAGAACCTCCGCCGTGCGGATCGGCCCGCTCATGCCGGCTCGCCGACCGGCGGGGGTATCGGGACCTCGTGCCGCTTGCCGCGCGAAGTCAGCATGAGGCCGATGAGGTAGAGCAGCAGCGTCGGCCCCGCCATCAGCATCATGCTGAACGGATCAGGCGGCGTGATCACTGCGGAGATCACGAAGATCGCCAGCACCATGCCGCGCCAGTTCTTGGCCAGCGTCGAATGCCGCACCAAGCCGACGCGCTGCAACGCGACCATCACCAGCGGCAACTGAAACACCGCGCCGAGCGCGGCGGTCATCGTGAACAACAGCGTGAAGTACTGGCTCACGCCGAGCAGCGCGGAGACCTGGTCGGTCTTCATCATCCGGACGAGCCAACCGAGTCCGTAGGGCACCGCGTAGAAGTAGCCAAACAGCACGCCCGTGGTCAGCAGCACGATCGAGAACGGGAAGAAGCGGTAGAAGACCTTCCGTTCGCCTTGATAGAGGCCCGCCGCGATGAACGCCCACACCTGCCAGATCACAACCGGCGAGGCCATCACGAAGGCGAACACGAACGACGACATCATGAAGGTCCAGAAGTCGTCGAGGCCGCCAATCGCAACGAGCGTGTATGGCACGGGAAACCCGGTCTTGTCTGGCAGCAGCGCCGGCCAGGGGAACTCGCCGGCGAGGATCTGCTCGCCATACTTGCGGCAGTTCGCGAGGAACTCGACACCGAAGTCTTTGTCGAGCACAGCAGCGGCCTCTTTGGCTTCGAGCGACGCGACGTGATCGAGAAAGGCCTGCCGCCACAGGATGCGGTAGGGCTCGGTGATGATGCCCTGAACTTCGTCGTGGAACGGCAGCATCGCGGCGACGGCGACCACGAGTGCGCCGACCGAGCGCACGAGGCGCTTGCGCAGCTCGTCGAGGTGATCGCCGAACGCCATGCGCGGGAGTTCTTCTGGCTCCGCGTAGGCCTCGCGGATTCTCGGATCGTCCAGAGCTACCATCGGGACGGGCACGATAGCTGCGTGGCGATGGTTCGCCATCGGCGAGGCGGCTGGCGGTTCCGCCGGCAATGGACGCCCCCCAAACGACGCGGGCCTCACCCACCGTTGTGGTCGAGGCCCGCTTCAAGTCGTGTGGCGGCCAGCGACCGCCTCACCTCACGGCTTGACGATGTCGCGGATCTTCCGCATCGGCACGAACTCGACGCCGAGCATCGTCGCCGCCTTGAACTCTTCGGACTCCTCGACCTTCGTGAAGCCGTCACCGGCCTCGTTGATCGCATCGTCGCCGAGGATCACCGTATCGACTCCCGGGCCCATCTTCGCGACGACGCGGTTGCCGAGGTTTTCGAGCAGCTTGGTGAGCTGCGGCTTGTGGTAGGGGTAGCCGAAGCGACCGAGCAGGTAGATCGTGCGCTTGCTGCTCTGGCCCGGGCTGTAGAGATCGTTGTAGATCGCATCGCCATCGCGGATCGGATCGCCAATCGCATCGACGATGCCCGACAGAGCGACTTCGGCGCGAACGTCTTCGATGCGCGTAACGGTGGCATAGCCCTTCACCACGTCGCTGCCGGTGTTCTTGATCTGGAAGATCGTGCCCGGCTGCAGCATGTCCTTCTTGCCGAGGTTGATGAACGCGGTGTTCAAGCCGCCCTTGGCGACGAGAATCGAACCGTCGGCCATGCTCGGCGGGATGCGCATCTTGTCCTTGTCGACCAGCGCAGTGTTGTGCATCTGGAGCCGGCCGATCTGGACCTGCAGTCCCTTGCGCTCGGTGGTGCGGCTCTCCTTCTCTTCGGCGATCTGGGTGTCACGATCGCGGACGTTCTGCTGCAGCAAGCTGATGCGGTTTTGCAGTTCGCTCTTGCCGCTCTCGAAGTCGGCGCGCGTCTGCTCCAACGTCTGCCGCATCTCGTTGCTCGCGCGGGAGTGCGATGAAGTCGCTTCAGAGAACTTGGTGTCGGTTGCGTTCTTGGTCGCGAGAGCGGCGTCGCGCTCCATGCTCAGGTCGGCGACGCGCTTGTCGAGCGAAGCCTTCTGATTGACGACCGCGGCGAACAGATCCTCGACGCCGCGCGTCGAACTCAAGCCGAGGTTCGTCCCAAACGCATCGAGCTTGCCTTTGATCTCTTTCGGATCGGCGACGCCAGCGATGCCGTCGAGCGTGGAGTTCTCGTAGACCTCCGCTGCGACTTCCGGGCGGCCAGTGTACTTGCCGGGCATTTGCAGCACCGTGCCGAGGTCCTCGATGTAGTGACCAAGGAGCAACTGCTTGCCCCTCATCGACTTCATCTCGGCGCGCAGCGTCGCGTTGTCGGTGCGCAGGTTGGTATTCGCGTCCGCGCTGACGTACGCGAACGCCAAGGCGCCCAAGAACATCACGAGCAGGATCAGGAAGAACATGATCGGGACGTGGGCGGCGCCGTTCTGACGGGTGTGCATTTGCCGAAGCTCCAAGGGGGTCTGGCGGATGTCCGACGGCCTCGGCGGCCGACGAACCAGGGCGAAGGAGTGGGAGGATGAACGAACCGTAGAGGGCACGGCACGTTCGGGGCCTCGCCACGACGGGACCTGGGCAGGTCCCGATCCGAAGCAGCCTTTGCGGCGGAGGTTCCGCCGAGGGCTGATCCGGTCGGTGCGAGGGCGGCGGATTCTAGAAAGGGCGTGAAGGGAAGGTCAAGCAGTCGGCTTGCCCGCTTGCGTCGAGGCCACCGACCGGGGCAGGATGAGAAGGTGCCCGGACCGAGCGAGCAAGAGCCCCCCACACCCTTTCGATTCAGCCCCCGGCGGCCGCTGGTTGTGGGAATCGCTGGGGGCATCGCTGCTGGAAAGTCCGTCGTCGCCGCGGCCTTTTCGGCGCACGGTCTCGTCCATGTCGACGCCGATCGCTTGGCGCGCGAAGTCACGCAACGGCCCGAAATCCTTGCGGCCATCGCCATGGCGCTGGGTCCAGACCTGCTGACTCCACAAGGACAGCTCGACCGAGAGAAAACGGCGGCCCGCATTTTCAACGACCCGGTGGCGCGGCAGCAACTCGAAGCACTCACGCATCCGCCGGTCCGCAACGAGACTCTGGCCGCGATCGCGGCCGCGAAAGCGGCGGGCGATTCCGTGCTGCTCGACGTGCCGCTCCTGCTCGAGCGCGGGCTCATCGAAGCTTGCGACCACGTGATATTCGTGCACGCGAGCGACGCCACGCGCC
>SXPK01000124.1 GCA_005776365.1 Planctomycetia bacterium
CGAGCATCGCGTAGGCGCACTCTGGAATCATCGGCATGTAGATGCAGACGCGATCGCCCTTCTTCACGCCGTGGTGCAACAGCATGTTGGCGACGCGACAAACGTGCTCGTGCAACTCACCGTAGGAGATGTGGCGATACTGGCCCGGTTCGTCGCCGACCCAGAGGATCGCCGTCTGGTCCTTCTTGTCGACAAGGTGCCGGTCGACGCAGTTGTAGGCGACGTTGAGCTGGCCATCGCAAAACCAGGCCACCTCGCCCCGATCGAAGTCCTGGCGCATCGCGCGCGAGAATGGCGCGTAGAAATCGATCAACTCCGACTGTCGTTCCCAGAAGCCCTCGCGATCGGCGAGCGACTCGTCATAGAGCGCCTTGTAGTCGTCCCACGAAGGGATGCGGGCGTTGTGCTGGACGTGCGGCTTGGGAGCGACGATGCGATCTGCCATGGCTTTGGTCGGGTGGGACGCACAGGAAACGCGCAAGGGGCCGCGCCGGCAAGCTTGCTGCGGTCCCTCGTCGATGGAGAAGCGAAGGGCCTCGGCGCGGTCAACCGCGCACGAATGCGAGCAGGGTGCGGACCGCAGTGCCCGCTGCGCCGGAGCGGTAGTAGTCCTTGCTGATGCCGCCCCATGCCGTGCCTGCGATGTCGAGGTGCGCCCAAGGCGTGGCGCCGGCGAAGAAGCTCAAGAACGCGGCGCCCGCGATCGTGCCGCCGCCCTGGCCGCCGTTGATGTTGGCGAGATCGGCGTACTTCGACTTCATCTGGTCCTTGTGCACATCCCAGAGCGGCAACTGCCACAGCGGCTCGTCGGCCGCTTTGCCCGCCGCGATTAGTGAGTCGATCAGCTTCTGGTCATTGCCGAGCAATCCTGCGACCTCGTGGCCGAGCGCAACGACGACCGCTCCGGTCAATGTCGCGAGATCGACGATCTGCTTTGGCGCATAGAACTTCTTCGCGTAGGCGATCGCGTCACAGAGCACGAGGCGACCCTCGGCGTCGGTGTTGAGCACTTCGATCGTGTGCCCGTCCATTGCGCGAACGATGTCGCCGGGCTTCTGCGCTTCCGGGCCGACCATGTTCTCGCTGGCGGCGATCAGCCCGACGATGCGCTGCTTCTGCTGTTTCCCTTTCAACGCGCCATGTTTCAGCGCGTGAAACAAACCGAGAACCGCGCCCGCGCCGCACATGTCGTAGCGCATCTCGTCCATCTTGGCGGCGGGCTTGATGCTGATGCCGCCGCTGTCGAACGTCAGGCCCTTGCCGATGATGCAGACAGTCTCCGTGGCGCGCTTCGATCCAAACTCCATGACGATGAACTTCGGCGGTTCGCTGCTGCCTTTCGAAACCCCGAGCAATGCGCCCATCTTCAGGCGCTCCATCGCAGCCTTGTCGAGCACCTTCACCGTGACACCGTTACCGGCGAGCTTCTTTGCGGCATTGGCGAGCACCGTCGGCGTGCACAGATTGCCCGCCATGTTCTCCAGGTCGCGAGCAAACACCGTCGCCTCGGCGCCGATCACGCCGCGGTCAAAGCCACGCGAGAATCCGCCATGGTCGCCCGAGACCAACACCACGGCGCAGTCCTGCGCCTTGCGCGGCTTCCGCTCGTCCTTCTTCGGCGGCTCGTAGCGATAGGAGCCGAGCACGAGTCCCTCGGCGATGGCAGCGCCTGCCTGTTCGGCTTTGGCAGTGCCGAAGATCGCCGCGTCGAGAACGACCTCGAAGGAGCGCACACCGCGATCCTCCGCCAAGGACTGCGCAACCGCTGCGGCGCGCCGCAGGGCCTCGGCGTCGATCGCGCCGGACTTGCCGAGCCCGACGATGCCCAAGCGCTTGGGTCCAGTCTTCGGATGGAACACGCCGGTCTTGCGGCAATCGGTGCGCAGGTCGCCGGTCGCCTTCGCTGCTTCCCAGCAAGGCCGCAAGGCCGCAGGCAGGCGCGGAACCTCGTCCTCGGCGAGGAGCAGGATGGACATTTCTGCCGAGGCGGACGCGGACTTGGCGAGTCGGAGCTTCATCGTTCTGGTCGAGGGCTGGGGCGAAGGGGCAAACCTTCTAGCAGACCACGCGCCATGGTCCAAACGTGCGAACGCAAGCAAGCCGCTACGGTCAGGATTCTTGGCGCGGCAGTTCGCCGATCCAACGCTCGCCATTTCCATTGCGCAGGCGCTCGCGCTTCCAGATCGGCGCCTGCTCTTTGATGCGGTCCATGATCGCGCGGCAGCCGTCGAAGGCCGGCGCGCGGTGCGGAGCACTGACCACGACGACCACTGCCGCCTCGCCCACCGGCACGACGCCGAGCCGATGCGCAACGCGAACGCGCGTGATCGCGTGCTGAAGGAACACATCATCGACGATGTGCCGCACGACCTTCTGCGCCATGTCTTCGTAGGCTTCGTAGACGAGCAGTTCCACCGCCGCGCCATCGGTGTGATCGCGCGCCGTGCCCGTGAAAGAACAGACAGCCCCGTCGCGATCGGTGCGCGCCTGTCGCTCCAGTTCTCGCGCGTCGATCGGGCCACGCACGAAGTCGAGCCGGAACACGTCCGCGTCCGGGCTGCCGCCGCTGATCGGCGGAATCAACGCAATCTCGTCGCCAGCCTGCAAGGCGCGATCCTCGCGCGCATAGGACTGATTGACGGCCCACGCGACCTGCAAGGTCCGCAAGCGCGGCTCGCGGCGCCAGAGTTCTGCGCGCAGGTCTGCGACGGTCGAGCCTTCTGCAAGCGCGCACTCGATCCGATCGCTGCCGAGCAACTCGCGCACGGCGGCAAAGCAGCGGACCGTCACCACGAAGGTCGAAGGCATGGCGTCACGATGGCGCGCGGCGGCATTCATGCAAGGCTGCGCCATCTGTGCTGCAGCAAAGTGCCCCAGACAAGTCATCGCATGGCTTGGATGGACGTGCGTCAGTTCTCATGCCCGTGCGGCGCCCGCGGGAACCGACCGACGCACCACTTCGGTTGCGTTGCAGCCATGCTGTCGCATCACGACCGAACATCAGGACGCCCTTCGAAGCCGGAAACAAACGCCCGACTGCCGCCAGCACATCCTGGGCGCCCATCCAACAAGGACTCGGGCGATGCTGGCCACGACCTCGACGCGGCGAAGTTACCGTGCTTCCCTGGTCCACGAACTCTTGTTGCAGGTCCCACGCCCGATCCGGCGCCGCCTTATCCCTTGTCATCCACTGGAAGTCTTCACACGACAACGCGGCAGTTGGTGCCGGTCCGAGTGCCCGACGGCTGCGTCGCGAATTCGAGGCAGAATCCATGGATTGCCCCACGAACTCGCTGCCAGACCTTTGTCTTCGCTGCACGGCCTCGCACACCGCCTCGCGCACCGCCTCGCACACCGCGTCGTGGTGACATCCGACTGCGAATCGCGACGTGCACATCGCTGCGGTCCAACGTGCCACTGCGCCAAGGTCGCGACTCCCGGCGAACCCGACACTGCGCGCCGAAATAGCGGCACCCACTTGCGAGTCGAGCCGATAGCGAGCCTCCGGGCCCCTTCCAGTTTGCATCGAGATCGCTAGAACTTCGGGCCCTTCGCGGTGTGAACATCGCCGCGATTCCTTCGCCCAGCCCCCAGGAGAAACCATGCTCAGTGTCCTCGTTGCGGCCGCAGCGTTCGTGCCGCAAGGTCCCGGCTCATCTACAGCACCTGTCGTCATCAACGAGTTTTGCTACGACGACGGTGGCACCGACGACCGTGAGTTCGTGGAGCTTTACAACCGCAGCGGATCTGCACTCGACATCAGCGGGTGGAAGCTCGTTTGCCGCGATGCAACCAGCCCCTCGATTACCCCCGGCGGCGCTGGCGGCGACCCGACCTTCATCATTCCGGCCGGCACCGTCATCAATCCCGGCGCATTCTTCGTCGTCGGTCACGCGCCTGTGGTTCCGACCACGGTCCCCGGCGTCAGCTTCTCGATCGCGATCATTCCACCGGCGACCACCTACGTCGCGCTGATGGAGAACGGTCCCGGCGACACCATCGAGTTGTGGGACACCGCCAACGTCGTCATCGACTCGGTCTGTTTCGAGATGGGCGGCGTTGTCTCCACCGGCTTCCCGCTCGAGGGCCCCGGCTTCTACGGCGACTATGCAACCGGTGACGCGCCATTTGGCCCGCGCTCCACGATCGCGCGCACCCAGGACGGCTACGACAACAACAGCAACACGTCGGACTTCAACGGGCTGTCGTATCCCACGATTGGCAGCACCAACGTGTTGCCGGCGGGCCTGCCCTACGCCAACAACTTCGACGGCGGTGTCATCGGCAGCGACATCCTCGGCTTCGCCGATGGGTTCCCGCCGCCTTCACACGTCGATCCGACGGTGATCAATGCGCAGAACCTCTCCGTCAAGCCAGCATCGCCGCAGGGCGGCATGGCCATGTCGTTCTGGGACGTCACCGGCGGCGGCAACGCGCACGCAGCGCCGGTCGGATCCGTCGCAGACGTCGTGATCGACACCTATGCGTGGTTCGAGCCAGTGATGGCGCCGGTCAACCCCCAGACCACGCCCTACATCGCCGGCAACCCTGCCTACGTCGTCGGCACCTACAACGCCGGCGACGGCGAATGGTGGTGCCTCGGCGGGCGCGGTTCGATCACGGGCAACGCCAATCCTGGTGACGTCCCGGGCAACTACTTCAGCTCGATCGCCCTCGGCGTCGGCTTGCGCTACCACGGCGTGAGTGGCATCTGCTGGGCGCACTACCGCACGCCCACCTTCTCGCGCCTCTACCTCGTGGACCTCCACGACGGCCCGAGCAACGCCAACCCAACCAACTTCAACATCATCGCGGGCCCGATCGACATCGTTGCGGGCGTCAATGACGGCTGGCAACGCATCCGCCTGCACATCCAGGGCGACGAAGTCGTCGGCACCTTTGGCGGCACGGTCGGCCAGGATGATGGCGCGCGCTACCACGCAACCACGACGACGACCAACGCCGGCGGCGTCTACTTCGGCTACCGCGAAGCGATCCTCTACAACGCCAACTGCCGTCCGCCGTTGTTTGACGACCTCACGATCCGCGCGCCCAACACCAGCAAGACCTTCTATGGCACGGGCTCGCTGAACTCCGCCAGCCTGACGCCGGGCATCTCGGCTGATGGCTACCTGACGATCGGGGCGAACCCCTTCGTGATCCGTGGCTCCAACATGGCGCCACTGTCATTGTCGATCCTGTGCATGAGCGGCCTGCCGTTCCCGGCTGGCTTCCCGATCCCAGGCGCGTCGCCGGGCTCGAACGCCTACATGATCACGATCGATCTCAACTTCGTCGGCTTCCCCGACCCGTTCACCGGCGCAGTCTCGACCAGCATCCCGATCCCGGTCGATCCGACCTTCGTCGGCGCTTCGTTGGTCTGGCAGCAGGTCAACCTCGATCCGGCGCTCACTACGTCGCTGCAGATTGCGGTGTCCGGCGCCATGGAAACGCTGATCGGCAACTGAGCCGTCAGCGCGGATCCGGTCCCTGACCGACGCTCCACAGCCCCGCTACGCAAGTCGCAGCGGGGCTGTGTCGTTTCGAGCGAGCTCCCACCTTTGTTGGTGCAGGCAACCCCGTGGGCGGCAATCATCCCGGCCCATGTTGCTCCGCCGGTTTGCCCTCGCCACTCTTCTGCCCGCAGCCTTTGCCGCTGCACAGCAGGGCGGAGCGGCGACTGCGACACTCGCACCGGAACTGCGACCAGGCGAGAACTTCGTGTTCACGGTGTCCGTAGAAAGCGCCAGCCGCTTCGAAGACGCCAAAAAGAACGTGAGCATGGTGACCTGCTTGACCTTCACGGCGACGGTCGGCGAGCGCGAACTTGATGCGACCAAGGTGGAGTGTCGACTCGACCGACTGCGGCTGCGGGCAACTGCGCCGAACGTGAGCGTTGACTACGACTCCGCTGCGCCGCTGCCCGATAGCGGACCCTTGCAGACGCTGCGTGAACTCACGGGCTCGGTGTTCACGCTGGAAGTCTCGGCAACCGGCGAGGTCACTGCCGTCGAGAAGCCCCGCTTGCTCGACAAAGCCGCAGAAGACTCGATCGGCGCCGACTTCCGCACGCTGTTCTCGGCCTGGTTCGTTGCGCTGCCCCACGAGCCGATGGCCATCGGCACCTCCTGGAATGGAAGCAGCAAGTTGTTCGGCGTGATGCCCGGTAACGCAGCGACGCCGACTACCTATCGACTCGCGGCCGTGGACCGTTCGCAGGCACTCGTCACCGCGATCTACCAGCCCGCTGCGCCAACCACTAGGCCAGGCGTGATGTTCGAAATCCGCCAATCCGAGGGTTCGATGACGATCGACCTGGAACGGCGCCGCATCGTTCGCACGGAGGCGAGGCTGCTGGCGCGTGCGACCCGCTCCAAGGGTTCGGAGACCGCCACTTCGACGATCGTCATGTGCGCAGCCGAAGGCGCCGAGGATCCAGACGTTCACGGCGTCAGCTCCGTCTTCGCTACGGCTGAATAGGCCGCGCCCGATGGCCCGAGCCGGCTCCGGTACAACGTCACGCTGGACACG
>SXPK01000125.1 GCA_005776365.1 Planctomycetia bacterium
CCGCGGTTGCGGTACTTCTTGGCAATCGAGACCACGAGACGCAGGTTGCCGGACGCGAGCTTGCGCTTGGCGTCCTCGTAGTTGGCGTAGGCCTGGCGGACGAACTGCAAACGCCGCTCGAGTCGATCAATCGTCTCAAGGCCGTCGATCTGCATGTCGAGCAGACGGCGCCGCGTGTCCTGCGCATCCGGGTTCTGGATCTGAGCGCCCCGGTAGCGCTGCAATCGCTGATTCAGGCGATGCGCTTCCTGCACGCGACTCTCGATCAAGTCGATCATCGGCCGGACCTTCTTGCCCTGCAGATTGAGCTCCTCGATCAGCGCAACAGCCTTGCGGCGCCGTGAGAAGATGCGCTTATTGGTCTGCTGCACAGCCTCCGCCGACGGGCTGCCCTCGATCATCTCGCGGCAGTCCACCTTGGCAGCGTCGTAGATCCGGCGAAGCGTCGCGATGTTGCCGGGCAGACGGTCCGAAAGATCGGCCTTGCCGACTTCGGGGTCCTGCTGGTTGACCTTCAACGTGCGGTCGAACGCGAGCTCGCCCTTCAGCACGTCTTCGAGGATCTCGATGGCTTCTTTGAGGCCAAAGCCCGAGCTCAACACCTCTTTGCGGAACTGCTTTCGCGTCAACTCGATTTTGCGCGCCAGCGAGATCTCCTCCTCGCGTGTGAGCAGCGGGATCTCGCCCATCTGGGTGAGATACATCCGCACTGGGTCGTCGATCTTCTCGGTGATGTCGACGATCGGCGCCGCGAGTTCGGCCTCGCTGGGTTCTTGCAAGTCGAGTTCAGGCAGATCGATCTCGTCCCCCCCCTCGTCGTCTTCCTTGCGCCCACCGCCCTTCTTGTCCTTGTTCTTCGGGTCCTCCTCGACGATGTCGAGGCCCGCCTCTTCGATCATCGCCATCGCAGCCTCGATGCGCTCGGGCGCCGAGTCGCCGTCCGTGAGCGCGGCGTTCAGCTGGGCGAGGGTGACTGCGCCCGTCTTGCGATGGGCTTTGATCAGCGCCTTGATCTTCTTGTCCAGGGTATCCATGGGGTGCAGATGGGGGTTCCGCTTCAGCGTGGTCCGAGTTCGGGGGGGAACTCGTTTACGGAGGAAGGATGAATCGGGTAGCGAGAAATGAAGATTGCGAGCGAACAGGACTTCGGAGGGATGGGAAGGCCAGGGTCTCCCGCCCCTCCCCTGTTTGTCGGATGGATCGAAAAGGGGATCACTAGGCGCCTCCTCCAGCAGGGTTGCGGGTGGATTGGCGCATCTGTGCGACCATTTCTTGAGTCAACCGGTTGGCCGTATCGGTGTCGCCTGCTGCCAGGGCAGCCTGCAGCTGTTGCCTCAATCCCCGCGCAGAGTTGCGCGCGTTGAGGCGCTGCCGGTCACGTTCCAGCATGGCGTAGAAGGCCGCCGGGTCTTTGATCTCGTCGGCGCGGGCGAGCGACCGCGAGAGGACGCTTCGCAGACCCTCGGACCGGACGATCTGGCCGTCCGACAACTGTGCGAACACGTGCCGCGCAACGTCGCCGCGGGTGGTCCGACCGTCCGCGATCGCGCCGCGGATCAGTTGGAGCAATTGCGTCACCTCGGGCGACTTGAGAGTCGTGGCGTCGACACGCTCGACGAACTCGGGGCACGAGATCAGCACCGCCAGCAGGTCGCGCTCGGCATCGAGCACGGGCCGTGGCGCGGCAACCGCGTCGTCCGGCAACTGCGCCGGATCGATCTCCTTGATATCCAAGTCGGATGGCACGAGGCCCGGCGTCGCGGCCTGGGCCTTCTGCTCTCCCCGCGCCGGATACTTGCGCAACATGCGCAGCAGCCCTTCTGGCGGCACCGCGAGATGGCGCGCCATGTCTTGCAGCAGGGCCCGCCGGCGAAGGTCGTTCTCGACCAACGACAGCAGCAGCGCGCATTCGCGGGCGACCTTTTCGAGCTGGGCTGGCTGCGAGAAGTCGAGGCGACGCCGCGCGAGTTGAAACCAGGTCGAAAGCGCATTGTCCGCGCCGGCGACGAGATCGGAGAAGCGAGCGCGCCGCTCGATGACCAAGTCGGGGTCCTCTCCCTGGCGCTCGACTACGTAATCGGCGGGATCCTTCGCGTCCGCCATCAGCGCGATCTTGACCGTGAGCTGGCTGTTGACGAGTTCGCGCATTGCACGCACCGCGGCCTGTTGTCCGGCGCGATCCCCGTCGAACAACAGCACGACGCCATCGTCCGCATACCGCTCGAGCTTCTTGCTGTGCTCGTGCGTGAACGCAGTGCCCAGCGCTGCGACTGCGCCCGGGAAGCCCGCCAGATGGCAGGCAATCACATCGGTGTAGCCCTCCATGACGATGATGCGCCGGCTGCCCGCACGCTTGGCCTGATGCAGGCCATAGAGCACGCGACGCTTGTTGAAGAACGGCGACTCGGGAGAGTTGATGTACTTCGGCGGTTCGAAGCCATCGGCGTGCGGCTTGGCTCCAGGCAGGATGCGCCCGCCAAAGCCAACCGTGCGACCGCGCTCGTCCTCGATCGGGAACATGACGCGCCCGGCGAAGGGCTCGCGGCCATTCTTGAGCAATCCTGCTTGCTCGAGGATCGACAAGGGCAGCCGACGCTCTTGCGCAAAGTGACGCAGCGCGCCGGAGCGATTGGGGCAATAGCCCAGCCCCCAGGGCTCGATCGCGGCTGACAGCGAACGCGACTGGAGGTAATCGCGCGCCTGCTGTCCTTCCGCTGAGTGCAGCATCTGCTGCATCCAAGATCGGACCTCGCCCAGCAGTTGGTGCGGATCGGGACCCCGCTGCGTCGACTCGCCGCGCCCGAACACACCTTCGAGCGACACCTGCGCGCGATCGGCGAGCGTCTCCATCGCTTCACGGAAGGTCAGCCCATCGCGCTCCATCAGGAAGTTGAAGGCGTCGCCGTTCTTGCCGCACCCAAAGCAGTGGTAGTGCTGGCTGTCGGCGTAGACCGTGAACGATGGCGACTTCTCCTGATGGAAGGGGCACAACGCGACGAAGAGCCGGCCGCGAGGCTTCAGCGGCACGTAGCTCTCGATCAAGGCAACGAGGTCGATCGCCTCCTTGATACGGAGCTTTGCTTCTTCGAATCGGTCCATCGGAAACTCAGGAAGGCAGGTCAAGACGCGGCATGCCCTCAGGGCACGACGCAGCCGCAACCAAGAAAAGGTATCCCAGAATGAGACGCCTAGTCTCGGCTCGGTAACGAACGATCCGCCCCCGCTGCTTCGCGCCCTGTGGGACGATCGCGCGTGCGCGTCGACCCAGCCGGTCCGATGGATGTGATTTGCGCCGGGGTTCGCCGTCGCAGCAGGAAGGACGCAGTTTGCCGCGGTGACCAATGACCTGTCAAGGCGTGACGAACGTGCAGTGAAGCGCGCGGCGATGCCCTCGCTTCCGTCGCCCCGATGTCACTGGCGCTTTGGCAATCGAAAAAAAACTTGTGGCCGCGCGAAAACCGGCTGCTGCCACCACCCCGCTCAGTCTCAGCCAGTTGCAGTCGTCAATCGAAACAGCAACACCAACTCCTCGGGCGACAGGCTCTCGGCCCGGCGCTTTTGCATGGGCTCGGCCACGGTTGGTGCCCTCGCGCCAATGGCAGCAGCTGCCTCCGTCAGGGTCGTCGACAAGGCCTTGCGACGCTTGCCGAACAGCGACCGTAAGAACAACTGCATGGCCCGTCGTTGGGCGGCGGACCAAGAACTGGCACTGTCGCGCCGCCGCATCCTGCAGATCGCGGATGCGACCTTCGGGCGCGGTCGAAACACTTCGGATCCGACCGAGCGCAGGCGTTCGACGACGTAGTAGGTCTGCAGCAGAGCCGACAGGCCGCCGTAGTCGTCGTCGCCGCACTTCGCTGCCAGCCGATCGCCCAACTCCTTCTGCACCAAGACGACGATTCGATCGGGCAAGGTCTCGAAGCAAGCCAGTTCAGCGAGCAACGGCCCGGACGCAGAATAGGGCAGATTTCCGACCACCAAGAATGCACCGTCCTTTGGCGCCTTCTCGCGCAAGACCACGCGCACCGATTCGGGCAGGCTGCCGCCTTCTCCACCGAGTGCGTCCGCGAGCACCAATGCAACATTGCTTCGATCGCGCAGGTCCTCGCTGGCAACCTGGTGCAGGCGATCGTCGATTTCGACGCCAACCACGAAACCAGCGCGGTCGGCCAGTTCGCGCGTCAAGAATCCGAGCCCGACGCCGACCTCGAGCACCAGGTCCCGTGGGCCGCATTCCGCGGCATCGGCAATGACGCGATGCAGCGTTGGGTCGAGCAGGAAGTTCTGCCCGCGAACGCTGCTCGGCTTGAAACCGAGCGCGTCGAGCCGGGCACGGTAGTCGGCAAAGGTATCGCGAGGCGCACTGCTCATCGCAGCGCCTCGCGCCATCGCATGCGCACCGCCGGCGGCACGCGCGCGTCCGCAAGCGCTGGCAACAGCACTGCGGCATGCCCGGCCTTGCGGCAAAACCGGAGCCACAGTTCGCGATCCTCTCCGGCCAAGGTCAGCACCTCGACGCCGAGCCTTTCGATGAGTTCACGCGGCGAGGTGGCAAGGCGCACGCCGAGCCGGTCGCCGAAGTCGCTCGGCGCGCGCATTTCC
>SXPK01000126.1 GCA_005776365.1 Planctomycetia bacterium
ATCGTGCTGCTCGCGCAGATCGGATCCTATGTGCCGGCCAAGTCCGCACGCATCGGCGTCGTCGACCGCATCTTCACGCGCGTCGGATCGAGCGACGACATCAGCCGCGGTGCCTCGACCTTCATGGTCGAAATGACCGAGACCGCAAACATCCTCAACAACGCGACGAAGCGGAGCCTCGTGATCCTCGACGAGGTCGGCCGGGGCACGAGCACTTACGACGGCATGTCGCTCGCTTGGGCAATCGCCGAAGACTTGCACGATCGCGTCGGCTGCCGCGCGCTGTTTGCGACGCACTACCACCAGCTGACGGACTTGCAGGCCGAGGGCCGCGCCATCGTCAGTCAGCGTGTCGCCGTCCGCGAATGGGGCGACGAGATCGTGTTCTTGCACCGCATCGAGGACGGCGGCACTGACAAGAGCTATGGCCTCCACGTCGCACGGCTCGCTGGCATCCCGAAGGCCGTGATCGCTCGCGCCGAGGCGGTGCTCAAAGAACTCGAGAACGAGGGCGCCGAGATGCGTGAGACGCTGGTGACTGCGCGTGAGCGGAAGCGGCCCGGCCTGCGGCAGAAAGAGCTGTTCTCGCCGCCTCCGGACCCAATCGTCGAAGCGCTGCGCGCGCTCGACCTGGACGGGCTCTCGCCACGCGAGGCGCTGGCATTGCTCGCAATGTGGAAGGAACAGGCGGGCGGCTGATCACCGCCCGCCGTGCGACTCGCAGCCTCGGCATGAACTAAGGCCGAGTCGCATCCCGCGTCACATGTTGCGGGTGTAGGTCGACAGCATGTCGTTCACGACCTTCGTGCGCAGCAGCACGAAGTCGGTCGCGGCGATCGTCGAGTCGTCGACGGTCGAGACCATCTTGAGCGACACGAGCACGTAGTCCTGCACGACGCCGTAGGTGCCGACGATGATCGTGCGTGCGTTGTGATCCATCGCCAGATTGCGGACGTCTCGCGACAGCAAGAACTGGCCGTCCTCGCGCATCTGCAAGTGGTCCTGACGGACCGCAGCATGGATCACGTCGATGTTCTTCTGCGTCAGTCGCGAAGCGATGTACTCCGACAACTGCCGCCCAAACATCGACGTCATGCCGAAGTTGTTCACGTCGACGCAGGTCGAGATGAGCATGCGCCCGATGTCCTTGCGGTCATTGTGCTGCGCGATCAGCAGGTCGACGGCCTCGTAGGCCGCGAGCGCTGGCGTATGTCCCACGTGGTGGACGTGCAGGATGTGCCTGCACCCCGCCAGCGCGGCTGTTGCCGCCAACACGAGCGGAAGGAAGAGGGACCGCATGGATCACTTCCCCCCGAGCGGGAGCGAGTTGCAACCCGAGCAGTCCTTCGCAACCGGCTTCTGTTCTGGCATCTGCAGCTCAACGCGGAGCGCCGTGTTGCGCCACATTGGACGCTCCGGCGGCATGCAGTTGTCCTCGACTGGGCAGTTGTCGCGCGCCGTCAGGCGGAAGACGCGGCCGTAGTGGATGCGCTCGCGCAGCTTCATGATCTCGTGCTGCTGCGCCTGCATCGTCTGTTCGAGCTGGCTGTTCGCGCTCGCAAGCGAGGCGCCGATGCCCTGCGCGTTCTGCAGTTCGGTGGCAAGTCGCTGTTGCTCAGCCTCATTCTTCAGCGCACCGAGGGTAGCGTCGACAAAGCGCTCGACGCGATCGCGACGGATGGTTGCGAGGACCCAGCACTTGTAGCGACGCATCTCGAATCGATGCGAGTTGACCGGAACGATCCCGTCCCAGTGACGCGGAGGCAATTCGTCGACGTCCCACTGCTCCCAATACTGCGCCTTTGGCAGCAGTTCGCCGACGATCGCGTCCGTCAGCGCGTGCACGCGCGATTGGATCTCCTGGCCCGGACGCTCGCCGTCCGCAGGACCGGCGTCCGCGACCGGCAGGAACCGAACGCCCTTGGCCCAGTCCTTGTCGCAAGCCTCAGCAGTCACGCGCGTGCTCACGTATTCTGCGAGTTGCTGGCGCGCGTGCAGGAACGCCTCGTCGAAGGCCTTGCGCTCGTCGAGCACGTTGTAGCCGTTGCCGCGGCCGACGAACGCGAGGTCCGCGTCCGAACTGGGGATGGCGCCGCGCACCCATTCGGGAGCGTCTTCTGCGCCGTGAATCTGATTGCGGACGAGGCTCTCCTCGTATCGCTGGAACTGGGAGCCGCAGGCCGTGAGCAAGACGGCGCACCCGAACACCGACGGCAAGGCGCCGTTCCGGAGGAAAGAGAGACGGAGGGACATGGGAGGAATCCAATGGGGCCGCGGGAGGCCAAGAGGCCAACCGCACGCGGGAAGCTGCATTCGCAACTTGCCGAGCATGCTCCCGAATCCGCGAACCGACGATCTGTGACAGCTTCCCGAGGAAATCTGCGGCTTGGCGCACCGCAGATCGGCGTGCGTGCGTGCATCGGCAACCACGTGCTCGGCCGTCGATCGGTCCATAAGTTGTTTCGTGCCACAGACTCATGGCACTCTCCCAGGCCCTCGTAGGATCCCCGAGGGCCCTTTGGGGTCGCGGAGCAGAGGCCGATGCGGATTGGGTCCAACGGGACCGGGCCCGCATTGCGCATCGCTGCAGTGGCGAGCACTCGCCACGTGTGGCGCCGCCGCCAGACGACAGTCTCGACGGGCCTCAGAAGCTGATCTTGCCGCCGAGGATCGCGTTGAAGCCGGCTTGATTCACGCCGGAGCCGTGGATGCGGTAGCTCGTGTCCGTGACGTTCTCCAGCGTGAGAAACAGGTCGAGATGGTCCGTCGCCTTGTAGCCCGAACTGAGCATCAGCACGCAGTAGCCTGGCGTGCCGTCTGGAGGAATTCGGGACGTGTCGGCGCGATCCGCAGAATCCAGGCGGTCCTCGTGATTGGCTGCGGTCGTCCGAGCTTCGACCCAAAGCCGTCCCTGCTCATGCGTCCAACGCAGCGCCAACGAACCGGTCGTGGGCATCAGTCGCGAGATCGGTTGCCGTACCGGCGAGAGGCTTCCGGTTGGATAGACATCCGATTCGCCATCGACATAGGCGACGAAGCCCGACGCGCGCCATTGCCGGTCGAGGTTCCACGATGCCTCGAGTTCGCCTCCAGACAGCCAACCGTTGGCGCCGTTGGTCTGCGTGGTGATGACTTCACCCGTTACTGGCACCGTGCCGATCGGGCGCGTCGTGATCAGGTCCTCGATGTCGATGTAGAAGGCCGCAGCCTGCAGGCCGAGCCTCTCGCCAATGTGGCGCGTGCCGACCTCGTAGGTCATGAAGTGCTCCGGGTTGACGTCGAGCGACCCGGTCGAGATCTGGCCAGTCCGCGAGGACTTCAAGGAGCTGAGGTCGCTGATGTTGGGCGCACGGAAGGCCTGCGACGCGCCGCCATAGACGCTCCACTCGTCTGCCACTTGAACGCTCACGCGCGCATTGAAGGTCGCGTCTTCCCAATCGTTTGCCGCGCTGATCGGGGCAGCAGGCGAGCCACCGTCGCTCATGCGGCCGATGTCCGCCGAGGCGTAGGTGTAGCGACCGCCCAGCGTCAACTCGACATCGTCGGATAGCGGCGCGCGCGCCTGCGCGAACACGCCAAACAGGTTGTAGCGCGCGCGATCGCCGAGCGGACCTTGGATCGGCACCGTGGTCGTCGTGGCGCCCAGCGGCGTCGTGACTGTGGTCACGGTGTCCGAGTCGATTGAGTCGCGATACCAGTCTGCGCCGTAGGTCACCGTCACACCGTCGAGCTCGCTGTCGACGCTCAACGCCGCGCCAAGCGTGTCGATGTCCGTGTCATCGAGTTGCACGCTGGTGTTGACTGGAGGACTGCCGACGAGACGCGTGCGGTTGAACCCTTCCTGCGAGCGTTGGAAAGAGAAAGTGAACCTGTAGGCCTCGACCGCGCCACCAAGGTCCTCGCCCCCAAGTCGGAGGTAACTCAACGAACGATCCTGATCGTAAACGCGCGCAAGGTCCGGGCTCGGCTGGGTCGTGCCCCGCCACGGCTCGAAGTAGATCGTGCTGTGCGTGCGCCACACGTCATCCTGCGCGGCCTGTTGGTGCACGGCAGTGATCGTGTGGTTCCGGTCGAGCGCGACGTCGGCGCGCAGGTCGAAGTCGAACTCGTCGTAGCCCGTCTTCTCCATCGTGCCGAGATCGCGATCCCAGATGTCGCCGAAGTCGCGATAGGTCACGCCAGCGTGCAGGCCGAACCCGCCGCCGACGCCGACTTGGGACTCGACGCGGCCCGTGTGCGAGCCGCCATTCGTGTCATAACGATAAAGGGCCGAGCCGTGCGTGAAGCCCGCCCCATCCGTTTCGCCGCGGAAGTCCGCGTAGCGGGTGTGCAGATTGACGGTGCCACCGACCGCGTCCGAGCCATAGAGCACCGAGCCCTGGCTCTTGATCACCTCCAACTGGTCGACCGCGTAGGCGTCGATCGTGTTGAAGTACTGAACCGGGCCGCTGCGGAAGCTGGAGTTGTTGAAGCGAATGCCGTCGATCAGAACGAGGTTCTGCCGACCTGTGAAGCCGCGGATGTATGGCGAACCATGGCCTTGCGTCGTCTTCTGCACCATCACGCCAGGCGTGTCGCGCAGTGCCTCAGGCAGCGTGCGATAGCCGCGCTGGACGAAGGTGTCCTGATCGAGCGTCTGGTAGGTATAGGGCGTGCGAAGCTCGTCCTCGGCGAAGCCCGATGCAGTGACGACGACGCGCGGTGGCCCGCCCTGCGGACCGACAGCCTGCGGCGCTGGACGCTGCGGCTCGGTCGGCGCCGGAGACACCTTGGGCTGCTGGGGCGAGGGTTGCGGGTCTTGCGGCAGGCTCTGGGTCGCGGCAACAGCAGGCACGGCCTTGGCGGCAGGAGTGGACCCGGCTGACGCCGGCGTCTTGGCCGGCGCAGGGTGTTGAGCCGGTGCAGGGTGTTGAGCCTGCGTAGGGTGTTGAGCCGGTGCAGGGACCGCCAACGCCGCGCACGCGGCAACGGCCGCAATCGGGCCAGGGAACTTCTTGTGCATGGACTGGGAGAACACGAACTGAGCCGGCGGTTCACGCCGCGGCAGTAGGGACCGCGCCGAACGGACCCTAACGCATCGCGGTTCAGCGAGAATCTGACCGCGACGACCCGCGACGCGGCGGCTAGCCTTCGGCCCCGGCTGCCACAGCATGCGTTCCTCGACCGGCCAGCACTTCCTCGCACTCGACCATGTGCGCGCCGTCGCCGCCTGGCTCGTGTTCGTCTGGCACTTCAACCACGGCAACCCTGCTGCCACACCGCCCCTGCCGCCACCGACGGCGCAACCGCCACTCGGCCTGTGCTCGGCGATCCACAACACGATCGAGGGCTGGATCTTCTTGCTGTCGCAGGTCGCGCCGGGAGCCATCGCGGGATCCCCAGTGCCGTTCGCCAACGTGCCATCGCTGTGGCCGGCGTCGCTGCTCGACGAGGGCCACACCGGCGTGGCGCTGTTCATGACGCTCTCCGGTTACCTCTTCGCCAAATTGCTCGAAGGCAGGACGGTCCGCTTCCCGGCGTTCCTGTGGAACCGCGGGCTGCGCCTGCTGCCGCTGCTTGCGCTGGTGCTGGCGATCGTCGGATTGCGTGAAGTGAGCAAGGGGACAGCGAGCACTGATGAGTATCTCGTGTTCATCGCCAAGGGCCTCGTGTTCCCGACGCTGCCCAATGGCGCCTGGTCGATCACCGTCGAGTTCCACTTCTATGTGCTGCTGCCGACGATGCTATTCCTCAGCCGACGGTCCTGCTGGCCGCTCGTCGTCGCCATCGTTGCGTCCGTCGCGATGCGCGCCGTGATCTGGCACTACGAAGGCACCGTGCAGACACTCGCATACTCGACGCTCGTTGGTCGCTTCGACCAGTTTGCGCTCGGCATTCTCGCCCTCCGGCAACGCGACGTGATCGTGCGCGCATGGCCGATCGCGGCGCTCTTCCTCATCGGATGCATCGGCTGCTACCACTGGTTCGACAGCAGCGGCGGTTACTACGGAGCCACGGGCTATCCGACGCCGGATCCATCGTGGATCTGGTTGCCGGGCCTGGAGGGCGCGGGCTATGCAACTGCGATCGCGCTCTACGACACACTGTGCCGACCCCAAGACCGGGGGTTCTCCGCCGTCCTTGGCCGCCTCGGCGCCTACAGCTACTCGATCTACTTGCTGCACTTCTTCGTCGTGTTCGAACTGAGCGATGCAGCGGCTCGCTGGCTCTCTCCGCACGCCGGCTTCTGGACGTGCACGGGACTCGCGACGCTGGCGTTCGTCGCGATGCTGCCCTTGGGCTGGCTCAGTTTCCGTTTCGTCGAGTCGCCGTTCCTGCGGCTGCGGCGCCCCTACCTGCGCTGACGCGCCGACGAGTTCACTTTGCGAGTTCAAGCACGTGCCAGGTCGAGACCGACTTGGAAGCCGCGTGCAAGTCGACCGAACCATTCCAAGCGGCGAACGCGATGAACAGCCGCTGCGGCGGCTCGAACTCCAGTTCGCCGGGTCCGTGCGCGCGCATGCTGCGGCTCGCGACCAGCGTCCAGACGCCGTCGCGCCAACGCGGCGTGGCAACGATCGTGCGGCCGGTGCCGCGTTCTTGCGCCATGCCGCGCATTCCATGCACGCGCAGCGCTTCGCCGACGCGGGACGGCTGCGTCACGCCTGGGACGAACAGGGGCATGTCGACGTCGTTGCGTCCGAGTCGCGACAACAGGTCGAGCCCACCCGCAACGTCTTCGCGCTGGAAAGCTCGCCACCGCCAGATCTCCACGGACTCATGGCCGCCCATCGCGAACATCGGCGGCTCTCGTTCCGTCGAGAACTCCAGCGCCGCGCCATCCGCCTGCGGAGAACCCACCACCGCGCGGTCGTCGCGCGTCGTGTCGTCCCATTGCAACTGGAAGACCAGCCGATCGTCGTCGTGAACGCAGCGGACACGCACATCGAACACTGCTTCAGGGCGCCACCACAGCGGCGCGAGCGGCACGCGAACGGATTCGATGTCGCCCCAGTCAGGGTCACTGGGGTCATTGGGGATGTCGATGACTCGCGCGGCGCGGATCGTGCGGCGCCACTGCACATGCTGACCTTCGCTGCCATCCACGATGCGCGACTTCACGTAATCGACGAGCAAGGCCAACTCGACGTCCGTGAGATCCGTCGGCGGCATGTTGGCGCCGGGAATCCCCGCGCGAATGCGATGCGCGATCGCCTCCCGCGTCGCCTCCCCGCGCATGAAGCCCGCCGTGAAGTCGCGTGGCCACTGTTGATCCGCCACTCCTGCCCACGCGATGTCTGGCGTGCGGCCCTTGCCGTCTTCGCCATGGCACGCCGCGCAGTGGCGTTGATAGAGCCGATGGCCGCGCTCATGGTTGCCCTCGGTTTCTGGCAGCGATGGCGGCACCGTGACAGAAGGTCCAGGCTGCATCCGGCGTTCGGCTTCGACACGCGCCTTGGCTTCGTCGGCAACGATGCCGAGCGAAGCCGCGCGCGTCCGCAAGCGCTCGCTCATGCCGTCGATGGCAAGCGAGCGAACATGTCGCGCCAACGCGACGAGATCCGCATCGGCCATCCACGAGTAGGACGGCATCGTCGAGCCAGGGAGGCCACGACGCAGGGTCGCGACGAGGTCTGCGTCGCTCGGGACGCCGTTCAGGCTGCTGGCGAGCTTGAACACACCGTCGCGGAACGCGCGCGGCCGCGGGAACAGCAAGGGGCGGACTGCGGTTTCTGCATCCCCGAGCACTCCGTGACAATCGACACAGTGGCGCTCGAACAGCGCCTCACCGCGAGTCTGGATCCCTGTCGAATGCATCGACGCGCAGGACACGAGCGTCGTCGCAGCAGTTGCAGCCACGACAACGAACAACGCGCACTCGATGGCAGCGCCGGTGAACCTACGGTTGCACTTCGATCCCATACCCAGAGGTTAGGATGGCGAAGCAAGGGCGACGCTAGGTCAACGGCAGCCGCATCCACGCGGCATTGTGCGTAGCGGTCGCCCAGCGCACGGCACACGCTGAGCCGGAGCAAGCATCGCGCACCAACTGGTGGCGAGTGGAATCAGTTCCCGAGCCGCAGAATGCCCGCGTTCGTGACGGCGGCCACTGCATCGTTGGCAAACGCCAATGCCTGCACATAGACCTCGAGGCCAGCAAGGCTCTGCAACCCAGGCACCTGCAACGACCACGTGAAGTCACCCAGCCCCGTTGCAATGCCAACCAAGCTGGCGTCGCAATAGCCCGCTGGGTCGACGAACAAGAACTCGTCGATCGCCGCCAGTGAGATCGCGGCGGGCGTGAGGCCAATCATGCCGACGACGGGCGCGGCCGAAGGCAGGTTGCTCATTTCGAGTGTGAACGGCGCGCCGAGCACGGGCGCCGGCGTGGCTGTGGCAGGATGCATCGTCGGCCGTCCCAGCCCAGAACCCGTGCCGAACTCGCCGTAGCAGGGGCTCCAAGGATTTGGCGCCGGCATGATCTGCTGCAGCGCGCCGAAGAGCCGGTTCGCGATCAACTGCTCGCCAAGTCCATTGGGATGCACTTGATCCGCGAGATGCGCTTGCACATCGAAGCCCGTGTGGAGATCGACGATGCGCACGCCCGGCATCGTTGCGAGACCATCGATCACCGCGTTGACCGCGAGGATGCCCTGGTCGAGGCCGTAGATCGTGCCCGTTCCCGCCGGCAGATTGAGCGCAGGCGTCGGCACCAACACCGCCGGCAGCGGCGGGATCTTGGCGATGACGATCTCCATATTGGGGTCGTATTGCGGCGAGCGCAGCACGCTGACGATGCCGCGCAGAAACGCGTCCGAGACCTGCGCAATCTGCTGCGTCGTCATCTGATAGAACACCGTGCCCTTGATGACGTCGTTGGTCCCAAGCTGCACGACTGCAATGTCCGCTTCAAACTGCTGCAACGGTGCGAAGAGTTGGAAGCACACCTCGATGGTGGAACCGCCAGAGAAGCCGTAGTGATCGAGGTCGTAGGTCGGGTGCGCCGGGGCCCGTCCGCCGATCACGCCGTGCCGTGCGCCAACAAAGTCGAAGCAGTGACCGGCGCCATGCAACAGGGTCCAAAGCGGTTGGCGATAGGTGTGTCGCTGGACCGTGCCCTCGGTGATCGAGTCACCGACGAAGACGATTCGAGTGCGCGGCTCCTGGGCGAGCAGACTGGTCGCCAGGAAAGAGCCCACGAGGAACGCGTTCGTAGCTAGGCTAGGCATAAGGAGAAAGACTATGCATCCGGTGAGACCATTCCAGCCTTGGCAAGCATTGTGGCCAATACGGTTGGCCATGCCGCCGTTGCCAAGGGCTCCCCTGGTTGTAGACCTTTGCAGACCGCATCGATGAACTACATGTCCGAGCACGACTTCCAGCCGCCAGCGCCATTCCGGGTGTTCTGCAACCGCACCCTGAACATGCGCGCGATCCAGGCGATCGGGTTCGACATGGACTACACGCTCGTGCACTACGACGTGCCCGAGTGGGAGGCTCGTGCCTATGCGCACGTGCAGCAACGGCTGCTGCACAAAGGCCATCCGGTGGGGCATCTGCGCTTCGATCCAGGACTCTTCTCGCGCGGGCTGGTGATCGATCTCGAACTCGGCAACATCCTGAAGGCGAACCGGTTCGGCTACGTGGTCAAGGCAGCGCATGGCACGCAGGTGCTCGCGCACGACGAACAGCGCAAGGTCTACAGCCAGGTCTGGATCGACCTCGGCGAGCCGCGCTGGGTGTTCTTGAACACCTTGTTCTCGCTGTCTGAGGCTTGCTTGTACAGCCAGATGGTCGAGCTCCTCGACGCGGGCAAGCTCGGCGAAATCGGCTACGGCGCGCTCTACGACCTCGTCAAGACGACGATGGACGCCGCGCATCTCGAAGGCGAACTGAAGGCCGAGGTCATCGCCGACCCGGAACGCTTCGTCGACGTGGACGCCAACCTACCGCGCGCGCTGCTCGACCTGAAGCAAGCGGGAAAGCGACTGTTCCTCGCGACCAACAGCGAGTGGCACTACACCAAACCGATGATGGAGTTCACGTTCGACCGCTTCCTGGGCAAGGGCGCCTGGGAGCAGTTGTTCGAACTGACCATCGTGCAATCGCGGAAGCCGTCGTTCTTCGACAACGCGAGCCCATTCTTTGGCATCGACGCCAGCGGCAGCGTTGTCGACGGCAAGCACGCACTCCGCGCCGGAGGCCGTTATCGCGGCGGCAACGCACGACTCGTGCAGGAGTATCTGGGTTGCGGCGGCGAGTCGATCCTCTACGTCGGCGACCACATGTATGCCGACGTGCACGTGAGCAGCCGCATCCGGCGCTGGCGCACTGCGTTGGTCCTACGTGAACTGGAGACGGAGATCGCACACGAGCAGGCATTCGCGCAACGGCAGCAGGAGCTCATGGAGCTGATGCGGCAGAAAGAGCGCCTGGACCGCGAACAGGCGCAACTGCGGCTCTGCCTCCAACGCGCCGAGCGACACCAGCCGTTGCCGGAAGGACTGCCTCAAAGCATGCGCCCAGGAGCACATGGTTTGCAGCCGATCCACGAGCGGCTGCGGGAACTCAGGCAAGCAGGTGAGCATCTCGACCACACCATCTCTCCGTTGGCCAAACTCGCCGGCGAGATCGGGCACCCGCGCTGGGGCCCACTGATGCGAGCGGGCAACGACAAGAGCCAGCTGGCGCGACAAATCGAAACGCACGCCGATCTCTACATGTCGAGGGTGTCCAACCTGCTGCACCTGACGCCGTTTGGGTATCTGCGCGCGGGCCGCGGCGCGCTGCCGCACGACCCGACGCGCTGAGGCAATGCCCCGTTTGTTCCGTCTGCTGCGTCCGATGGCCGTCGCATGCGTGGTGACGACAGGATTCGTGTTGGTGTGGTGCCTTGCAGCGTGCAGAACACACCGGGAACCACCGAACATCGAATGGTTCGACGGCGAACCACGCGGCCACTCGCACAACGACTATGGTCGCCGGGTGCCGCTGCACGAAGCTCTGCGCCACGGGTTCTGCAGCGTTGAAGCAGACGTGTTTCTGCGCAACGGCGCGCTGCTCGTCGGTCACGACGAGTGGATGCTGCATCCGAGTCGAACGCTGGAGTCGCTTTACCTCGATCCGCTTCGAGAGCGCGTCCACCAAAACGGCGGCACGGTTCATGGTGACGGCAGGACCTTTCTGCTGCTGGTAGACATCAAGCAAAGGGGCGAGGAGGTCTACGCCGAACTGCGAAGGGCGCTGGCCGAACGCCGCGAGTTGCTGACTACCTTCTCCGGCACGAGCGTCGATGCGGGCGCAATCACCGTCGTGCTTTCAGGAAATCGCCCCATCACCAGGGTCGCGAACGAGGCCACGCGGCTTGTTGCAATCGACGGACGGCTCGCGGACCTCGATCGCAACCCACCATCGTCGCTCGTGCCACTGGTGAGCGCTCCCTGGACCGGGACCTTTGCCTGGGACGGACGCGCAGAGATCCCGCCGAACGAACTGTCGATGCTTCGATCGCTCGCGAACAGAGCAAAGGCGCAGGGCCGAATGCTCCGCTTCTGGGGCGCGCCCGACCTGCCCCCTGCGTGGGCCGCGCTGCGCAGCGCAGGGGTGAACTGGATCAACACAGATCGCCCTGGCGACTTTGCCGCGTGGGATTCGAAGACGTCGCGCTGAGCCAGCGAGGAATCTCGCCACATCGGCCCTAAGCCCCGCCGCCCTTGGCCCGAGTGCATATGGGCCTGACCGTCAGGCAACTTAGGTTGCGACCATGGCAATTCGCACCAAGCTGCGACTGGAACAGCGAGTCCAGCATGCGGCCGAACTCATGCAGCAGTTCGCAGAGCGCACGCGTATCGAGCAGGGCGGTCCCGAAGCACGGCGCTACTTGTGGACTGACTCCTTTGCGGTGTGCAACTTCTTGTCGTTGCAGCGAGCCACAGGGGAGCCGCGTTGGGAACGCTTGGCCTTGCGGCTCGTCGATCGTGTGCACGCGACGCTTGGTCGCCATCGTCCGGACGATCCACGGAAGGGGTGGATCAGCGGGCTTCCCGAGCTCGAAGGCCGTGCGCACCCGACTCGAGCGGGCCTGCGCATCGGCAAGCCACTTCCAGAGCGTCGTGCGTCCGAACCCGCCGATCCTCGCATCGAATGGAACCGCGACGGGCAGTATTTCCACTACATGACGCGCTGGATGCATGCGCTGACGCGAGTCTCGATCGAGACCGGAAGACAAGAGCCGCTTGCGCAGGCAATCGAACTCGCCGAAGCAGGACATCACGGTTTCGTCGTCCGCGACCAGGACGGCGGCATGCGGATGCGCTGGAAAATGAGCATTGATCTCGAGCGACCGATCGTTGCTTCGATGGGTCAGCATGACGCGCTCGATGGCTGGACGACCGGCATGGAGGCACTCGGCGTGGCACAACGCCTGCACTCGGAGGCCGACGTAGGTGGCCTCGCTGCTGCAGTTCGAGACTGGCGCGTCATCAGCTCCCGCGTCGATCCGTCCACCACCGATCCACTGGGAATCGGCACGGTGCTGACCTGCGCAGGTTTCGTCGCCCAATGGCTTGCGCGGGGCGAAGGCGTCGCTCCGCAAGAACTCGAAGCCCTCGTCCGCTCGGCAGCGCGATCCCTCGACCTACTGATCCAGAGCGAGGCACTGACGCAGCCTGCCACGCATCGTCTGCCGTTCCGAGAGATCGGTCTCGGGATCGGATTGCGTGCCCTGCCGCATGTGCTACGAGCCCTGCACCGTCGCGACCTGACTGCACGGACGCGCATCGCGATCGACGACGCGCTCACGGCGCTGCAAGAACATGAGCCGCGCGCCGACGAGATCGAGCACGACTGGCTCGATTCATCGCATCACGCCTTGCCGAGTTGGTTCCAACATCTCGACATCAACACGGTGATGCTCGCTACGAGCTTGCTTCCGACGGTGTTCCTCGAGGCTTGAGCCGGCTCGCGCTGCGCCGCTGAGCAGGGCCACGGGCGGCGGCCGCGACTCTTGGCGACCGCCGCCGGGCTGAAGCAAACTCTCTCACATCGAACGGATCGGGACCCTCTGCGTGGATTGCGGCTGCCGCTTCTGGATTCGAATCTCGAGCACGCCGTTGCGGAACATGGCCGTGATGGCCTCGGTATCCAACGTGGCGTCACTCGGGACCTCGAACCGGCGCTCGAAGGTTTCACGCGAGGTCTCGATGCGGAGGTAGCGCCTCTCTTCGCTCTCCGCCAAGTCTGCACGATGCCCGCGCACCAGGAGCTGGTCGTCCGTTAGTCGGACCTCGACCTCAGAAGGGTCGAACCCCGGCAGTTCCATGGTCACGAGGTAATCGCGCGCGGTCTCGGCAATGTCCGCTCGCGGCAGCCATCGCCCTTCGAACAGGGCTTGGTCTGCCGTGTCATCGCGCAGCATTGTCCGAAGCCAATCGAGCGGAGCAGCCATACGGGCCTCGGGGTCATTCCGCCCGGTCCGCATCCACTTCTGGAATGGCGTCATGATCTGCTCCTCTCGTTGAACAAGGCCCGGGACGCCGCGAAGCGCCCGGACTAACCGAAGTGACAACGGAGGAGAGGTGGTTCCCTTTCTGCGTCCAGGTGCGGCACCAACGTCGGCACAGTGATCCCCCCGTGAGTAGTCGGTTTGCCCAGGTTCATGCGCTCGCTTGCGATGGCGGGCCCCGCTGTCCACGATCGCCGCATGCGAACGAAGCCGACGATCCGCGCCAACGAGCAAGGCGTGCCGGTGCTCGGCCCCGGCTGTGCCGCGGCAATCGTGGCCACGGTGGCGCTCGCTTTCTCGCGCGGCTTGTCCGGCGGCTTCGTCTACGACGACCTGACTCTGCTCGCACAGAATCCGGCGCTGCACGACGCGACCGACTACACGACGATTTGGACTGCGCCGCTTTGGGGCGAGCAACTCGGGCACTGGCGGCCGCTCACGGCGCAGCTGTTTGCGTTCTCTTGGTCGCTGACTCCTGGCTCTGCCCTTGGCATCCATGCAGTCGCGCTCGTGCTTCACGTGCTGGCAGCGATCGCGGCCGCCCGCATCGCGCTCTCACTCACGCTACCGCGCGCATTCGCAGTCCTTGGCGCACTGTTGTTCGCGCTGCATCCGGCCAATGCCGAAACCGTCGGCTGGTGCGCGTCGCTCAACGACGCACTGCTATGCGCGTGCTCGATCGGCGCACTCGACCAGTGGCTTCGTTGGCGGATCACCGGCGCCAAGTCTGCGCTCGCGGCTGCCCACGTTCTCGCGGCGGCAGCGATGCTCGCAAAGGAAGCGGGCGCGCTGACTCCGGTGCTGCTGCTCGCCACGGATGTCGTGCTCGGCCGAACCAAGCTCGTGGCTCGATCTGCCCCGACTTTGCTATTGCTCGTCGTCGCCTGGCTCGTGGCGCGCACGCTCGTGTTCGGCGACCTGGCGGCAGGGTTTGACCGCACGACGTTCACACACCCAGGATCGACACTAGCCAACGCCGCGTCGGTCGGCACCGGCCTGCTGCGGCGCCTTGCGTTGCCGCTGCGCGCCGACATGTTCGAGGGGCCAGCGCACGTAGGCATGATCTCCTTCGCCATTGCCCTCGCCCTTGTCGCAGCATTGGCGGCGTTCGCCTGGCGCCGTGGACCGGCTGGCCGCGTCGCGTGTGTGCTGATCGGCACGAGCTTGCTACCGCCGATCCTCGCCGTGCAGAACCTGGGTCCGTATCCAGTCGCCGACCGCTACCTCGCGCTCGCAACCGTCGGTCTCGGCCTTGCGATCGCGAATGGCGCGGCGCGCCACGGCGCGACAGTTCGAGGCACGATGTGTGCCCTCGTTGCGATCTACGCCATCGCGACCTGGATACGATTGCCGCACTGGCACGACCAGGAGACCTTCATCTCACGCTCGCTCGCCGCTCGCCCTGACGAACCACGATTGCATCTCATGCGCGGCACTCTGCTGCTCGAACGTGCGCAGTCCGGCGATGCTGCCGCGATCGAACCGGCCACCACCGCATTGCAGAATGCCAAACGTCTCCTCGGTGACGAACTCGTGCGCCAGGACGAGCTCGCTTCGCTCCGCCGCGATGTCGCAGTCGCGCTTGCTTGGACTTCGATGTTCGCAACGAGTCCTTCCGGGCAGCCCGACTGGGCAAGGGTGGAACGCGAGTTCCTGTTCGTAACGGCCAACTGGCCCGACCGAGCCGATGCTTGGGTCGGACTCGGCGTCGCACGCGCCGCGAGCGGGCAACTCGAGGCCGGCATACGCGACCTGCAACACGCGGTGCAACTCGATCCCGGCGCACCCGCCGCGCGCTTCAACCTCGCCAAGGTCTTGCACTTGGAGGGCAGCCTGCAAGGCGCCGAGGAACAGCTGCGCGAAGCGCTGCGCATTCGGCCGGGTGACCCCCAAGCCAGTGCCCTGCTAGAGGAAGTCCTGCGTCAACGACAGCGGCGATAGGCGCCCGGACAAAGATCGTCAGCTACCCACTCAGGGTCGGAGTCGCCTGACGCCGAAGAGGGAGCACCGCGAACTCGCGGTGCCAACGCATGCTTGTCCCCCGCCCCGCCGCAGCCCCTGCTCGTCACCATGCGCCGCGCGTCGCCGCCGGCATCGTGATCGTCACCGGCAGCTCCGGGTTGGTCGGCGCGGCAGCCGTGCGCCGGTTCGACGCGCTTGGGCATCGGGTGGTTGGCATCGATAACGACCTTCGCAGCTACTTCTTTGGTAGCGGCGCATCGACGTCGTGGAGCACCTTGCGCCTGCGCGAGGACCTGCCGGGCTACGACCATCGCGTCGTCGACATCCGCGACGAACGTGCGATCGACACCGTTTTCAGCGAGTTCGGCGCCGACATCCAGGCAGTGATCCACTGCGCCGGCCAGCCATCGCACGACTGGGCCGCGCGCGAACCGCACACCGATTTTTCGGTGAACGCAACAGGAACGCTCGTGCTGCTCGAAGCCGCACGCAAGCGCTGTCCAAAGGCGGCGTTTGTGTTCACGTCCACCAACAAGGTCTACGGCGACGCACCCAACCGCCTGCCCATGGTCGAGACGCCAACGCGCTGGGAACTCGACCCGCTGCACCCATTCGCGGAGCACGGCATCGACGAGAGCATGAGCATCGACCAGTCAATGCACTCGTTGTTCGGCGCATCGAAGCTGGCTGCCGACGTGATGGTCCAAGAGTACGGCCGCTACTTTGGCATGCGCACTGGCGTGTTCCGCGGCGGCTGTCTGACGGGCCCTGGCCACGCCGGCGCGGAACTGCACGGCTTCCTGGCGTGGCTGATGAAGTGCACCCGCGACGACATCCCCTATGTCGTGCACGGCCATGGCGGCAAGCAAGTGCGCGACAACATCCATGCAGACGACCTCGTCGCCTGCTTCGAACACTTCGTGCGTTCGCCGCGCTGCGGCGAGGTCTACAACATCGGGGGCGGCCGAGCCTCCAACTGCTCGATGCAGGAAGCGATCACGATGTGCGAGGCGATCGCCGGGAAGCCGCTCGAACGGACCTACGCCGCGACGGAGCGCCAGGGTGATCACCGTTGGTGGATCAGCGACACGCGCAAGTTCCGCTTGCACTACCCCGCGTGGAGGCCGCGCCATAGCCTGCGTGAGACCCTCGTGCAGATACGCGACGAGCTGGAGCAGCGCGCCTCGAGCGCGCGCGCAAGAGCTGTCGCGCACTGAGCCGACGGTTCATCACGCTGCTGTCACCAAGGGGCTTGGCCGTATGCTCGCCACGATGAACGGCACCGCGTCCTCGCGCTCACTGGGCCTGGCCCTCTCATGCATGTCGCTCGCCGCGTGCTCCTCGCAAGCGCCGCAACCGAAGCAGGAAGCCCGCCCTGCGCACCCGCTGATGGCCAGGAGCGAAGGCGTGGAACGCATCCTGACGCTGACGACCAAGGACTGCGACGGTCACTTCGGAGTCGACGTGATCCGGCGGCCGCGCCGCGACGATTCGACCGGTGAAATGCGCGACGACTGGCTGTTCGCAACCGCGGCAGGTCCGGTCTGCTATGCCGCGCTGCTCGATGACGAATGGAACATCCGCGCCGAGACGACCTGGACCGTGACTGGCCAGAGCGTGCCGTGGTCCGACGTGAAACTCTTCCGCTGGCGCGATGCGAACGGCAAGGACCGCGACTTCGTCTACTACTGCTCGCGTGGCACGCCGCTGCTCGAGATCACCGAGGTCACCGACTTCCCGACAGTGCGCACGACGACGATGCAGATCGACCCTGGTCTGCCGGTCAAGGTCTTTGGCGCGCACACGCTGCAAGTCCACGCCGAGCGCGGCGTGCTCGTGCTGAACGGTGTGCACGTCGAAGCAGAACCGATGCCCGCGCCTTTGACGCACGCGGCGGCTCCAGCGTTGTTCTACGACATCGCCACCGACCCGATGGCGCCGCAGCGGTTGTCGATGTTCGTCGGACCCGACGCCGGCGACCAGACACTCTTCGACAGCCAGTTTCTGACTCTCGACGGCAAGGACATCTGGGCCCCAACCATTGCGCAACCACTGCGCGGGCCGCAGTCCTACTTCGCGTTCTATGCATTTGAAGACGCGCGCAAGATGGATCGCGTCAACCGGATCACGCTGTACGCGAAGCCAGCTACGGGTTCTTTCCACAACGTCGTGCAGCTGCTGCCTACACCCGACGGCCGCCAACGGCTTGCCGCAGGCTTCGAGGCGTGGGCCTTCGCTGCCAAGCCTGGCCAGCCGATTTCAAAGTGCGGCATCTTGGACTACACGAACTTGCAGAAGGGCGAGATGCCCGGACACGTCGCGTGGCTCTTCGATGACCACAATCTGGCGCATGCGACGCACAACCCGGCGTTTCGCATGGTGGAGCACAAGAGCCACACCTACGACGTCGTCCCTCTCGCGCACTTCACCGGTGGTTACTACGTCTACGAATGCGATGAGGACCAGAGCAGCGTCAAGCGGCTCGCGCACGTTCCGGTCGCCAACGGACTGCCGGGCGAAGGCGCGGGCAAGCGCCATCCGCGCATGTCGATCGGCGAGTGGCTCCGCTGCTACAACGGCGCGTGGGACGTCGTGGCGACGCCCATAGGCGACCTCTGCAGTTCAACGGACCTCGAGGCCTCGTATTTGATCGAGCCGACGCTCGGCTTCGTGCGCCAATTCGGCACGCACATCGCTCGCGACGGAGTGGTGCCGCGCATCCACCTCATCACCGGCGTTCCGACGCACGGCGAATCGATGCGCATTGCAGTGACCGGCGTGAAGAACGGCGACACCGTGCGTTTGCTGATGGCCTCGCGCTCCGTCAGCGCACCGACGACGCACGCTGAAATCGGCGCGCTTTGGATCGACGACGATGCTCGCGTCGCCGACCTCGTCGCGAGTTCGTCCGGGGACACGATCGAGTTCACTCTCGATCGCGCGCCTCCCTGCTCGCAAGCGTGGATGGTCGCGTTTGTCGAAAACCCGACCGGCGGGCGCACGCTTGCCAAGTCGCCGACCGCGACGGTCCGGATTCGGGCAGCCAAGTAATCGCGCAGGCAACCGCCGCGGCGATTCAACAGTCGACGGCCTCGGCAATCCGATCCAACATCGGCGCCACCGCGACCGTCGCACGACCTGGAAAGAACCTGTCGCGCGAGTTCAGGTTGGATGGCTCTTCCAACGCCTGCACCCAAGTAGCTGCACCAGCGGCGCGGGCGATGCCGAGCAAGCCGGCTGCCGGCCATACGTTGCCGCTCGTGCCGATTGCGACGAAGTGCGCGCACTGCTCCATGGCCTGGTCGATCTCGTCGAGAAACTTCGGGATCTCGCCAAACCAGACGATGTCGGGCCGCAGCGCCTCGTGCCCGCACTTCGCACACGGCACGAAGTGATCCGGGTCGACTCGCGCCAGCTCACGAACCCGCGCGCCGCATCGCTCGCAACGCAACGACGCCAGTTCGCCGTGCATGTGCAAGGCCGCGCTGCCAGCGCGTTCATGCAAGTCGTCGACGTTCTGCGTGACGAGCAGGAATGGCACGCCTGCGTGCTCGCATCTCACCGCGAAGTCGGCGAGCGCGCGATGCGCCGCGTTTGGCTCCACGCTCCGCAGCTGCGCGCGCCGTTTCTGATAGAAGCGCCAGACCATCGCGCGATCGCGTTCCCAGGCCTCGAACGTCGCGACGTCTTCTGGTCGATGGCCTTCCCACAGACCGCCGGCGTCGCGAAACGTCGCGACACCTGAGTCCGCCGAGACACCTGCACCGGTGAGCACCACCACTGTGTCGCGGTGCGACGCGCGCGACACCGAGCTCACAACTGCTGCTTCTTGGTATCGCCCGCGGGAGCGCCTGGTTTCCTCGGAAGCTCACCCTGCTTCGGCTTGGCGTCCTTACCTGCCGTCTCGCCAAGACCCTGCGTAGAAGGCGCCACCTTCGGCACGACGACGACCCAAGCACGGACGATGCGCAACGGCTCGGTCGGCTGCTGCGAATCGCCTTCGCCGCTGACCGCATCGATCGCATCGACGACATCGAGCCCCTCCGTCACCTCGCCGAAGATCGTGTGCTTGCCATCGAGATGCGGGCACGGCGCAAACGTGAGGAAGAACTGCGAACCGTCGGTCTTCTCCTTGCCGTCCTCGTTGGCAGTGCTGATCTGGCCCTTCTTCTCGTGCTTGATGGCTTCAGCAATCTCGCTCTGCATCGTGAAGCCCGCGTTGCCGGCGCCAGTGCCGTTGGGACAACCTCCCTGCGCCATGAAGCCCTTGATCGCGCGATGGAAGGTGAGCCCATCGTAGAACCCCGCGCGCGTCAGATAGATCGCGCTCGTGCAGTGCATCGGCGCCACGTGCGGCAGCAACAGCACCTTCAACTCGCCCTTGTTGGTCGCGAGATGCCAGAAGTAGTCGCGGTCTTCGGCAAAGGCCTGCTGCGGCGGCTCCGGCATGGTTGTCCGCCAACCATCCTGAGCCGCATTGGGCGCGTGCTTCGACAAGAAGGTGTCGAGCGCCGCAATCGCTTTGTCCTTCTTGGTGACGGCATCGTCCTTCTGGGGACCAGGCCGAGCCTCGACGACGGGTTGCTTGGACCGCTGCTTCTGGCCCTGCTTTGTTTTGGCAGCCTGGGCAGGCGCCAGAGCCGCGACCGCGGTCAACGCGAACAACGAGGGCAGGAGCGAGGCGCGCATCGCGCCAGCGTAGCAACCGAATGCTCGCTCCAGAAACGACGCGAGCGGCGAACCCGAAGGGCGCGCCGCTCGCATCGTCGTCACCGCCCGGCGAACCGGGCGGCGGCATTCTGCTTCGATCAGAAGTTGTCGAAGTGGATGCAGACTGCGTTCGAGGCCAGGATGTTGGCCGGGTTGAACGAGTTCGGGACGCCGGTGCAGAGTTGCACAGACTGAGCGTAGAGGTCGACGCCCGCGAAGGACGCCGGGATGCTCGCCAGGGCCGGCCAAGAAGCGCTGCCGCCAGCAACGAGACCGAAGCTCGAGGCGAGCTCAGGCAGGTTGATGTAGGCGCCGCAGCCAGGCATGCCGACGATGGCCAGGTCGATACCCGGCAGCGAAGCCGCGCTGATCAGCGTGATGTTGATCAGACCGGAAGCGTCGATGTTGTTGGTGTCGATCTGGAGCGCCGCGCCAACCTTCGGACGGGTCGTGAGGCTGATCACGGCCGGGACCGCGCCATCACCCGAGACGTAACCGCCACCCGATGCCGCAACGGCAAAGTTCGGGGCGCTACGCGGGGTCGCGCCACTGCCCGGATCGGCCGCGCCGGCACCCGGCGTGAAGCCGGTGAGGATCGGCGTTGCCGTCGCGTTCATGCCGCCCGTGCCGTAGCGGATCTGCACGCCACCACCCGCCTGAAGGACGATTTGCACCGTGTTCAGGTTGGTAGGCTGGCCCCAGATCTGGCAGTTGTGCCACGTGACCGCGACATAGCTCGCGCCATCCGTGTCATACCAAATGTTGCCAGCGCCGCCGCCGAACGTGGCGAGGTCTGCAGGCTCGAGATCCGTCCAGCCACCTGCGATGCCCGCTTGGTTCGCGAGGAACCCACCGTAGCCATCGTAGAAGCCGAACGTGTTCGTAGCAGTCGCGAAGTAAACGATGCCGTTCGACGAGATCTGCAGCGTGTTCGAACCCGTCGGGTTCGTCGGGTAGGGGAAGAAGAACGGCATCGTGATCGGAGTCGCGAGCGCGTCATCCCACGCACCGGTCGTCAGGGCCGGCGTCTGGGTGTTGATCTGCACCGCGCCCGTCGAGGTGCCGGGGGCAACCACGAGGCCGGACGTCGCGTTGGTCGTCACGATGTAGTTCGTGCCGATGTTGAACATGTCGAGGCCGTTGATGCCGCCGACATCATCGATGTCCATCGTCGCGCCATCCGTCCAGCTCTCGTAGAACGCTTGCTTACGGTCGTAGCAGCCAGCGCCGTAAACGGTCTGGTATGCGGCGCCCGCGCCAACCGTGTAGTTGACGGTCAGGTTCGGCATGTAGGGCGTCGCGCTGCTCGGCGACAGGGCGCCGTTGGCGAACGCCGGGCTCTGGACGCCGAGGTTCGAAAGCGTGAGGAAGCCGTCCGCGAACGTCGTCGGGGTCGGCTGAATCGTCATGTTGGTGAACAGCGGGTGAATACGGTCCGTGGCCGGGTTGGCTGGAACGGACGGAGTATTCGCGACACCAGTCGGAACGAAGACGAAGACGACCGCGTAGTTGCCGGGCGTCAGGGCGAGCGGCGGGTTGAAGGTCGCCAAGGATGGCGTGTCCGGAGCCGCATAGACCAGGTTGCTGACGTGCGTCGCTTGGTTCGACAGGAGCTGCCACGGCGCAATCGGCGGAACTGCCGGGTTGTGCGTGTAGGGATTGGTCGTGAACAGCGTCGCGTTCAGAACCGTGTCGTTCGGCACAATCCAGACTTCGCAGGTGCCGTTCGGGGCGCCAACGAGGTTCGGGACGATGATGCCGGCGTAGGTGCCGCCATCATTCAGGAAGTTGGTGCCAACCTGCGTGAGGTTGACGTTGCCGCTGACCGCGAGGTCGCAACGGACTGCAACACCTGGATCGAGACTGACGCAGTAGTTCGGCGCCGTCGCGCAGGCGTAGAACGTCGTGCCGTAGTAGGTAGTCTCGAGCGATTGTTGGCCGGTCGGGGCGACACACTGGGCGCTCAGTTGGGCCGCGGCGGTCGCAACCGTCGCAAGGGAGAGCAGGGTCTTGTGCATGACTCTTAGGGGATGGAGGAAGGATGGGGCCGGAGGGAATGCCGGCCGGGAGACGGAGGAACATACCTCGGCTCGCAAGCATGGGAACCCCCTCGCGATCGACTCCTGGGGCAGGATTCCCGATGTGGGACCTGGCACCACGATGCGGAAGAACGCATCGAGTCCTAGGGACAACGCGAGCGCAGCAGGTGCGAGTCGGCGGAATCGGCCTTGCCGCCCAGGGACCTGTCCCACCTCGCTGCCTCATCCGCCGCTTCCTGCACCGCGTAACCGCAGGGTGAATCATGCGCCTGCTGCCGCGCACCGATGCCCTTTGTCGAGTGCAAGAAGTTGGCACCGCCCGAGCGCGCACGACGGAATCAGCGCGTCTTGCCCAACACGATCACAAGGGCAACGGCACCAACACACACGGCGATCACGAGCAACAAGACCCAACCGGGCACGCGCCGGTCCTCACCTGGCCCGCTCACGCTCACGTCTTGATCCCCGAAAACATCACGACCCCCAACGACCCGAACAAGATCGTCGGCGACCACGCAGCAACGACAGGATGGATGTAGCCGTTGAAGCCGAGGTTCTGGCACGTGAGATCGAACAGCATGTAGGCAGCGCACATCCCGATGGCACCGAGCACGCGCTCGATTCGACTGCTGCGTTCGAAGTGGATGGCGAATGGCAGACCAAGCAAGAGCAGCACGAGGTTCGCAAGTGGATAGGTGAAATGCCGGTGGAGCGCCATCGCGACGTCCTTGCGATTGGGCCGTTGGGAACGCGTCTCCAGCAACTCGTCATAAGAGAACAGTTCGCATGGGATGTCCTCCTGGCCGCGCTGCAGCACGACCGCTGGAGTCCAGTTCGCCGCGCCGAGCCGTTCGATCGGCACGTCGCCGGACTCGGTGCGTTCGACGCCTTCAGCAAGAACCCAGTCCCCGATGCCTTCGTCCCATGTCGCCGCCTTCGCGACAACGAGAACGCTGTCACCGCCGGCACCGCGACGCAGCAGGCTCACGCCTTCCATGCGTTTGGCCTTGGGATCGTAGGCCTTGATCCACAGGCCCGCGAAAGACGCGCCGCGCTCTTCGAGGATCACGCGCTGGATCGAACGATCGCCGCCACCGAGCAAGGTCTGCGCCTCCGCGACCTCGAGCGCGACGCGCGGCACGGCCCATTGCCAGCAGGCCACCATCGCCAACGCCACGATCCCGCCGGCCAGCAGTGCAGGCCGAAGGATGCGCACCATGCTGCGGCCGACAAACAGCATCGGCTGCAGTTCGTTCTGTGCCATGAGCCGCGCAATCGCGAACATGCAGCCGATGACGGTTGCGAACGGCGCGATGGTGACGAAGCTGAACGGCAGTTGGCGGAAGTAGTAGCCACCGAGGAAGGCGAAGAGCTCGCCCGTGCTCATTCCTTGCCGCTCGGCCTTGTCGAGGTAGCCGCCAAGGTTGTTGAGAACGTCCAGAAGGATCGTCAGGCACAGAAAGAACGCGAGTGACGCCAGCAGCGACGCAGCGACCGAGCGACCGACGTAGCCATCCAGCGTCTGCTTCATCGCCGCAACTCCCGCCAGCAGAACGGCGCGCCGAGAATCGTCAGCATCGCTGCGGGCAACCAGCCGAACATCGGTTCGCCCGTCGCGCGCAGCAACTTTCCGCCAAGCACGTCGCCGACGTAGAACACGCCGATCGGCGCAAGCGCGAACAACAGTGCGACGGCGCGACCGCGATTTTGCGCCAGGAGCGCGAGGCAGAAGCCGATCGGGCCAAGCAGCAGCGGCAGGATCGCAAAGCAGGTGCGACGGAATAGCGTGTAGCGCGCCGCCATCGGCCGTTCGTGCTGGCCGCGCAACACTTCGGAGAGCAGTTGGCTGCTGCCCATGTCATCGTCCCGCTCGTCGCGCCGCGAACTCTCGCCGATGGCGCCAAGCGGGAACCGCGGCTCGATCGTGTCGAAGCGCGTGTTGGTCAATGGGTCGCTGCCGTTCTGCAACACGATGCGCAGTGAGGTGTCCTCTGCCTTGGGCAGCGGAATCCAGACCTTGTCGACATGCACGATCGGGGACACGAACCCGAGGTCGCGGGCACGGCCATCGGGAAGGTAGAGCCAACAGTCGCGCAGGATCACCTCCTCGGACTGTTCTCCGCCCTCGCGTCGGCCGTAGGTCAGCGCCAGATCGGTGCCCGGGATCGAAACTCGGTCGTCACTCGAGCCCAGCCCCATGCTGACGATGGTGTTGCGCAGCACTTCGACGATGACGCGGTACTTGCGGTAGTGCACCTCAGGCAGCACGTAGTGCAGCGTCAGCGAGCCGACGACCGAAAGCGCAAGGCCGACCAGCACGGTCGCCATCATCGGCACGCGCGGGCTGATCCCGGCGGCGCGGATCGCCGTGATCTCGCGGTCCTGGCCGGCGCGCGCGAAGGTCATCACCGTCGCCAGCAAGAACGAGATCGGCAGCAGATGCGGAAATGCATCCAGCGCCCAGAGCAGCGTGATGATCGCGGCATCGAGCAAGCCGCCGCCCTCCGCCTTCTGGATGCCACGGGCCACCAGCGAGATCACGACGATCGCAAACAGCACAGTGAATGTGATGCTCGCGTGGATCAGGAGCTCCCTGAGGTAGTATCGGTGCAGCCGCCACATCGCCGACGACATGGTTCCGCAAGGACTCGCACCGGGCAACGATCCGCTGCTCCAATCCGTAGCGATCCACGCCCCGCACTGCCGCGGCGTCGTGGCAGGCACCGTCGCGGACGCGCTGCAGCCGTTGTTCCATTCGCTGCCAGAAACCGCCGACCTCGTCGAGATCAAGCGAAGCACCGTGCGCACCGTGCTGCGCGGCAACGTCGGCGGCATCGACCTGCACCTCAAGCTCTACCGCTCGGTGACGCTGTCCGACCGCGCCCGGGAGGCCTTTCGTGGCGACCGCGGCACCCACGAGGCGACCAATCTGGTGCGTGCCGCGCAACTCGACCTGCCGGTCGCGCAGCCGCTTGCTTGCGGCACACTCATCGATCCGATCCGCGGCTCGCGCAGTTTCCTCGTCACGCGCACGATCCCGGGAGCGCGGCAATTTGCATTCGGCATGGGCGAAGAAACGCTCGTGCACACCGGCCGCCTGCTGCGCCGGATGCATGACCGGGGCTTCCTCCCTGGCGACCTTCACCATGGCAACGTCGTCGTCGACGGCCGCGGGCTGCCGTGGTTGCTCGACCTCCAGTCCGTGCGGCGCACCGGCGAACCCGACCTGGCGCGCCGAGCTGCTGGCGTCGCTTACTTCTGCCAGCCGCTGGACGGCGGCCCGCTCGATCCCGCGGCGCAGCCGCTCCTGATGGCGTATCTCGCAGCCGGCCTCGATCTGCCGGACGCATTTGCGACCGCGCTCGCGCAGGCCGCGCGGCTCGTGCGCCATCGTGCGCTCAAGTCCTTCCATCGGCGCTGGTCGCGCGAGTGTCGCCACACCTCGATGCCCCCATGGCGACGCGGTGAGTTCCGTTGGCACCTGCATCTCGTTGAGGACGAGGCCGATCGCACGCCGCTGCACGAAGCCTGCCGCGCGTTCGTCGCCGCGCCGCCTCCATCCGCCAAGCAAGGTCGCCGCGGCGCGGTTTGGTTGTTGCCAGAAATCGCCATCAAGCAACGGGCGCAGGGTGACGCGCGCAAGTTGTTCCAAGCGATGTATTGGTTGATGTTCGCCGGCGTCGGCCAACCCGAGCCCATCGCGCTCGCGACGAAGAACGGCGTCGGCTACGTCTTCGCGCGACGCGTGCCATCCCCGTGCCTCGCCGACGAACTTAGACTCGGCTCGCTCGCAATGCGCGACGTCTTGCACGCCGCGCGCTCGCTCGGTGTCGCCGTCGGCCGCATGCATGCGCACGGCATCCGCAACCGCGACCTCAAGTTCGAAAACCTTGTCCGTGACCCGGCGACGGGGAACCTGCTGTTGGCCGACCTCGATGGCGTCCGCGTAAAGAACGCCGACGACACGCGCGGCCAAGGCGCCGACCTCGGCCGCCTGCTGGCCGCATTCATCGCTGCCGGTCGCCCCGGTGGCCGCAGCGCATTCTGCGCCTTCGTCCGCGCCTACCTTCGCACGCGCCGCCGCTTGCTACACCCCACGCCGACGCAGAAGGTCTGGAAGGCAGCCAAGAAACGCGCTCGCGAATGGGCTAACAGCCACGACTGATCGGCTGGCGCGGCGCTGCTTGGGCTGACGCCTTTTGCCTCGCTGCTGTTGGTTGAGTCTCAGTGGCGAGGCGGGGGGGTGCTGCGGGGCCAGCGGGAGATCTGGTGCGCCAAAGGCGCCAACATCACCAGTTGGACCAACCGGCCCACGGTGACCCGGTAGAGGGTTGCGCACAAGCGAAGTGCCCGCAGCACGCGCGTTTGACCCAGCCGACGCACGGCGTGCTCAGCGAAGGTCCACGGGGCCCACCAACGGACGGCGAACTCACGACCGCTGTCGTCGATCGCGACGAGGTCCTTCGCGCCGCAAGCCAGCGCCGCGAGTTTGAGTGGTTGCGGCCGTTCGCCACCATGCCAGGCGACAAAGGCGACCTCGAATGCTTGGGCTCGCAGCCCGCGCAAGAACGCAAGCTTCGACCCGCGCGGTTTGTCGCTGCGAATCACGCATCCGACGAGCGCCGGCAACAACCTCTCACGGTTCTCGTCACAGACAAAGGCCGTCCACTGCGCATTCGGCAGTCCAGCGCGCAAGCGCACCGCCATCGCAAGCGCGTTGTCGCCATCGGTCGTCAGCATCATGGCTGCCTTCACGTCGCGCCTCCCAGCGGTGACCCGCACAGATCGCGGTAGATCACGTCGAACGCGGCAACACTCGCATCGACCGAGTATCGCTGCCGAGCCAACAACCGGCCGCTGGCGCCGAGATGCAATCGAAGCTCTTCGTCGCGCAGGAGTTCAATCAACGAATCCGCAAAGTCACGCGCGTCCTCTGCAATGAGGCAGTGAACGCCGCCTTCTGGCTCGAGGCCTTCGCATGCAATAGGCGTTGCGACCACAGGACGGCCAGAAGCCCACGCCTCGAGCAGCTTGCCGCGCAGCCCCCCACCGGTGCGCAGCGGCAATGCTACGACCGTGGCATCCGCCAGCTCCTGCACGATGTCGTCGACATAGCCAGGAACTTCGACGATGCCAGGCTTCGCCAAGTCCGCAACCGCAGATGGCGCATTGCGGCCGACGAGGCGCAAGCGCGCGTCTGGCACCGCTTCGCGGACGAGCGGCAGGATCTCGTTCGCCAGCCATTGCGCGCCGTCGACATTTGGAGCGTGCTTGTAGTAGCCGACAAACGCGATCGTCGGAGCACCAACCCGCTCCACTTGGTCAGGAAGGTCCGGGAGCATCGTCCCGCTCGGCACCACATCGACTCGGGCCTGCGGCTCGAGTTGGCGCAACGCTTCTGCATCCACACTCGAGAGCGCGATCGTGCGATCAAACTGTCGCAGCAACTCTTGTTCGAAGCGCGCCGCCGCGGCGATACGCAGCAGTCCCTGACCAGCGCGTTGCGCCGCCACGACCAGCGACTCGTGGCAGATGTAGACGCGCTTTTGCCGTCGGGGCTGCATGGCGACGAGATGCGCCATCTCGACATACTCGACCTGGACCAGGTCATAGTCCGTTCCCTCGAGCATGCGCTGCACGGCGCGCTGCATCGAAGGCGCGGAGTAATCGCGGAACAACCGCTGCGGCACTGCCCCGTGCAGGTTTCCTGGCATCGGGTTGCGTTCGCGCAACATCGTCACGACGTGAACGCCGAGCGCCTCGATCGCGGGCACATGGGAGGCGTCGTGCTCTTCGTCAAGAAAGGCGAACAGCGTCACGCGATGCCGTTTGGCCATCGTTTCCAGACGCCGCCAGAGCACCCACGAGCCATCGTGGCCAAGTCGCGGCAGCCGAGCCGCCAGGACGAGAACGCGCTTGCCGTCCGGAGTCGGTGTCGGCAGAACGCCAAGATCGCGCGCACCCGCTGCTCGATGCGCCACGACTGAGTTTGCGATCGCGAAGGTCTCGACGTCGGTCCGACGATAGTGACGCCGCGAGGCGCAACGCTTCCAGAGTGCCTCCGGAATGCGCGGCACGGCTCGCAGCAGTGCCTTCAACTCGAACCATGCCTCGCCTGCCATGGCCTCGATCGACCTGTCTGTGCGCAACACCAGCGACACGGGCTGCAGCAACAGGATGGACGCTGTCATCCAAGAGTCGGTCACGCTGCGCCACAAGAACAAGTGCTGGTTGCGACGGATCGTGTTGTCCACGAAGCGGTCCCCGAACGCCTTGCGACTCGTGCCGCGATGCTCGTGCACGACGGCGCTCCTGGTCGTGAACAGCACGCGGTAACCGCGCTTCCACGCTTGGTAGGACAGCCCCATGTCCTCCATGTAGAAGGGGTCGTAGAGCATGTCGAAACCGCCGATGTCCAAGAACATCCTGCGATCGAAAGCCGCGCTACCGCCGCCCGCCCACAACGTCGGCACGTAGTCGAGTTCACGCTCGTCACGCGTCGGCTCTGCGTGCGCGAGTTTGAGCCAGCCGCGTTCGATCGAACCGCGAGTGCGCCCTGTTTCTTCGCGACGCTTGTGCGGATCGCGGAAGAACACCTCCGACGTCACGCCAAACACGTCCGGCTCCCGCAGGCCTTCGAGCAGCGGCTGCAGGAACCCGGGCTTGACGACCATGTCGTTGTTCAAGAACACCAGCACGTCGCGAGTCGCGGCCTGCACGCCTGCCGTGTTGCCGCGCACGAAGTAGCGGTTTTCCGGCAGCGCAACGACCTTGACCCATGGGTGTTCGCGCTGCAGCCACTCGACGCTTCCGTCCGTGCTGCCGTTGTCTACGACGATCATCTCGTGGTCGCCGCGACACCGCTCGAACTCGGCGCGAACCGACGGCAGCAGTTGCTCCAGGAAGTGCTTGCCGTTCCACGACACCGTGATGACGGAAGCGGCCGAGAGATCGCGCGGCCTTAGCCGCGGCGGCGCCGAGCGCTTGCTGACGAACGGCCAGCACAGTGCATCGACGAGCAGGGTGATGCCCAGCAGCGGCCAGGTCACGACGGCGGCAGCGAGCGAACAGGCGAGGACGAGGACTGGCGTCGCAAGCAGCCAGACGATGCGCCTCATTGCGCGCGCCTCTCCGCGGCGAGCAGCAGTCGCGCTCACGCTCCTTCCCCAAGTAGCTGGTCCACGATGCCTTCCAATCGACTGGAGGATCGGCAACCGTGCGGCCACGGATGCAGGCCATGTTGGGGACAACGTCAGCCGAGGCCTGCCGCGTCTCACTTCGGGACGCAGCAGCGAAGCTCCGTCGCAGTGCGCAGACCGCGTTGCGTCGGCGCCAACCGCATCCATGTCGCGGTGGCGTCGGTCCTTGGTCAACGAACGCGACCCGTCAACGCAGCGAGCAGGAGACGAAGGTGGCCGCGAATGGTGTGCAGGGTCCGCATCTTCGAGTAGCCGAAGATCCGCGAAGAAAGCACGGCCGGTCGTTCCACCACGATGCCGCCGCGACGCACGACCCGGATCAAGAACTCAGCGATGCCGAGGAAGCCGCCGCGATCGAGCGGAAGCGCTTCGACCAAGGATTTGCGAGTCACCCGACAACAACTGGTCCAAGTCGAGATCCGACGACGCAGCGCCAGGCGATACAGCACCGACAGGCTTCGCGACAGCAGCAGGCGCCAGCCCGGCACGTTGGCCACGCGCCCATCGCGGTGGTACGGAGAGGCCGTGACCACATCCGCGCCGTCGAGCAGCGGAATCATCTCGAGCAGAACCAGCGGGTCATAAGAACCGTCACAGTCGATCGAGGCGACGACCTCGTGCGCAGCCGCGAGGCACCCGGTGCGGATCGCGGCAGCGACACCGCGGTTCTTGTCGTGATGGACGAGGCGAACGTCGGTGCGTTCCGAGCACTCCTGTTGCAACGCCGCCCATGTCCCGTCGCGGCTGCAGTCGTCGACGAGCACGAACTCAAACGAGCAACGGTCGCGACCAGCGGACTTCAGCGTGTCCAGCGAGCGAAGCAGGAAGGCCACGTTCTCCACTTCGTCGAACATCGGCACGACCACTGAAACCGCGAGCGTTGCGGTGGTGACGACGCTGGGCGACGCGGCTTCGCGCTGCTGGGGATCCACCGCTGGAACGCGCAGCGGCAACGGTTGCAGCCCTAGCGCATCGACCAGCGGCGCGACCGCACGCGCCGCGAGCAACGACTCCACGATCGCGACGGTGCGTTCCAACCCGACATAGTGCCGTCGCTGCGCGCTGCGTGAAGCCGACGTGACGCGAGGTTGTGCGGGGTCGATCTCCCAAGAACGGAAGCAGGCGACGTCGGCGGCGCAGGCGCCAATGGCCTTTGTCGCGCAGCGCAGTTCGTGGCCGCTTGCACAGCGAGGACGCGTGCCCGAGTGCGCTGCGGTGGCGATCGCTTCCTCCACGGTTCCGGCGCGCACTTCGTGCCCGCGTGGCGCGATCGAAGCGCAGAGCTCAGGATGTCGCTCGGCGACAGACGCGTCGACGAAGAAGGTCGCGCGAGCAGACGAGCGCGCGAGCAGCGCGAGCCAGAAATCGACATGCGCAATCACCAAGGACGGCAGTCGATCGCGCTGCGACGGCAGCATCCACGCGCGAAGATCCGCGTCCTGATGCCACTCCTCGACGATCACCGCGAGCCCGAGCGGGCGCACAGCTGTCACATCGTCGCGCGCGTCGGGCGTCACCGGCTCAAGCCTCGCGCGACGCGCACGCCGCCTCGATCTCGGCCACCGTCTTGGGCGCCGCCGACGTCAGCACTTCGCGACCGCGCGCAGTCACGAGCACGTCGTCTTCGATGCGGATGCCGATGCCGCGGTACTGGGCCGGCACCTTCTTGTCCTTCTCGCCGAAGTAGAGACCTGGCTCGATCGTGAGCACCATGCCGGGCCGCAACTGGGCGGGCACGCCCTTCTCGTCCTGGTAGGAGCCGACGTCGTGCACGTCGCGGCCGAGCCAGTGGCTCGTGCCGTGCATGTACCACGGCTTGAAGGCGGCCTGCTTCACCAGCTTTGCAACGTCGCCCTTCAACACGCCGAGTTGCACGAGACCGCGTGTCAGTTCCTTCAGCACGGTCTGGTGTGGCGCGTCCCATGGCGCGCCCGGCTTCACTGCGGCGATTCCGGCGATTTGCGCACGCAACACCACCTCGTAGACCTCCCGTTGGGCCGGCTCAAACCTGCCGCTGACGGGAAACGTGCGCGTCACATCGCCGGTGTTGCCGGCGATCTCCGCGCCAGCGTCGACGAGCAGCAGATCGCCAGCCTTCATGCGGCGGTCGTTCTCGTGGTAATGCAGCACGCACGCATTGGCGCCGCTCGCGACGATCGACCCATAGCCATTGCGCGGGCTGCCGCACATGCGAAACGCAGCCTCGATCGCGGCCTGCACGTCGTACTCGCGCATGCCAGGCTTCGCGAACTGCATCGCCGCGACGTGCCCCGCGACGGTCGCGTCGGTCGCGCGCCGCAGCACCGCAAGCTCGTGCTCGTCTTTGCACAAGCGCATTGCCCACATCGTCGGCATCGGATCCACGACCGTGGGGAGCGCGGGCTGCTCTCGCTTCTTGCTGGCTGCGACGCGAGCAAATGCCTCGATCAAATGTTCATCGAAGCGCCGATCAGCCGCGAACCGATGAAACACGGTGCGCTTGCCATGAAACAAGTCAGGCAGCTTGCTCCAGAACTCGGCGATCGGGTGCGACTCGTCAGCGCCAAAGGTCCTGACCGCACCCTTCACGCCATGCCGCTTGCCGTCCCAGATCTCCCGTGCCGGGTCGCGGGGACGCACGAACAACACGGCCTTGTGCTTGCCCTTCTCCGTTCGCCAAGCAGCCAGCACGCTGTCGGGTTCTGGAAAGCCAGTCAGGAAGTGGAAGTCGCTAGAAGGCCGAAAGTCCTGATGCACGTCGCTGTTGCGAATCTGCTCGTTCGCCGTCGGCAGCAGCAAGAGTCCGTCGCCGAGCTGGTCGAGCAGCTTCTGGCGGCGGCGGCGGTGCAGGGCGATGTCGGTCGTGGCGTCGCGGGACATTCGCGCAGGCTACGCGCGCGGACGGCGCCGCGCCAAACGCTGCCTCAGTCGTCGCCGATCACAGCCCGAGGGCCGCATGCACGGCCAGCGTCGCCGACGATTTGTTGAGAGTATAGAAGTGGATGCCAGGCGCGCCGGATGCGAGCAGTTGCCGCGCCTGCTCGGCGCACCAATGCACGCCCGTGGCCACGACGGCGCTCGCGTCGGACTCAACGATCCGCAGCCGCCGCAACAACTCCTGTGGAATCCGTGAGCCGCACATCTGCGTGAAGCGCTGCGTTTGCGCAACATTGGTCACCGGCATCAAGCCAGGGACGATCGGCACATCAATCCCTGCCGACCGGGCGCGGCGAGCGAATGCGCGGAAGTCCTCGTTGTCGAAGAACAGTTGGCTGACCAAGAAGTCGACGCCGTTGTCCACCTTGGTGACGAGATGCTTCAGGTCTCGCTCCAGATCGCGCGTCTCGACGTGACCCTCGGGGTAACAGGCGGCGCCAACGCAGACATCAAAGCCTTCGTCGCGAATGAACTTCACCAGCTCGCTCGCATACGAAAAACCGCCGACGACCGGCTTGAACTCAGTCTCGCCCTTCGGCGGATCGCCACGCAGCGCGAGCACGTTCTGCACGCCCGCGCCGACGAGACGCTTCAGCACTTCGCGGATCTCCGCCTTCGTGCTGCCGACACAGGTCAGGTGCGCCATCGTCGTCAGGCCGAGGTCGCGCTGGATGCGCGTGACCAGTTCGATCGTTCGATCGCGCGTGCTGCCTCCTGCACCATAGGTCACCGACACGAACGAAGGGCGGCACGAGCGCAGTTCGCCGGCGGTCTTGTAGAGCGTC
>SXPK01000127.1 GCA_005776365.1 Planctomycetia bacterium
ATCGGCGTCGCGGTCATGACCAGCACATGCGGATCCTCGCCTTTGTGCACGAGTCGCATCCGCTGTTCGACGCCCAAGCGATGCTGCTCGTCGACGACGACGAGCCCGAGCCGCGCAAACGAGGCGTCGTCGGAGAACAGAGCGTGCGTGCCAAACCAGATGCGCGGAGCCGCCTGTCGCATCAGGGCCAAGAGTTGCTTGCGAGCGCGTGCCTCGACGCTGCCGGTCAACAACTGCGTCGACACGCCAGAGCCCTCGAGCCATGCCGAGATGGCGAGGCAGTGCTGCTCGGCGAGCAGTTCGGTCGGCGACAAGAACGCGACCTGCGCACCGCGCGCGACGACGGCGAGCGCGGCCGCGACCGCGACCGCAGTCTTGCCCGTGCCGACGTCGCCCTGCAGCAGGACACCCATCGGAGAGGGTCCACGCAGCCGCTGCCAGATCGCCGCAGTTGCCGCGCGCTGCTCGTCGGTCATCGGGAACGGGAGCCGCGCGAGGATGCGACTTGTGATGACGTCATCGACAGCAAACGACTCGGCGCATCGGCTTTCGCGCCGCGCCCGCGCCGCCGCGACCTTGTGGAACAAGGCGACGGCTTCGGCCACGGCAAACCGTCGACGCGCACGTTCGTGCTGCGCGACGTTGACCGGCCGATGCACCGCGAAGAACAGCGACTGTGCATCGAGGTCGAGATCGCGCAAGGCAAGCGGCAACGGCGGAAGATGCAGCGTCGCCCAGTCGACGCGCTCCAACGCGACGCCGATCCACTGCGCGAACTTGGCGCCGGCAATCCCGTCGATCTCGGGATAGCGCAGTTGCACGGCGCCGCTGACGTCGGCGCCGACTGGCAGCACACGGCCACCGTGCAGCACGAAGCGCTTGCCCTTCTTGTGCAGCGTCCCCTCGACGGTGCGCGACTCGCCGATTGCGTAGGCGTCCTTGAGCCATGGTTGATTGAAGAACAGGACGTCGAACGAGCCGCCGCCGATCGCGTCGAACACCACGGTGACCATCGCGCGCCGAAGAGGCAAGAACACGCGGCGGGTCGACTTGACCACGCCGTCGATACGAACCAGCTTGCCGACGTGCTGCTCAGAAGGCGCATCGATGCGGTCCAGATCACGGCAGCGCCGCGGCACGGTGGCGAGCAGGTCGTGAACCGTCGCGATCCCGGCGGCGCAAAGCCTCGCCGCAGTCGTTGGCCCAATGCCAGCGAGTTGTCGGACTGGCCCCGCGGGCGCAACGCGGACGAGTTGCGCCGCATTGGGCTCTGCCGCGGGTTGTGGAACGATCTGCACGAAGGCTGGTGTAGGGACAGTCGTCGAATTGTCCATGCGGACGGCGCGACCGCGTCACGGCAAGGCGTGCGCATTTTGCTGCGCTCGCGTCGCCTCGGAACAGACGCTACCGTTCTGCACCGTGGCTGACGCTCAAGACGGTCTGTTCGCGCCGCTGCTCCGATATGGCTTCGACCGCGCCTTGCTTGCGCGTTGGCAGAAGGACGTCGCTGCCGGTCGCCTGTCCAAGGCCAGCAACCTTGCGCAGGGCGAAATGCTCGCGCCGCCGCCGAAGACGATCAAGCAGTTGCCCGGCCCAACGACGAAGGCCAGGGCCGAGATGCACGCGCTAGGCGCCAGCGCCTTCCAACGTGGGGAAGTCGGCATGGTCGTGCTGAACGGCGGCATGGCGACACGATTTGGCGGCGTCGTGAAGGGAGTCGTCGACGTGCTCGGGCGCGGAAAGTCCTTCCTCGCCTTGGTGATGGCGGACGTGAGGCGCGTGCAAAAGCAGCATGGCGGCAAGGTCCACGTCTACATGATGAACAGCTACGCGACGGACGACGCGACCAAGGCGCACTTCGCGCAACACGGCAACTTCGGCCTCGACAGTGACCAGGTGCACCACTTCACGCAGTTCGTCTCCGTACGCATGGAGAAGAACGGCGAACTGTTCCGCACCGCCGATGGCGGCGTTTCGGCCTACGGCCCCGGCCACGGCGACTTCCCGGCGGCGTTCCGCGGATCTGGTTGTCTGCGTCATTTCCTCGACGCCGGCGGCAAGTGGTTGCTCGTCCGCAACGTCGACAACCTTGGTGCGCGTCTCGACGCGGACATCATTGGCGCGCACATCGCGAGCAAGTGCGAGACGACCGTCGAAGTCGCGCCGAAATGGCCCGAGGACGTCGGCGGCGCGCCTTATCTGTTCGAGGGCAAGGTGCAGCTGGTCGAGCAGCTCCGCTACCCGCCGGACTTTCGCCACGAGATCGTCGAAGTCTTCAACTGCAACACGTTCACGTTTTCTGCCGTCGCGCTCGACCGCGACTTCGATCTGACCTGGTACTTCGTCGAGAAGAGCGTCGAGGGTCGCAAGGCAGTGCAAGTCGAGCACCTCGTCGGCGAGGTCACGCGCACGTTGAAGTCGCAATACCTCAAGGTAAGGCGGTCTGGCGGCGACTCGCGATTCCTACCGGTAAAGACGCCTGAGGAACTCGACGCCGCGCGCGACGAGATCGCGGAGATGTACGCGGACTCGATCCAGCGCGACGACGCAGAGAGCTGAACGCCTGCTCGCATCGATTGCTCACGGCTCTTCTGCACCGTCCGATTTCGCCGGATGGCATCCGCGGCACCCCCCGCTGCCACCCGTGTCGAGCGGCGGAAGCTAGAATGTCCGATGCGTATGACCGCTGACCAGGAGCCGCGCGCCGAAGAACCTTCGTCGCGCTCAGAGCCGCACCGCGACCCAACGGAGTGGGGCAGACTCATCGAGAGCCTCGACGTTGCAAGCTGCTACGTTGCGATCGGCTCTTGGCTCGGACACAAGCTGCGTGCGCAACTCGCGGCCGAAGACATCTGGCAAGAGACCCTGTGGCTGTCGTGGCGCGACCGCGCTCAGCATCAGTGGCGCGGCTTGTCCGCCTTTCGGATCTGGCTGCTGTCGATTGCGCGCAACCGCGTGCTCGATGCCGCGCGCAACCTCGGGCGGCAAAAGCGCGGCGGCGAGCGCTTGACTGCGCCGTTCTCGGTGCTCGCGGGCCCCGACAGTGTGTCCAACCTGCTGCCGCCGGGCTCGACGACGCCAAGCCGCGAAGCCGGTCATCGCGAACGCGCGTTGGCGATGGAGAGCGCGCTCGACTCGCTCGAACCGGATCTCCGCACGATCGTGCAACTGCGGCTGTTCGAAGAAATCTCGATGCGCGAGATCGCGGAGCGACTCCATCTGCCGCTGTCGACCGCCAAGGAACGGCTGCTGCGCGGAGTCACTCGCTACCGCAGGCGCCTGCGGCAGCGGCTGGGTCCCGACTCCGCGGGGGCGGGAGCCCCTTGAGCCAGCCGACGCAACGCGAATCCGACGCGGACGAGGCGCTGCTCGCGGAACTGTTCGATCAGCTGCTCGAAGCGGTGCTCGAAGGGCGCGCGCCCGATGTCGCGACGCTCCTTCCTCAACGACCCGACTTGCGCCTGCGCGTGCAGGAGACGCTCGAACTCGCGTGCTCGGTCGCGGGCCGACGCGAGCCGACGCGACCGATCCTCGGCGGCTACGAAATCCTGCGCGAACTCGGACGCGGCGGCATGGGCACCGTCTACCTCGCGCGGCACGAGGCGCTCGGTCGGGAGGTTGCGATCAAGGTGCTGCCGCAATCGCTTGCGTTGTCCGCCCGGAGCAAGCGGCGGTTCCTCGATGAAGCACGCACGCTCGGGCGTTTGCGTCATGAGAACATCGTTCACATCCATCGCATCGTCGATGCGGGCGAGATGCTCGCCTTCGAGATGGAATACGTGGACGGCGGCAGCCTGCAATCGCTGCTCAACTCGCTTCGTGAGCAGCAGCGGCGGAAGGAGGCGACGGATCTGCGCGCCGCGCTCGGCGAAAACGCTGACGCGCTGGGCGCTCGAGGCGCAGTCGAGTACTTCGTCAAGCTCGGCATCGCCATTGCGCGCGCTCTCGCAGAAGTGCACGAGAAGGGTCTGGTGCACCGCGATGTGAAGCCATCCAACATCCTGTTGCGACCCGACGGGACGCCCGTGCTCGCGGATTTTGGTCTCGCTCGCGAAGGCGACCTCGCGGTGACGCAGACCGGCGACTTCGCCGGCACGCCGACCTATGCAGCGCCAGAACGACTGCGCGAAGGCGACCTCGCGCTCGATGGACGCGCCGACATCTACAGCCTGGGCGCGACCCTCTACGAGGCGATCTCGCTGGCGCCGCCTTACCAAGGCCGCAGCACGCAGGAGGTGCTGCGCCGCATCGAGAACGGCTCGGTCGCGCCGCTGCGCCAACGCGCGCCGTTCGTGTCTCGCGACCTGCAGACAGTCATCCACAAGGCGATGGAGACTGATCCGCTGCGAAGGTATGCGACGGCCGCAGAGTTCGCCGACGACCTGGAGCGACTGCTGACGCTGCAACCGATTCATGCGCGTCCAAGGGGCCTGGCCCGCAGGCTGACGCTGTTCGCGCGGCGGCATCGCAAGTCGATGCTGGCCGCCGCGGCCGGCGCGATGTTCGTTGCCGCGGGCGTCTGGCCGCTGCTCGACGCCGCCGAGGCCGCAGCGGCGGCGCGTGGCGAAGCAATGCGCACGCTGCATGCGGCGCGAGAACGAATGCTCGAGCCCGAGTGCCTGGACTTCGGCGACGGTTCCGGATCCGGATCCGAAGTCGCGACTCAGGCACGTGCGCTCGCGGCATTGGATGCCGACTACACCGCTGCGCTGGCCATGGACTCCAGCGACCCAGTTGCTGCGGCTGAGCAGGCAGCGCTGCGAACCGCGCTATTTCTGCGAACCACGGCCGTGTCGACCAAAGCGCAAGCAGCCGCAACCAGCCGCAGCATCGAATTCGTCGATACCACCAATGACCTGCCTGCGCCTGCGCGCCGACTGGCGGTCGCGATGCTGGCAGGAGATCCCGACGTCGCTCAGGTGCGTGAAGACTCGAAGGCCGCCGCGCCGCAGGCCCGTTACGTCACTGGCTTGCTCGCCGCGCTGCTCGGCGAACCGGCGTTGTGCGAGGCGGCGTGGACCGGGCTCGAGCATGCAGGCTTCGAGCACCCGCTGCTTGATGCCGGCCTCGGCCTCTTGGCCGCAGCAGAAGGCGAGCCAGAACGCGCCTACGCCCGGTTGTTCCACGCGACGCGCACCTATCCGGCTTCGCGCACCTTGCAGTTCAAACTCGCAGAGTCCGCGCTCGCAAACGGCGACCCGACGTTGGCAAGGCAGTGGCTCGCGGACCACGGCGGCACTTCGACCGCAGGAAGAACCGCTCGCGAACTCCGATTGCGCGGCGAGCTATGGCTCGCAGAAGGGGACCGCGCGCGCGCCGAAGCCGCATACCTCGAGTTGCTCAAACGCTTCCCGCTCGATCCGTCCGGCCGTCGACGGCTTGCGCTGCTGGCAGTCGAACGCGGCGATACCCGCCGCGCGCGCGAGTTGCTGGAAGTCCTGCTCGATTACTGGCCAGACGACACGGCTTCGCGCCTGGATCTCGCCCGCATCGCCTTGCGCACCGGCGACCGCGCCTGCTACTTGCGGCAAGCGCGCATGTCGCTCGTGGGCGCCGATCACGGTCGCGTATCGCGGCACGATCGGCGCACCAGGCTCCAGACGTTGCGGCTTGGCGGCCTCCTGGGATTGCAGGACCTGTTGCCTGCAGCTGACGCGGAGCCAGTCGATCTCGTTCACGTCGAACCGCCAGAGAACTTGTTCCGCAACGCGGCAGAACAGCACGCGACCGAGCAGGCGTTCCGCGTGCTCGTCGCGTTCGAACGCGCGCGCCGCGATGCGGCGAGGAAAGGCAATCCCGTCGCAGCGCAACTTGCGGAGGCCATGATCAAGACCTCGACGCAACACCCCGCCGTGTTCGCCATGCTCCCGGCATGGGGAAAGACAGCGATCACGGCACTCCCGTGGATTCTGCGCAGCGAGCAGGCGATGGCGCTCTCGACAATCGTGGCATTGCCGTTCCAGAGCAGCCTTGGCGATCCGCTGCGCAGCGTGACCCTGCAGAAGATCGTCCCCCACCTCGCCGCCGACCACAAAGCGGAGCAGCCAGGTGCGATGGCGACGCTTGGCGCAGCGGACGGCGCCGAGGCCCTGTTCGTGTCGCTGACACCAGTCACCGCCACTGGACATTCAGGCGTCGTGCACAGCTTCTCGGTGCGCGATGGTCGCTCGCTAGGAACGATACGCGCACCACGGGAGGAGCTGATCTTTGGTTACGCGCTGTGCGACGTCGGCGACATCGATGGCGATGGTGTGCACGACATCGCGATCGGGGCGCCGGTTCGGCGCCGAGGCGAAGTGACTTCGGGATTCGTGTTCGTGCACTCGGGTCGTGACCTATCGCTGCTCCGCGAACTCACCGGCGATGGCATCGGCTACGGCGTCGCAATCGCCAACCTTGGCGACGTCGACCAGGACGGCGTGCCGGACCTCGCGGTCGGGACCTCGCCAGAACTGAAGAACAGCGCCGCACAAGGCGTCGTGACGGTGCACTCGGGAGCGAGCGGTGCCGTGCTGATGCAGGCGAGAGGCGAACGCGCTGGCGTCTGGTTTGGAGCCGCGATCTCGGCGGCGGACGATGTGGACGGCGACGGGTGCGATGACATCCTGGTCGGCGGCAACCACGGTGGCGCGCCCGGCCACGTTCGCGTGCACTCGAGCCGCACCGGCGCAGTCTGCTTCGCCATCGAAGACGAGACGAGTGCTCCCGACTTCGGTCGCAGCGTGTATCGGTTGTTCGACGTGAATGGCGACGGCGTGCGCGAGCTCGGCGTGACGGCGCCATGCGCAGGCAGGACTGCGACCGGCAAGCGTGGTCGATTGGTCGTCCACGACGGCAAGACCGGTGCGCGGATCGTGACGCTGCAAAGTGACGAGCCGGACGATCTCTTCGGGTTCGCGGTCACCACGATCGAATCCTTCGGCGTCGATCGACGGCCCGCAATCGGAGTCAGCGCGATCCGTCGCGGCGTGTCGGGGAGCGGCTACGTGCGCGCGTTCGATGGCAGGACCTTTGCGCCGATCCAGACCTACTACTTGCCCGCGGGATGGGGCCCGCTCGGCATGCGCCTGCAAAGTGTCAGCGACTCGTTGCGGCCGGGCAGCGCCGCGATCGGGGCCACGGCACTGAGCCGTGACGGCATCAGCGTCCTCGCGTTCCGGCTGACACCGGAAGCCTTTCGCTGACGCGCGCGCGTCGCGGCGTCACGAGTCCTGGATCCACAGTTCGCCGTTGCCCACGTGCACCGCCGAACCACCAACCTGCACGCGCTGCACCGTGCCATTGCTGGCAGCGATGCGCGCAGTGACCTCGCCCGGTCTGCCGACTTCGTGGCCCTGTTCGACCTGGACTACTGCCTCCGGCGCCGCGAGCAGAACCCCTTCGCCAACGAGATAAGAAGCGATGCAGCCGATCGCTGATCCAGTGACCGGGTCCTCGCCTGGAGTGACCCTGCCCCACCAGACATGGCGCGTGCGCACGGCGCAGTCCGGGTCGCCGGTATCCAGCGTGAATGCGTGCCACAGATCCGTGCCGACGCGGCGCGCGATCTCGTCACAACGCGCTCGGTCAGCGCGTACCGCGGCAAGCGCTCGCATGTCCTTGACCGGCACGCAGAACCACGGAATGCCAGTGTCGATGACTCGCGGCGCCATCAAGTCCAGATCGATCGACTGCGGCGGGATGTAGAGCGCTGCTGCGAGCGCTTCCGCGTCGCGCAGCTCGGCGCCGAACTTCGGCGGCTTCTGCGTCATGAACACCGAATGGACCTTGCTGTCCTTGATGTCGATCTCGACCGGCAGCGGGCCAGCGCCAAGTTCGAGCACGATCTGATTGCGGCCAGGATGCGTCTCGAGCGCGCCGGTCTCGGCCAGGACGAACGCAGCGCCGACGACCGGATGCCCCGCGAGCGGCAACTCGCGATCGACGGTGAAGATGCGCAGCCGGGCGGCGGTGCCTTGCTTGGACGGCGGCAGCACGAACACCGTCTCGCTGAGGTTCATCTCGCGCGCGATCGCCTGCATCTGCCGGCTGTCCAGGGCCGTTGCGACTGGGAACACCGCGAGCGGATTGCCGCCAAAGGCACGGTCCGTGAACACGTCGACGCGGTGGTAGCGCAAGGCGAGCATGGAACCATCATCGGCAATAGTTCCCCCACGCCGCCACGAGCGGGTGCCTGTTCCGAGAAGTCCTGCCCTCCGTTCAACCGCGCGCCGTGGATCCGTCGATAGCAACGGCCATGCGGACACCTGACGCGAAGGCAACGGCGATCTCACGGCAATACGCCGCGTGGCCGTACCCTCAAGTCCCGCTGCTGGCGAACGTCGACCCGACGCACCCATGGCAACTCCACTGCGACTCGCTGTGGGACCGTTGCGGCAGCGGCCCCGCGCCGGCGCGGCCACGCATCTGGATTGCGGGCTGCGGGACCTTCCAGCCTTATGTCTTCTCGATTGCGAACCCGCGCGCCGACATCGTCGCAACCGACTTGAGCGAACCGAGCCTGCGCATCGCACGGCGTCGCTGCGCGTTGCATGGCGTGCGCAATGTGTCGTTCGCACCGTGCGATCTGCAGGACGAGTCGACCTGGCCGCAGGGCGAGTTCGACCTGATCGAGTGCTACGGCGTGCTGATGAACCTGAGCGATCCCGAGCGCGCACTTGCCGCGCTCGCGCGACGCCTTGCGCCGCACGGCGTGCTCCGATTGATGGTCTATCCGCAGTTCTCCCGCACGCGCGTGTTCCAACTCCAACGCATCGCCAGGCTGTGCGGATTCCACGGGGACGACGCGAGCCATCCGAGCAAGTTTCGCTCGCTGGTGAAGTCGCTGACCAAGGACCACCCGCTGCGCTTTGCGTTCACGACCTACGCCGACAGCAAGAACGACGCGGGCGTCGTCGATGCCTACCTGCACGCGGGCGATCGTGGCTTCACCGGTTGGCAACTCGGAGCGCTTCTGCAGTCGGCAGGGCTTCGACCCGCGAACTGGATGCATCGGCCATGGGCGCAGCCCGACGTGGCACAGGAGAGGCTCGCACTAATGGGCCGCGCACAGAGCACGGTCCTCGGCTATCTCGACCTGTGGCAAGAACTGCGGCAGAACTTCGTGGTCTGCTGCACACGCAGAGACGCCGCGCCCGTGGTCGATGACGCGTCGACTGCGCTGCGCGCGCATCCGAGCTTCCACGGACGTGCATCGTCGCTTCGGCACGCGTTGCGGTTGTGGCGACTGCGCACCTTTGGCGGCCGCGTGCCGACTCGCACCGGCGACGGCGACGTCGTGCTGTGCGCACGCGACGCGAGACTGCTGGCGTCCGGCACAGGTCTCGACGCCGACGACGCGGCCTTGCTTCGCGCCACAGGTCTGGTGCTAGGCACTGCAGGCGAACCGACCGCGATTTCGACGCACCTCGAGATCGAAGGCCACGACGCCTGGCTCGCAAGCGCGCAGAGCCTGCGGATCGGACGGCTCGCGCCCAATCCGCTCTACCTGCACTTGTTTGCCGCCTTGGATGCCGCCCGCAGTTGGCCACAACTCGGCCTCCCCCATCTCGACGATCAGCTGCGCGCCTGGTTGCCGTGGGCTACTCCGCTCGAGCACGAGCGAATCCGTTTCGGGCTCACGCCCTACGCGACTGCGCAACGTCGACAGGCCGCCATGCGCGACCACCTAGAACGCGAACCACTGCCGACCGCGGCCAGCTACGACGAAGTCCGATTGCGCGACGACGCAAGCAAGCTGCAATCCGCGCGCGCATTCGCCACGGCACATGACGCACCAGCGCAACTCACCGACGCCGCCGCGCGAGAATTGTGGTGCCTCGCATTTGGTCAGGCCGACCTCTTCCTGACCATGCTGTCGGCCTGATCCGATCGAAGCCGAATCGTCGGGGCAGAAAAATGTCGGGGCCGATGCTGCGCGCTGCAACATCAGCCCCGGAGGCGTAGTCCTCTCGTCGTTACTGATTGGTACCCCGCACTCGTGCGGGGACAAATTGCGACAAATTTTGTATCCGGCGATGTCCCAGGGCGGCCTCGTCAGACGCGCCGCCACAGCGACCCGATGCGTCCAGCCGTGCGCGCGCTGTATGGCACCAAGTCGGAGGCGATCGACGTCGACCGCAGGTGCTTGACCGGCAAACCGCGCAGCAAGGACACCACCTGCGCCGCCTCAGATTCGGTCTGATTGGCGACGAGAAGAACACCACCGACGCGGACCGTGGCAACGGCGCGCTGCATCAGCCTTCTTGGATCAAAGAGCGACAGCGGCAGCCCCCACTGAAGCAGCGAGAAGCGCTCGACGAAGGGAAACCACATCGTCACGAGGTCCTGCTCCGGAATCGGCAGCGCGGTGAAGTCGCCCACCTGAAAGTGCGCCTCTTTGCCGGCCAGCGCCGCATGGGCGCGTGCATAGTCGGCGCGACTGTGCCCGTCGCGGTAGACGCCGTGCCCGTCGATCTCGACACCTCGAAGAATCGCCTGACGCGCCGGACCACGGCCGCCGCGCGCCAAGAATCGCTGGAGAGCGGTCGCATACGCGAACGCACCGCAGCCGACGTCGACTGCCCGCAGCGCGCCATCGCCGCCAACCGGCAGCTCGAGTTCGCCGCAGAGCCGTTCGAGCGACGCGAGCATCGCGAGGTTCTCCGCGTAGGCGACACAGGTAGATCGTCCGCGCAGGGCGTCGAGGCCGTATCGCGCACGCAAACTGCTCTCTTCGGCCTCGGCCTCGGCCCACCGCGGCGTCGGCAGGTGATCAAACAGCCGCTCCTTCGACTCGTTGTTCAGTTCGGCGATGCCGCGCGACCAACGAACGCGCGAACGGACGGTGAACGCGACTGCATTCTGCGGCGCTCGCAGCATCGCGAGAGTGTGCTTGACGATTCCTGCCATGGGCACGGAATCGGCCATGGCAGGGGCATCCCTGAAGCAGAGCGTGCGAGATCGGAGCGTCGGCGTAGGATCCTGCCCCCCGTCATGAGCAAGTCCACATCCCATCCGCGCCACGACGTGGCAGCGACGATCCGCTTCCTCGACGCCGTTCGCCAGCGCGTCGCAACCATCGTCGTCGGCCAGGATGTCGTCGTCGAGCGACTACTGATCGCGCTGTTCACCGGCGGCCACATCCTGCTGCAGGGTGTTCCGGGCATCGCCAAGACGCTGCTCGCGGCGACCCTGTCGAAGGCGATCGAATTGCACTTCGCCCGCGTGCAGTTCACGATCGACCTGTTGCCCAGCGACATCCTCGGCAGCGAGGTGCTCGACCAGCGGACCAACACCTTCCACGTGCTGAAGGGACCGATCTTCGCCAACCTGTTGCTCGCCGACGAGATCAACCGCGCCGCGCCAAAGGTGCAGGGCGCGTTGCTCGAAGCAATGCAGGAACGCAAGGTCACGATCGGCAAAGAGTCGTTCAGGCTGCCGGCGCCCTTCCTGGTGATCGCGACGCAAAACCCGATCGAGCAGGCGGGCACGTTCGAGTTGCCCGAGGCGCAATTGGACCGCTTCATGCTCTGCCACCGGCTCCAGTATCTGCCAAAGCAGGACGAGAAGGAGGTGCTGCGCCGCAACCTCGCGCTCGGAGTTCGTCGCGAAGAGAAGGGTGCGATCGCCCGCACCGAGTTCGACGCCATCGCCGATCAACCGGTCGGCACGCAGGAAGACCTGATCTGCGCGATGGAAGCGGTTCACGAAGTGCACGTGAGCGACACCTTCCTCGACCACGTCGTCGAGATCCTCGACCGCACGCGCAAGCACCCCGCGATCGCGCTCGGGTGCTCGCCGCGCGCCGGCATCGCGCTGCTGAAGGCGTCGCGAGCCCGAGCGCTGATCCACGGCCGTGACTACGTCGTGCCGGACGATCTGTATGCGCTCGCCGAGGACTGCCTGCTCCACCGCATGCGACTCACCTACGAGGCCCTGGCTGATGGCAGGACGACGTCAGGCGTCCTCGAAGAGTTGCTCTCAGAACTCGGCGCCGTGCACGCCACAACCGCGAAGGCTTGAACCGGGACACGCCGTGCAAGGGCAACTCGACGCGCTGCAGCCGCTCGACAGCAGGCAGTTCCATGTCGCCATCAAGCGACTCGCGGACAGCCTGTCGTTTGGCGCCGACCGCTCGCCCTTCCTCGGCAGCGGCATCGAATACGCGCAGTCGCGGCTCTACGTGCCGGGCGACCCGATCCGCAGCATCGACTGGCGCGTGACGGCGCGCACGCAACGCGTGCACGTGAAAGAATACGAAGCGCCCAAGCAGATGCCGTGCTGGCTGCTCGTCGACACTTCGGCCTCGATGGTCACGGGCTCGACGGCGCGGACCAAGTATGCGACCGCACTGCACGTCGCCGGCGGCCTTGCCTACGCCTTTCTCGATCGCGTGAGCCCATGCGGCGTGATCGGCGTCGGCGAGCGCGAACTTCGTGTGGAGCCGACGCTGTCGCGCCAGCAGGCGCTGCAATGGCTGCTCGAACTGCGCACCTTTCGCTACGACGAGGCGACTTCCATCGCGCGGCGCTGCCGAGAACTCGCAGCGCGCCTGACGAACCGCGCGATCATCGTCGCACTCACCGACCTGCACGAGACGGGCGCCGTCGCCAGTCTCAAGCTGCTTGGCCAGCGACATGACGTGATCGTGCTGCGCCTGCGCGATCCGGCGGAACGTCAGATCCTCGGCGCCGGCATCGTGCGGCTGCGCGAAGCCGAGACCGGACGCACCTTCGTCACGCACGGCCGCGCCAGGCTGCTCGACGAAGAGTCCGTCGAACAAGAACTGCGCCGGGCAGGCATCGATCGATTCACGATCGACACGGACCAGCCATTCGCGCAGAAACTGCGCCACTTCTGCCGCTTCCGCGGCATGTTCGGACGAGGAGCCCGTTGATGCGCACTTTCGCTGTCGCCTTGCTGATCGGCGCCGCGGTTGCGGCCCAGGAGCCCGTGCGCACGACGGTGGGAATGCCGGCAGTCGTGCCCGGAATCGTGTTGCCCGGCGGCGAGTTCGAACCCATCGACGCGACGCTGAAGAGTCCCGTCGTGCTGCGCATCGAGCACGTGCAGAAGCACGGCACCGCGCACCGCTACACGATCCAGTTCACTGGCCTCGAGGCCGGCGAATACGACCTCGCGACCTTTCTGCGCCGCAAGGACCGCAGCGACATCGGCGCGCTGCCCAAGATCCCAGTCGTCGTCGAGGCGGTTCGCGACGAGCACCAGCACGAACCCAACGAACTGCAAGCGATCACGCCGCCCGCGCTCGGGGGCTACGAACGAACAATGTGGACGCTCGGCATCGCTTGGGCCATCGGCCTGCTCGCGATCCTGTTTGCCTTCCGCAAGCGGGCGGGAGCGGAGCCCGCGGTCGCCCGTCCGCTGACGATCGCCGACCGTCTGCGTCCCATTGTTGCGCGTGCATTGGAAGGTCGTCTGGAGCCCGCAGGCCACGCCGAACTCGAGCGGTTGCTGCTCTCGGTCTGGCGTCGGCGCTTGTCGCTCGAACACGCAACCGCGCGCGACGCAATCGCCGCCCTTCGGGTCCACGACGAAGCCGGCGCGTTGCTGCGCGCGCTGGATCAATGGTTGCACGCCAAGGAGCAGGCGCCGCTCGACCTCGACGCGCTGCTGCGTCCCTACGCCGAGATTCGCGACGAAGGAGCCTTGGCGTGACGTTCGGCGAGCCTTGGATCCTGCTGCTCCTGGTCGCGCCTATTTGGCTCACGGCCTGGGTCTGGCGCCGTCGCACCGGCGCAGTCGTCGCGCCGCTCGACCACTCGGTGGCAAAGGGATCGCGCGCATTGCGCGTGGCTGTGGACCTCGCCGAGACGATTCCGAGTCTGCTGCTGGCCATCGCGATCGTGCTGCTCGCCAACCCACAGCGACTGTCCGAACCACGCACGCGGCGTGCGATGACCAACATCGAGTTCTGCGTCGACGTCAGTGGCTCGATGACCGCGAGCTTCGGCCAAGGCACTCGCTACGACGGCGCGATGAAGGCGATCGACGGCTTCCTCGACAAGCGGAAAGGCGACGCGTTCGGACTGACGTTCTTTGGCAACAACGTGCTGCACTGGGTGCCGTTGACCAACGACGTCACTGCGATCCGCTGTTCACCGCCATTCATGCGGCCAGAAGTCGTGCCGGGCTGGTTCGGCGGCACGATGATCGGCAAGGCGCTCATGGCGTGCCGCGAGGTCCTTCGCCAACGCGAGGACGGCGATCGCATGATCGTGCTCGTCAGCGACGGCGAGAGCAGCGATTTCGGCAGTGGCTTCGAGAACGAGGTCGCGGACGCGCTGCGGCGCGACGGCATCCAGCTCTTCTGCATTCACACCGCCGAATACGAGACGCCTGCCGACGTGGTGAACATCGCAGCCGCGACCGGCGGAGCGGCGTTCCAGGCCGACGATCCGGCCGCGCTGCAGGAGGTGTTCGCCCGCATTGACGCGATGCAGGAGACGAAGATCGAGAAAATCGCCGCCGAGACGCTCGACGATTTCGCCGCATGGTCGTGGGCCGGCCTGTCGCTGTGCCTGTGCGCGCTGCTCTGCGGCCTGGGCCTCAGGTACACGCCGTGGTAGAGGCGCTTGTGTTCATCGCCGCCGTCGCGCTGTGCGCGCTCGGCGAATGGCTGCACCAATCGCGCGTGCGCCGGGTGGCCGAACTGGCCTTCGGTCCAAGCGGCAAGCCGCGCGCGTTTGCGCGACTTGCGCCCCTCTTGCGCACGCTCGCATGCGGCGCGCTGGCGTTCGGCCTGTCGACGCTGCTGCAATTGGAACCCAAGGTCCACCAGACCGGTGTACTCAAGGACAGTGAGATCCAACACCTCGTGCTCGTGCTCGATGTGTCGCCGAGCATGCGCCTCGTCGACGCGGGGCCAACCCGCCAGCAGAGTCGGATGCAGCGCGCGCGCGACGTGATGGAGTCGTTCTTCCGACGGGTGCCAGTCGAGCAATACCGCATCTCGGTCGTCGCGACCTACAACGGCGCGAAGCCCGTCGTCTTCGACACCAGCGATCTGGAAGTAGTGCGCAACATCCTTGGCGACTTGCCGATGCACTATGCCTTCCCCGCGGGCCGCACCGACATCTTCGCCGGACTCACCGAGGCGGCGAAACTCGCGCAACCGTGGCGACCCAAGAGTGCCGTCGTCGTCCTGGTCAGCGACGGGGATTCCGTGCCCGCCCTTGGCATGCCCAAGATGCCACCGTCGGTGCGCAAGGTGCTCGCAGTCGGCGTCGGCGACGCAACGACTGGCAAGTTCCTCGATGGCCACCTCTCGCGGCAGGACCGCTCGACGCTGCGCCAGGTCGCGGTGCGCCTCGGCGGCATCTATCACGACGGCAATCTGCAGCACTTGACCACCGACACGCTGGATCTGCTCACCAACACGACCGGCGAGTCGGTGATCGAGAAACTCACGCGCCGCGAGTATGCGTTGATCGCCATCGCTCTCGGCGCCGCGATCCTCGCACTCCTCCCGGTGCTGCTGCATCGCATCGGCTCGGCATGGAAGCCAGGAACCGCACTGGCTCGATGAGCCCGCGACCGAAGTGCCTGGGCAGCGGCCCCGGTTTCGCATCTCGCGATGGCCTTCGAACGGACCTGACGCGATAACTCTTCGCCGTGCAATTCGCATCGATCGCACGCGTCCTCGCAGGCTTTGCAGCGTTCTTTTCGCTGGCCCAGTTCATCCCGCTGGTGACAGCGATGGGCGAGACCATCCCGGATGGCGCCCCCTACTCGCCGCTCGGCGGGTTCTTCGCCAGCATCGTGATCGGCCTGCTCGTGAGCGCGTTGCTCTGGGTCGGGAGCAGAGGCAAGCCAACGCCGGTCTATCGCAAGGAGGCGGTCGCAATCGCTGGGATGGCCTGGCTCTTGGCCGCGGTGATGGGAGCGTTGCCGTTCCAGTGGTCCGGCGTGCTGCCGTCATTGGCCGACGCCGTCTTCGAGTGCGTGAGCGGTCTCACCACTTGCGGCGGCACCGTGCTGGGGACTGCCGGCAATCCAACTCCCGAGAACACGCCAGCCAGCATCCTGCTCTGGCGAGCGCTGCTGCAGTGGCTTGGCGGCCTCGGCGTCGTGCTGCTGTTCGGCATGTTGCTCGGCTCGGGCGGATCCAGCCGCCGACTGCTTACCGTGGAGTCCGTCGCGATTGCCACCGACCACGACCAGCCACGGGCAAGTTCGCAGGCGCGAGCAGTCATGTTCTGCTACTTGGCCCTGACCGTTGCCTGCGCCGTGAGCTTGGCGGCGACAGGGCTCTCGTGGTTCGACGCCGTCTGCCACTCCTTTGCGACCGTGGCTACCGGCGGCTATTCGACGAAGTCTTCGATCGCCGTGTTCGACAACGTGCCAGCCGAAATCGTGCTGACCACGTTTATGTTCATCGGCGGGTGCAGCTTTGCGGCGCTCGCTGCGTCAGCGCGCGACCGGTTCTCGGGCAGCGACAGCATCCTGCGGAGCGCTGAGTTCCGGGCCTACACGACCTTCACCATCGGCGCGGTTGCGATCGTCACCGCGAGCCTCGTCGCCGAAGGACTCGACCTGCAGTTCGCGCTGCGGATCGCATCGTTCAACGTCGTCAGCGTCATTTCCTGCTGCGGCTTCGCAACGTCGGACTTCCAAGCCTGGCCACCGCTCTGCATCACGATCTTGCTGATGAGCCTGATCGTCGGCGGCTGCTCGGGTTCGGCCGCCGGTGGCTTCAAACAGATCCGGCTCGTCGTCTGCCTCAAGCTCATCGGCTACACCCTGCGGCAATACGTGCGGCCGCGCAGCGTGGAACGGATCAAGCTGGATGGAGATCCTGTGCCGGCTGCCGTCATCTCGTCGATCCTCGCGGTGGTGCTGCTGTGGATCTTCTGCGTCTTCGCCTTTGCCGCGATCTACGCCACCGACGGTCGCATCGGCTTCCTCGGCGCCCTCAGCGCGAGCGCCAGCATGCAAGCCAACGCCGGTCCTGCGATCGCCCCCATCGAACCTGCATCCGCGGACGCTGCGCTGCGCGCCGTCGGCGTCGCGGCCAAGACGCTCGGGCCCAACATCGGTCCGCTCTGCGGCTTCGGTGACCTTTCGCCCTGGATGAAGTTGATGATGTCCTTCCAGATGGTGCTGGGACGCCTCGAATTGCTGACCCTTCTCGCAGTGCTCATGCCCAGATTCTGGCGAAGGTGAGCGTTTCGCTCGCTGACGATCGTTGCTGAACCGCGCCCTGAGGATCGCAGGGCCTTCGCCACGACGGCCCTGATCTACGCACCATTCGCGCAGCAGACCTCGGAAATGCGAATCGAGAAGAAAGACCCTTGGGTTGCGGCGTGCAGATGGGAAGCCATCGAGTGACGCCTGCTGCCCTCGTCGCGGATAGGCCAGTGGCGACGCGGGTTCTGTGCCTCACTGTGGCCCTCGCACGAAGACCCAAGACCGTCGCTGCGTTTCGCATCCGCGCATTCTTGCCACGGCAAGAATGTGCGCGGAAACACTCCGTAGGAGGGCCGTCAAGCAGCCCAGTTCCGCGCGCCGATTCGCCGGGCATCCATGCATCACCGCGCGCATCCATCCTGGCGCACGACCGTCTCGGCGTTCGCCATCACGGCGTTCGTTGCCGACTGCCGCTCACAATCTGAAGGCTCGGTCACCGCTCCCCGGGTCGAGCAAGAAGAACCCAACATCGAGCCCAGCGCCGACCGCGAGTGGATCGGCGGCGCGCCGTGGACCGACTGGACCCGCGCGAGCGGTGATTGGCGGGGCGCGCGCAGTTGGCTGGAAGAGCACGGCGTCGAGGTCGACATCAGCATGACTGCCGACTGGGGCGCCAACTGGCGCGGCGGCGCGCGCAATCGCGAAACGCTGATGACGCTGCCTGACTTCAACATCGCCTTCGACCTCGAACGCCTGCTGGGTTTGCCGCGCACGCTCGCGTTCGTCGACTGCTACGCGCCCGCGGGCCAAGGTCTCGCTGGCGACATCGGGACCTACCAGGGCGTTTCGAACATCGAGGCCTTCCGCACCAGCCAGGTTGCCGAGGCATGGATCGAGACGCACCTCGGTGACTCGATTCGCTTCAAGTTCGGCAAGGTCGACTTCAACAGCGAGTTCGCATTCAGCGAGGTCGCGAGCGAGTTCTTGAACCCATCGGGCGGCGTTTCCCCCACCCTTCAGGCGGGACCCACCTTTCCTGCTACCGCGACTTCGGCAAACCTGTTCGTGATGCCTACCGAGTTCAGCTACATCGGGATCGGCGTCTACGACGGCGCCGGCGTCGTCGGCGTCAACACAGGCAGCCAGGGTTTCTCCGGCTTCTTCCGCAGTGACGAGTCCGACGACTACTTCACCATTGTCGAGGCGGGGACCGGCTGGGCCGGCGGCAACTCATGGGGATCCGGTCGCCTCGCGATCGGCGGTTGGTATCACGGCGAGCAATTCGATCGCTTCGATGGCGGCACCGAACGCGGCGCGCATGGCGGCTACGCGATCCTCGACCAGTTCGTCTGGCGCGAAAACCCCGACGACGCCGACGACGCGCAAGGCCTCGGCGTCACCGCCAACGTGGCGTTCTCAGCAAGCGATGACGTGATGACCGCGCCGCGCCATTTCCAGGCCGGCGTCGTCTGGACGGGACCGTTCGCGCATCGCGATGACGACGCGCTCGGATTCCTCGTTTCATACGCCGGGCTCAGTGAAGCGACGGGAAGCCCCTATGTCGGCGCCGAGACGATCCTCGAACTGGTCTACCGGTTTCAGGTCACGCCCGCCGTGATCCTGCGGCCCGACCTTCAGTTCGTCATGAACCCAGGCGGCGACCCTGCCCTCGACGACGCCCTCGTCGGGATGCTGCGCGTCGAAATCACCTTTTGATGCAACCCATGCCAACGGCCCTTCCGATCCCCATGAAACCCAACACGAACGCCTGTGCTACTCTTCCTGTAGTCTGGAACGAAGGAGTTCTGATCTTGCGCACAACACTGATCCTCGCTGCCCTGTTCCTGTTTTCTGCTTCGCTCATGGCGCAGCAGAGCGGCCGCCATTTCCGTCGCACGGATCGAACGCCGTCTACTCCTGTGGCTGCGGCGCAGGGTCAGGCCGCGGACGCCACCGCGCGCGACTCGTGCACGCAGCGCATCCAGCCGCTTCGTCGGCTGCGCAGCGGGCGAGCCTGGTCGGCCTACCATTTCTCGCGCATGCCGCAGTCGAGCCCAGCGCCATCGTGCCGTTCGGTCACCGAAGCGAGCGCGACGAAAGGCGCAACGCGCAAGAGCCTGTTCTGGGGTCGTAGCCTGCGCGGCTGATCCGCGTCAGCCGTCCCTCGGCGTGAGCACGACCTTCTCGCGACGCCGGAACATGATCTTGATCGGAACCTCGGAGCACCCGAAGGCCTCACGCAGGACGCGAGCAAGGTAGCGTTCGTATTGACCCCGGAAGAGCTTGGGCTCGTTGACGAACACGAGGATCTGGATCGGCTCGGAGCCGACTTGCGTGCCGTAGAACAGCTTGGGGAACTGACCGCGGCCCTGCGGCAGCAGCTTGTCGCGCGCCGCTTGCAGCACCTCGTTGAGCCTCGGCGTCGCAAACTTCATCTGCGACTGCTTGCGCAGATCGAGCAGGATGTTCATCGCCGCGCGGACGTTGCGACCTTCCTTCGCCGACAGGAAGGCAACGGGCGCGTGATCGAGCGCCGGCAATTGCTGACGCAGGTAGGCGTCCCATCTGCCGAGGTCGAAATCCTCGACGAGGTCGATCTTGTTGCCGACTAGCAGCACCGGCTTGTGCGCCCGCGCGCAGTAGGCCGCGACGCTCTTGTCGACCTGGCTGACCTCTTCACGCACGTCGAACATGTGCACCACGACATCGGCGCGGCGGATGCTCTCCGTCGCTCGTGTGTGCGAAAACAGCTCGATCGCGTGCTCGAGGCTCTTCTTCTTGCGCACGCCGGCTGTGTCGATCGCAAGCATCCGTTGCCCGTCCAGCAAGAACTCGACGTCGATCGCGTCGCGCGTCGTGCCGGGAAGCTCGCTCACGATCACGCGCTCTTCGCCGCAGAGCTGGTTGACCAGCGTCGACTTGCCGGAGTTGCGCTTGCCGACGATCGCAAAGGACAGGGGTTTGTCGAGCGATTGCGTCTCCTCGGGTTGCTGCTCTGGCAGCGCCGCAAGCAAAGCCTCGACGAGGTCGTGGATGCCGAAGCCTTCTTTTGCGCTCGTGATGTGCGGGTCGCCAAATCCGAGACGTTCCCAGGCCGCGCTGAGCAGTTCGTCGTTGCGACTCTCGACCTTGTTGGCGACCAGCAGCACCGGCTTGCGAATCTGGCGAAGGCGTCGCGCAACCAGGTCGTCGCCGGGCACCCGCCCCTCCTTGCCGTCGACCACGAACAGGATCAGGTCCGAAGTCGTGAGCGCGACCTGGATCTGCGCCTCGACGTGGTCCTTCAGCAACGCCTCGTCGACGAGGCCGAGTCCACCGGTGTCAACCAGTTCGAACCGCCGGCCTTCGCGCTCGACGATGACGGCGACGCGATCGCGCGTTACGCCGGCCGTCGGCTCGACGATGGAGACGCGCTTGCCCGCGATGCGATTGAGCAGGCTTGACTTGCCGACGTTGGGTCGGCCGACGATCGCGACGCGGGGCAAAGCCATGAAATGGGCGGAGCACGCTACGGGAAGTCGTGGGCCGCGACCAGCGCGCCGTCCCGGATCGTCGCATCCGGTCGTCGAATGAGCGCCAAGACACGCCAGGACACCGATGTTTGCGGCGCAGCGGGCAGGACGCGGAAGTGGCAGAGTGCCCTCGCCGTCCCTAACCTGCTTGGCCATGTCTGGCAACCCGACCAGACCCGGCAGAGCCGCCACGATGACTATGAAATCCGCGCACAAGCCCGACCTCGCGCTGATCGAAAAAATCACCCGCCGCGCCTTCGCGCACATGGTGGCGATGATCCACATCGCCAACAACCGAGCAGACGCCGATCGCACCGACCCGAAGGTCGGCGGCCACCCAGCGGCCTGCGCGTCGAGTCTCGACTTCCTCGCCGTGCTGCACTTGCTCGTCCGCGAGCCCAACGACTTTGTCTGCTGCAAGCCACATGCGTCGCCGGCCGACCACGCGCTCAATCATGCTCTCGGACTGTTCCGCCATGCGGACGGCCAGTGGTTCGACGAAGCAACTGCCGAAGCAGTCATGCACCGGTTGCGCAGCTTCAGCCATGACGGCAATCCGGTCTTCCAGAGCTATCACGCTGAAGCCGACCCGGACAACTGGCGCTTCCTGCCCTCCGGCTCGGTGGGCATCCCGCCCGTCAACGCGGTCTACTTGGCGCTTGCCTATCGCTACGCGCGCCAGCACGGCTTCAACGTCGATGAACCGCACTTCTGGTGCATGATGGGCGACAGCGAGTTCCGCGAAGGCTCGCTCCTCGAAGTGATGCCCGAGGTCGCGGAGCGCGAGCTCGGCAACGTGACGTGGATCGTCGACTACAACCGCCAGAACCTC
>SXPK01000128.1 GCA_005776365.1 Planctomycetia bacterium
GCGGCGACTGGGACAAGTTCAAACTGTGGGACCTCGTGGCCAACAACCCCGAGCCTGTCTTCCGCGCCTACTCGATGGCGAACCACCCGGCGGAAGGAAACATGGTGATGCTCAACATCCGCATCGCCACGCCGCCGCCCAAGCGGATGGAATTGCCGCCGGGCATCTGCTCCTCCTACGTCTTCTCGCTCAAGAAGGGCGACAGGATCACGATCTCGGGCCCCTACGGTGAGTTCCACATCAAGGACACCAAGCGCGAGATGATCTACATCGGCGGCGGCGCCGGCATGGCCCCGCTGCGCAGCCACATCTTCCATCTGTTCCACACAGAGAAGACGAAGCGCACGGTCTCCTACTGGTATGGCGCGCGAAGCAAGCGCGAGATGTTCTACACCGAGGAGTTCGAGGCGATCGAGAAGCAGTTCCCGAACTTCAAGTACCACGTCGCACTGAGCGAGCCGCAGCCAGAAGACAACTGGAGCGGCTTCAAGGGCTTCATCCATCAGATCGTGTTCGACAACTATCTGAAGAACCACGACAACGTCGACGAGATCGAGTTCTACCTGTGTGGTCCGCCGATGATGAATAGCGCTGTGTTCAAGATGCTCGACGACCTGGGCGTCGAGAAGAACATGATCGCTTTCGACGACTTCGGCGGCTGATCCTCGGAGCAGAGCGCGATCCAACCAGGCGGACCGGCAATGCGCCGGTCCGTTTTGCTTTCTGGGGCGGCTAGTCTCAGGCCCATGCGCCGTATCCGCCGCTTCTCATTCGTCACCCTGGGTGCCCTCGCGGTTGCCGCGTGCGGCGGCGACCGCTCGACCCCGCCGCAACTGCACGAGTTGAACGGCCCGACGATGGGCTCGGAGTACCGGCTCAAGTGGCACGGTGGCGCAGGCGCCGCCGAAGTTGGCAAGCTGCTGCAGCAGCACCTCGACGCCGCGGAGAGGACGTTCAGCAACTGGCGCAAGGGCAGCGAGATCGCCGCCTTCCATGCCCACCTGAGCACTGAGCCGTTCCGGGCGAGCCCGCTGCTCTACGAAGCGGTGCAACTGTCGCTCGAGATCGCGCGCAGGACAGATGGCGCATTCGATCCGACGGTGAAGCCGCTCGTCGACCTCTATCGCGAGCAGAAGCGCACCGGCGTCGCGCCATCGAAAGAGGCGATTGCCGCCGCGCGCGCGCGCGTCGGTTGGCGCGACCTCCGCTGCATCGCGCCCGACGCGATCGCAAAATCGCGACCGGATCTGGAGCTGGATCTCGACGGCGTCGTCGCCGGCCTCATCGCCGATCGACTCGTTCCGGCTTTGGCAGGTGCAGGCGTCGTCGACTTCATGCTCGATGTGACGGGCGAAGTGACCTGCCGCGGTTGCCGGCCCGACGGACACCCGTGGCGCATCGGCATCGTCGATCCGCATCGCGCGACCGTCGGCGCAGAGGAAACGGTGCAGATCGTGCCGCTGGCCGACCGCGCGCTCTGCACGAGCGGCGACTACCGCAACTTCCTCGTCGCGGACGGCAAGATCACGACGCATGTATTCGATCCGCGCACCGGACAAAACCCGACGCACGGCGTCGTCAGCGTCTCGGTCTACGGGCGTTCGTGCGCGGTTGCGGACGCAGTCGGCACGGCCTTGATGGTCGCTGGTCCGGAGCAAGCTCCATCGCTGTTGAAGCAACTGCGTGCCCCGATGTTCCAATGCGGCGAACTCGTCGCGGACCCGGATCTCGCGGCCTGGTTTCTGATCGCGCAGCCAGATGGGTCGCTGCGAGCCGTTCCCGTCGACTGGCCGTCTGCCTTCCGCGTCAGCGGCGAGCCGTTGCCGCCGCAAGCGCTCGATGACGAAGCGAGGTCGAAACACGAGGGAGAACTGGCGGATGCGTTGCGCGCCTACGAGCAGTCGCCCGACTCGGTCGACGCCGCGGTGTGGGTGGGGCGCCGGCTCGCTTACCTCGGACGTTTCACCGACGCGGTGCGGCACTACACCGACGCGCTCGCGCGCTTCCCCGATGACCCGCAGTTGCTGCGCCACCGTGGCCATCGCCATTTGACGCTGCGCGATTTTGAGTCTGCACGGGCCGACCTTGCTCGCGCCGCCGAGGTCGTGACCGGCAAGCCCGATGCGGTCGAGCCCGATGGCAAGCCGACGCCAGGCCGCGCGCCGCACGGCTCCTTGCACTATGCAATCTGGTATCACCTCGGCCTCGCGCAGTTCTGCCTGCTCGACTTCGTCGCGGCCGAGGCCAGTTGGCGGCAGTGCCTGCAAGTTGCGCGCAATGGCGAAGGGCGCGCCGCCGTGACGCACTGGATCTGCTCTTCGCTATTTGCCCAGGGCCGCGACGAGGAATGCGCACCATTGCTCGCCGCCTTGCCAGACCCTTCCGAGGTCGTCGAGAACCGCCACTACCTCGAACTGTGCCGGCTCTATCGCGGCGACATCACGTTTGAAGCCCTCGCGCAGCAGGAGAAGCCGCTCGGCTCGTCGCTGGCATTCGGCGCCGCTCACTTCGCGTTTCGCAAGCAGGGCATCGACGCGCCATCGGCGCCGAAGTCCGCAGCCGAGGCCTTGGCGCAACTGCAGGCGATCGCGCGGCGCAGTGACTGGCATTCGTTCGGCGTCATCGCCGCCGAAGCGCTCACTTCAGTGCGCTGACCGCGAAGTCGGCCGCTGCTCAGGAGGCGCTCCCACGCGCCTCGTCTTCTTCATTGAAAGCACGCGGGTGGACGGCGGAGCCTGTCCAGATGGCGTTCGAGCGAACCGAAGAGGCGCTTGCGCGCACGCATGATGCGGATCGCGACCGTGCCCGTCGGCAGGCCGAGTTTGTCCGCGGCTTCCTGGTAAGGGCGGCCCTGGCGCACGCACATCTCGAAGACCGTGCGGTAGTGCTCGGGCAATTCCTCGACCGCGCGCGAGAACTCGACCATGAACTCCGACTCCTCGAGCGAGCGGTCCTCGGGGCCTGCGGGCACGCGGTCCAGCAGGTCGCCGTCGGTTTGCTCGTCCGGGCTCAGGCTGCTGATCGGACGCGGAATGCGGCGCTGCGCGCGCAGGGCGGACAGCGCCTGATTGCGCGCGACCTCGAACAGCCACGCGCGGAAGTTCGTGCCCGGCTGGTAGAGCGCGTGCTTCAGCAGCACCTTTTCGAGCACCTCCTGCACGACATCCTGCGCGAGGTGAGGCTCACGAACCATTCCTTGCACGAAGTGGAGAAGGCGGCGGCCGTAGCGGGCATGGATGCCACGCATCGCGGGTTCGGCAAGCCCGCGCTGCAGCATCTCGACGAGTTCTTCGTCTGGGACGCTGTCGAGGCCGGGCATCGCAGAGGGGAGATCCGCGAGCAATGTGGTGTCGAGGCAAGTCATGGGAGGGCGATTGAAAGGTCCGTGCCACACGTCCGTTGGAGCCAAGGTGCGTAGGCTTCCGATGCGCAGAACAAGGACTTAGGTGAGGATGGCCGCAAGAGCGCATGGCCAGTGCCGCACGATGGAGGCACTGGCTGCCGCTGGCGTGCGGCGGAATGTCATGCACTCGGGCGGGTTCCGCAGTGGGTGAGCTAGCCCACTAGGTCAGGAACGAATGCTGATGCCGGGACCAGCAACCGCGTTCTTGCGGACCGTGTCGCGCCGGGCTCGGGTAGTCAGACCGGGAACAGGTCGCGCCCGCCGACGATGGCTGCGTCCAGCAGGGCGAGGTTGGCGCTTTGTCGCGGGTCGTCGTCCCCATACTTGAGGAAGCCCCATCGCAGGCGCTGCACGGCGAGCAAGGCAA
>SXPK01000008.1 GCA_005776365.1 Planctomycetia bacterium
AGCGCCGGTGTCCTTGGAGATGCGCTTGGCTGTGAGCGGCTGGCTGCCCATCGGTCCGAGCGCGACCGAGCCGTCGAAGGAGTCATCCTTGATGGTGCCCTCGATCGTCGCGCTGCTGCCCATGCCGCGGAACTCGAGCTTGAGCTTGTCGCCTTCGAACGAGCCCGACTCGATCGGCTGCTCGGGCACATCGCGTTGGCCCATCGACATGCGGATCTTGCCGCTGACCTTCGTGCCCTCGAGCTTGAGATCGAGCAGCAGCTTGATCTGGAACCGGCCCTGCAAGTCGAGCGCGGCTTCCCAGGTTCCTGACACCGGGTCTGGCTTGGCTTCGGCCTCCGGCTGTGCGGCTGGCTTCGGCGCCTCGACCGCTGGCTTCTTGCCGGCTTTGTATTCCGCGAGGGCCTTGTCGTAGTCGGCCCACGTCTTGGCGTAGGCGCGCGCGCGGGCGATCAGGTCCTTGAGCGGCTTGTCGCTGTCGGGTCCGACTGCGTCGAACACCACGCGCTGGGCCGCGATCTCACGCACCACGAGGCCAGCTTGCGAAGTCGCGCCGGTCTTGACCGCAGTGACGCGGCCGCTCTGCAATCCAGAGTCCGTGCCCGAGGTCAGCACCGTCGTCACGCCGGCGGCGATCGCCGGCGCGAACATCGGGTCGTCGAACGCGATCGCCTGGTCGAGGCGGTGGGCCGCGTTGCCTTGCGGCACGCCTTGGCCGTCGCCGGCCAACCCGAGGCTGCTCCATGCGTCGAGGAAGCCCGGCGTCATCACTGCGCCTGCGACATCGACGACGCGCGCGCCGAACGGCACCGGCAGGTTGCTGCCGACGGCCTTGATGCGGCCGTCTTGCGCGATCAGCACGCCGTTCTCGATCGCCTTGCCCGTGCCATCGAGGATCGTGCCGCATCGCACCGCGAGGATCTGGCTCGAATGCGCGCGCGCGAACGCGCGCCGGCCGTCGACCCAGGTGCTTTCGACCATCGTGCCGATCGCGAGCGGGTCGCCGCTCAAGACGATGAAGTCCGCGTCCTTGCCCGGCGCCAGCGTGCCGACGCGCGCATCGACGCCGAGGATCGCGCTGGCGTCCGCGCCGATCGCGCGCAGCGCCGCCGATGCCGTCATGCCATGGCGGACGGCGAGCGCAACGGCGACCAGGTAATCGCGCATCGGTGCGCCGCTGGCGGGCGCGATGCCGACCTTGAGTCCGGCTCTGGCAGCGCGGGCCGGCGCGTCGAGCGCGGGCTCGTTCAGCTTTTGCGCGCGGTCCTCGCCGCCTGGGTTCTTCTGGCCCATCTGGAACGGCATCCGAAACACCGCGGCAACGCCTTGCTGCTTGGCGAGGTCGACGATCGGCCCGATGTCCATCGGGTTCTCCAGCACCATCGGGATGCCGAACTCCTGTTGCAGAGACAGCGCGCGCTTGATGTCAGCGAGCTTCCACGCCGCGGCGCGAACCGGCAGCGCGCCACTCGCGGCCTGCGCGAGCGGTTTGCCGTCGTAGCGACGCTGCGAAGGGCCGTCGCCCGTGAGCGTCGTCTTGCCCTTGGCTTCGTTGAACAAGGCGCGCAGTTCGACCAGCGTCGCGATGCGCGCGGTGGGGGTCTGGATGCGCGCGGCCTCGATTGGATCCTCGTCTGTCGGGTGGATCGTCGGCTCGAACACGCGCGGTGCGTTGGTCGCACCATCGTCGAAGCTGATGCGCAAGCAGGCGTTCTCGGACAGCACGCGCTGCACGAGGTCGTCGCCGGCGGTCTTCACCACTGCGCCTTGGCCCGAGACGAGCCGCGCCCGGCCAGGCGACAGGTAGACCGTGGTGACGCCGCCTTCGAGCGCTGGGCGAAGCGGATACTCGAAGTCGAAGCCGTCGATCGCGAGCGCGTCGGGAGTGACCGAGTAATCGTCGTCGCGCTCCGCGCCGAGGTCCGAGTCGACCGCGACGATTCCTGGCATCACCACGCGCGAGCGCGCATCGACGACGGGCAGGCCCGTTGGCTCGTCTTGCTGGATCGAAGCGACCTTGCCGTCGCGAATGACGAGCCAAGCGTCGCGGAGCGCTTCGCCGCCATCGCCGCGAAGCAGCGTGCCGCAACGAACCGCGAAGTCGCCTTGCGGCGGGTCCTGGGCCGACGCACTGGCGCACAGCGCGATCGCGACGGCGACGGAAGGCAGGCAGCGCAACATGCTCACTTGCTCCCGCTCGTGCTGGCGTCAGCGGGCTTGGCTGCTGCGTCGAGCAGATACTTGAGGCGCTCGTCCTTGCTGCGCTCGTAGACGACCTGGCCTTCGAGGACGACGGTCTCGACCCACGACGTCGCCTGCATCGGATCGCCAGTGAGCACTTGCAGGTTCGCAAGCTTGCCGACTTCGAGCGTGCCGATCTGGTCGTCGAGCGAGAGCAACTTCGCGGGCACTTCGGTCAGCGCCGAAAGCGCGATCTTCTTGTCGACACCCTGGCGCACACACGATGCGAGTTGCCACCAGGCGTAGGACGACGGCGCAGCTGCGCCGAGGCTCAACGCGAACGGAATGCCCGCGTCGGCGAGCAGCTTTGCGAGGCGGATCTTGGTCTCCTTCTTGGTCTCCGGGTCCGTCTCGAAGAACTCGATGGTCTCTTCGAGCACGACCGGGTTCTTGACACCCTTCAATGCCTCGATGGCGCGATGGACTTGCGGGCCGAGCACGAGCACGAGATCCAACTCCTGCTGCAAGCGCATCGCTTCCGGGACCTCGGCCGAACCCGGCACGTAGAGCCAGCCGCGCGTCTTCTTCTGCACCAGGTCGATGACCGGCTTCTTGGTCTTGTCGAACTCTTCGGTCCACTTCTTGTCTTTGTCGATCGCAGCAGCCTTCTGTTCCTTCTCGAACTCGGCCTTGCGGCGGTCGAAGTCCGCGAGGTATTCGCGCGCGTCGTCCAGCGCCCGGCGCAGCTTGCGGATCTGCAGCAGCCTGCCGCCGCCTTGCGGCAGCAGCGATAGCTTGAGGCCAGTCTGCGTGCTGACAGCCATGTCGGGCACCGTGCGGCCGAAGGGGCGCACCACGATGCCGGCGCCGCCGAGCAGCGTCGCGTTGCCGGGGATCGCGTGCACCGTGCCGACACCGCTGCGAAGGCAGTCCTCGAAGAAGGGGCTCGCCGGATCGAGCGCGTCGGCGATCGTCAAGAACGCCACGTTCTCCATGCGCTCGTTTGCCATGCGCACGCCGCCTTGACTGTGCGCGAGCACAAAGGTCGGCAGCACGATCTTGCCCGTCGCGTCGACGGTCTTGGCTTCCCAAGGCACTTCGAACTCGCCTTGCTTGCCGATCTTCGTGATGCGGCCGTTGTCGATCAGCACGACGGCGTCCTCAATCACGGCGTCCTTGGTGTGGACGCGGCCGTTCTTGACGGCGACGAGACCCTGCGCGGCGGCGGGGGAGACGGCGATCGCCGCGATCAACAGCGCGGCACGTGCGTTCGCTTTCACCATGATGGAATGCGTGTTCATTGCAGGGAAGTCGTGTCGACGCCGCCGATGACGACGGACGTGGGAGTCGAAGCAGGGTCGAATGGGTCTGCGGACCAGAGGACGAAATCGGCGTCCATGCCGACCTTCAGCGTGCCCTTGCGATCCCCGAGACCGAGCAACTTCGCCGGCTGCGCAGTCACCGCGGCCAGCGCCTGTTCGTGGGTGAGGCCAAAGCGGTGCGCGAACATTGCTTCACGAACCAGTTCGAGGGCGTTGGGGTTGGTGCCGGTCGTGATCACGAACGGCACGCCAGCGGCGGCAAGACGCAGCAAGGTCGCGTGGCGCGGTTCGGCGCCATCCTGGCCGCCGGAGCCGCCCACGGAAGTGGAGCTCGGCGCGCCGACCATGACCCAGACGCCCGCTTGCAGCAGCTCGGTGGCGACCGCGTGCGCATCCTGCGCTTCGTCGACGATTGGCTTGTAGCCAAACTCGGCGCCAAGGCGCAGCGCGGTGCGGAGGTCCTGCTCGCTGCGCGCGGTGGTGACCATCGGCAGCGTGCCCTTCAGCACGCGCGTCAGGACTTCGAGGTCGCGGCGTTCGTGCGCGGTGCGCGCGACGCGCGCTTCGCTCTGGCTCTCGTCGAGCGCTTCCTTGGCGTCGTAGAAGGCGCGCCGTGCCGACCAGATCACACCCATGCGCGTGGTTGGCCTTCGGTAGTAAACCGAGTCGACCGTGCCGCCGCGGATCGCGCGATTGCCCATCGACGGTTCGGCGCCAAGCGTCATGCGCAGGGCCGCTTCGCTGGACAGCACCATCGCGTCCTGGTCCTTGCCCCAGGTCTGCAGCACGGCGGACAAGCCGCCGATCACCGAACGCGTGCCCGGCATGACGTGCACGGTGGTGACGCCTTGATTGCGCAAGCGTGCGATCGCCTTGTCTTGCGGATCGAGCGAGTCGAGCACGCGCAGCGAAGGCGTGATCTCCGTGCTCTGCTCGTTCTGATCGGCGAGGCCGAGCGCGCCGCCGCCGTTCCAGGCCGCGTCGATCAGTCCCGGCGTGATCACCATGCCGCGCGCTTCGACGATGCGGGAGCCGGCGGGCACTGCGGTCGCGGGGCCGCCGATCGTCTCGATGCGGCCGCCCGATGCGACCAGCACGGCATCGTCGATCGTCGAAACACCCGTGAGCACGCGCGCACCGCGCCAGACGACGGGAACGTCCTGTGCCGTCAGCTGCAGCGACAGCGCGAAGGCGGAGATCAACGTGAGAACGGGGCGAAGCATCAGTTCGGCTCCTTCTTGGCGGCCTTGGCGGCCTTGGCGGGCGACGGCACCGCGCCGAACAGCAGGGTCCCATCGCCATAGACGGCGATCAGGCGCGAGGTCAGGTCGAGCGGGTCGCCCGACCAAACGGCGAAGTCCGCGTCAGAGCCATTGCGCAGCGAACCGTGCGTCGCTGCGAGCCCGAAGAGGCTTGCTGGTGTCGTCGTCACCGCGGCGAGCGCGGTCTGGCGCGAGCAGCCATGCTGCACCGCGAGCGCGGCAGAACTGCGTAGCCCCGCGGGCTCGCCGACGAAGCAAAAGGCGACGCCGCGTTTTTCGAGTGCTGCAGGCAGTTGCAACTGCGTGTCGCGCGCCTCGGGCGACAGGCTCGGCACGAGCAGCGATGCGCGCGCTGCTGCGAGCTCGTCGAGGCATTCGCTGGCATCGGTGGCGCCGGCGATCACGGGTTCGATGCCGATCGGCTTGCACAACAGGAGCGTGGCGAGAATCTCAGCGCGCGATTCGGCGTGGAACACCGCCTTGCGCTCGCCGCGCGCGACGGCATTGAACGCGACAGCCTCGGGGCCGGCGAGAACGCCGCTGCGCGCCTCTGCGAAGGCATTGCGCAAGAGGTCGACGGCGCCCATCAGCGAGGTCGGCTGCCGCTCCGGATTGCGAGCCGCGCTGATCAGCGAGAACTTGGCGTAGCAGTCGTCCTTGCGCACGACGCCGAACTTCTTCGCCGCGTCGACGAGGCTGCCTGGTTCGACCACGGCGGCGATCCCGCCGGCGACGTTGGTCGACGACGGCGACAGTGCCGCGGCGGTGATGCCATAGCGCGGCAGGCGCGAGAGCTTCTCGTCCGCCGGATCGAAGGCGTCCTTCGCGAGCATGTCCGGCGTCAAGGCGACGGCGCGCTCGGCGAGTTCACGCTCAAGGTCGAAGGTCGCGTGGGCGAGCACCATGCCGGCACAGACCGTGGCGCCATCGAATGCGACCTTCGTTGCGCGCGCCTTTGCCTCGGCTGGGATCTCTCCGCCGACGAACGCGATCTTGCCGTCGCGGACCAAGAACTCGCCTGACTCCACCGTCGCGTCGGGCGCGACGACGAGCGTCTTGCACTGCACCAAGAGGTCTTGCTGCTGCGCGGCGAGTGGCGCGCACACGGCGATCGTCGCAACGGCGAGAATGGAAGGGCGCATTGCGTGACGCATCACTTGGGCTCCTGCTGCGGCTCTCGTCGCTCGTGCTCGAGTTGGCCTGAGGAATAGACCGCGAGCACGCGGCAATCGCTTTGCAGCCACGGCCGGTCGCAGACGACGAGGTCGGCCAGCTTGCCTTGCTGCAGCGACCCGACGTCTTTCTGGATGCCGAGGATCTCGGCGGGGCTCAGCGTCACTGCGCGCAGCGCGGCAAGAGCCGGCAGGCCCTCACCGACGGCGGCAGCGGCCATCATCGGCAGCGCGCGCGCACTGCGGCCTGAGCCGGTGGCGATCGCGAACGCGGCGCCGGCGTCGTGAAGGGCTTTGGGCGCGGTTTGTGGCGCGAGCTTCTCGTAGCCCTCGGGCAGCGCCGCGGGGAAGAGCCCCGTCAGCACGCACGGGACCGCGGCTTCGGCGAGTTCTTTGGCGACGGCGGCGGCGCCGAGCGCTTCCTCGAAAAGGATCGACGGCAGTTTCTTCTCGCGCGCCACGGCGATGGCCGCGCGCATCTCGTCGGGTCGACGCACCGTGATGCGCAAGGGCAAGTCGCCGTCGAGCACCTTGAGCAACATGTCGCGCGCGGGGTCGCGATCGGGAGGCTTGGGATACTTGGGTCGCTCCGGGGCCTTGTCATCCGCCTTCGCTTCCGCGGACTTGCTGTCGGCAGCTTTGGTCTCGGCTGGCTTGGCTTCGGGCTTGGGTTCCGCCGGTTTGGCGTCGCCCTGCGGCTTTGGCTCCTGCTTCTCCGGCGTTCCTGGTTTCGGCTGGTCGGGCTTCGGCTGGTCGGGTTTCGGCTCTTCTGGCTTTGGCTCTTGGGGTTTCGGCTGATCCGGCTTCGGTTCTTGCGGCTTGGGTTCTTGTGGCTTGGGTGGAGTCGGCTCCCCCGGCTTGGGTTCCTGCGGTTTTTGCTCTTCGGGCTTCGGTTGCTCCGGCTTGGGCTCGCCACCTGGGCCTCCACCGCCAGGCCCCTGCGGTTGGCCGGCGCCTCGGCGATTGCCGCGGGCGCCGCGCGCTCCCGCCCCAGCATCGGCTGGCGGCGAAGTCGCCTCTCCCGTCGCCGCTGCAGGCTTGTCGCCCTCGGGCTTCTTATCGCCCTCGGACTTGCCGTTCTTCTTCTCGTGCCACGCGAGGTAGTCGGTGAAGTCCTTGCTGTACTTCTCGACCGCTTTTTTGTGCTCGTCGAGTTTCTTGCGGTAGTCATCGAGGCCCGAGAACGCGCCGAGCGCGCCTTCGATCGCACGCTGGCGGTCGAGGGCGTGGGTGCCGGTTGGGCCCGCGGCGACCTGGAGGCCGACGCCCGCCTCCGACTTGTCGGGGAAGGCCGCTGCCCCGCCCTTCTTGGGGCGCAGCACCGCGCCGACGCCTGACCACGGGTTGCCGCGCCGGTTCTGGGTGTAGATCGTCGTGATGCCGGACTCGATCAGCCGGTCCTCGCGGTCAAAGCGGTTGCCAAAGGCCGCGCCCGCGCTGGTTGCCGCATCGGCGCTCGCGTCCTGGCGCGCCCCATCGTCGAGGAAGGCGTCGGTGCTGGCGTCGATGAAGCCTGGATATACGTGGGCGCCGTCGAATCGGACGGTCTCGGCATTCTCTGGGATCTCGACCTCGCCCTCCTTGCCTACGGCAACGATGCGGTCGCCGCGGAGCAGGATGACGCCGCCTTCGATCTCTGGGGTCGACACCGGGTGGACGTGGCTGGCGAAGACCGCCACCGTGCGCTGGCGTTGGCGGCCAGTCCGACCCGGGCCGCGGGGAGCGCGTGCAGTCGGTGGCGCAGCTTCGGTCGCCTCCGGCTTCGGCTCGCTCGCCGGCGTCACGGGTTCTTGGGCCAGCAACGCGCTCGTGAAGAACGGCAGCAGGCAGGCGATGGTGGCGAGTGGGTGCAGGGTGGGCCGCATGCGGGGTCGTCCGGCGCCCTGGATGCGCCGAGAAAGGGGGCGCCGTTCTACGGACAACCGCCGCCTTCCTGCGAGGGCTTTTTAGCCCCGTCTTGGCGACGCGCTCGTCGGCAGGGGCGGGCCGAGGGCCAAGTTCCGGATGGTGCGTTGCTGGCGCGTCTGCTTTGCTGGGTGCCGTGAACCTCGTCGAGGTGCAGTTCGAGCCCGCCGGCAAGATCGTCTTCGTGCGACCCGGCACGACGCTGTTGGCTGCATCCGAAGCCGCCGGCGTTGAGATCGCATGTGGATGTCGTCGCGGCATGTGCGGCACAGATACGGTGCGAGCCGAGCCAGCGGATGCGCTGCAGCCGCCGACCGACCCCGAGCGATCGACGCTGGAGCGCATGGGGCTCGATCCCGCATTCCGTCTGTCATGCTCGGCGCGCGTCGAGCGCGGCGTCGTAAAAGTCGAACTCGGACACTTTTGAGCCTTCAGGACAAGATGCGAACTGCAGCCATGTCGAAGTCTTCCATCCGCGACAACCTGGGCTTCTTGGGCGCATTCCTGGGTCAGCCCGGTTCGATCGGCGCCGTGCTGCCGAGCACCCGATATCTCGCGCGTGCATTGGTGGGTCGCCTCGACTTGCAGCCCGGAGAAGTCGTCGTCGAGTTTGGCCCCGGCACCGGCCCGATGACGGCCGTGATCCGCCAGTTGCTGCCGCCCCGCTGTCGCTACCTGGGCATCGAACTCGAACCCAAGTTCCACGACTTGCTGACGCGGCGCTTCCCGACGCTGGACTTCCATCTGGGGAGCGCTGGCGATCTGCCCAAGATCCTGGCCGATCGCGGTCTGCCACCAGCGACGCGCATCGTCTCGGGCCTGCCCTTCGCGACGTTGCCGGCCAAGGTGCAAGACGCGGTGGTGGACGGTGTCACTCGCTGCCTCAGTCCGCATGGCGACTTCCGCACCTTCCAATACCTGCACGCCTATGGGATGCGGCGCGCGCGGCGGTTCCGCGCGTTGATGGACGAACGGTTCTCGAGTTTTGAGCGCATCGGTCCGGTGATCCGAAACCTGCCGCCCGCGTTCGTGCTGCGTTACTGGAACGCGATCCGCGAGGCGACCTGAGTCTGCTGCGCGTCAGCGAGCGAGGACGCGGATCGACGACGAGAAGAGCCACGGCGAACCGTGCACGGTGCGCGCCTCGGCGCGGTAGACGCCCGGAGCAGGATCGACCATCGCGCACTCGGTGCCATTGCCACTGGCGACGATCTCGCCGTCGCGTCGCAAGTCGATGCGCGCAGGAGCGGGAGTGCGCACGACGAGGGTGACGCCCAAGCCATGTTCGACGCTGTCGCCGGGCAGCAGTGGTGGCCCGTCATTTCGTTTGCCGCGGAAGTCGAAGCCATCGCCTTCGCCAAACACGTCGAAGCTCACGTAGGTCCGGCCAAGCCGCAGTGCTTCCACGATCGCATCCTGGCTGCATTCGCGCGCCAGGACGTGGGTGCTGATCGACAGGAAGACTTCTGGATAGCCTGCGATCGTGCCGCCCAACGGGCCGAACGCGCGGATGTTCGCATGCGCATCGCCGCCGCCGACTGGCGTGAATGGATGGCGCGCGCGCAGTTGCTCGTCCCATCGCGCGAACACCCTTTCGTCACGCACGGCGACCGTGCGCATGAGGAAACGCGCAGGCAACAGCAGCGAGCTGCCGATCACCGCGGCTGGGTTCGCCTCGACCGCGCCGGCGTGCAGATTGACGATCTCGGCGCCGGCCAGTCCGGGCATCGACCAGTCCTTCCATGCCTCGGCATGGCCGATGAAGACGAGCGCGCCTTGTTGCCTTGCTTCGGCAACGAGCGCGCCGCAGTGCATCCAACGACGCAGTGGCTTCTGCAGCGGGAAAGCGAGCACTGTGCCTTGCTGCGTGCGCAGTTCGGCGCCGCAGAGGAACAACACGCCGTGAAAGTGGCCGCGCTGGCCCAGCGCAATCGAGTCTGGCGTCTGATGGTCCGTCATCACCACGAATCGCGCGCCCGCTGTGTTCGCCGCCGCAGCAATCTCGGCGACCGTGCCCTTGCTGTCGTGCGACAGGTGCGAGTGGCAGTGCACCATGCCCTTCCAGTCGATGAGGTCGGTGCCTTCGACCGGTCGCGGCGCCCCTTTTGTGTCCGAGCTTCGCGTCATGGTCGTGAACGCGGCGCAGCCGAGGCCCGGCAGCGCGAGCATGGCGATCAGGATTGCGGAGCGGGGGCGCACGGAGGGTGGTTCGGCACGTTGGCCCGGCTCACCGTAGCCGGGCTTCCCGCATCATCGCGGTCCCGTGTAACCGCGACATACGTAGACGTTCGCGTTCATCACGGTGACGCCCAGTCGCGTGGGCGCGACGCGCTCGACGAGTTCGCATGACGCGAACCTCGCGGCGACGCGGTCGACGGTCGCATGGCGTTCGGTGGCGCGCGGCAACACGAAGACCGCCGAATGGCCGATGTGGTTCTCGGGCGCGTCCCAGTGGTCGAACTGCAGGGCCGGATCGCCAAGCACGTTTTGCGCGAGCGCTTCGGGCGAAGTCGAGGCGCCTTGCGCCGTCGCGTTGCGCCGCATCGCGTGCGTCAGCTGCGCCGCGTCCTTGTAGTCAGATGCGAACACGAACACGGTGTCCGCCGAAGGATCCTCGGCCTCGAGCTTCGATCGCCATGATTCCACGCTGGTTGCGATCTCCTCCCAACCCGACCACGACGAGCCGCGATGCTGCGGGACCGCCACGATGCATGGCGCGAGCAAGAGCACCGGCAGGATGGCCAGCAAGGCGCGGCCACCGAACTTCGCGAGCTTGGGCTGCCGTTCTGCGAACCCGCTCTCCGAATGCCAGATCGCGAGGCCGAGCACGAGCGCCAGGTAGGAAGGCGCGATCCAGTTGGGCTTCACGTGCATCAGCGCTGCATTGCCGAGGAAGAACAGCGGCATCGGCAGCGCGAACGCAAGGATCCAGAGGGCACGCACGTCGCGCTGGCGGGCGCGGCGCATGAGCCAGAGCATCGCCGCCGGCAGTGCAGCGGCGACGACGGGATGCGCCATCGCGATCTGCTGGCCGATGAACTCGAACAGCCACCCGATGTGAAACTGCGCGCGCGAGAACCTGCTCGAAGTTTGGAAACGGAACGATTCGAAGTCGTTGTTGATGTTCCATTGCACGACTGGCCAGAAGGCCGCGATCGCGACGACGACACCGAGCCATGGACCAGGACGCAGCAACTGACGGCGCAGGGACGGGTCCAACAACAACAGGATCGCGCCACCCAGCCCCAGGAAGGTGGCGGTGTATTTGCTGAGCAACGCGAGTCCGGCGCACAAGCCAGCGCAAAGCCACCAGCGCAGCGCGCCGTCGCGCGCCTTCCACAGGCACAGGATCGTCGCCAGGAAGAACATGCACAATGGCGGGTCTGGGTTGGCGAGGAAGCGGGTTTGCAGCAGCGCGGGCGCGCACGAGCTGGCGATGATCCAAGTCTTGCGCGCGCTGCCGTTGCCGCCGAACGCCTTCAGCAGCGAGAGTCCGAGCGCCATCGTGGCGATCCCGCAGAGCAGCGTGCAAAACCGGATGCCGAAACCGCCGTCGCCGAAGATCGTGGTGCCGACCCAGATCAGCCATCCAACCATCGGCGGGTGGTCGTAGTAGGCGAGGTCTGGATGCTCGGCATAGGTCCAGTAGTAGGCCTCTTGCGCGAACACGGGCATCGTCGCACAGAGCCAGATGCCGGGGAGACAGGCCAGCGCGAACAGCCTGCGTTCGCCGCGGGGATCGAGTGGTTCCACCCGCGAAGGATCGCCAGAGCGGCGGGCGCGAGCACGCGAAATTCAGGCGCGAATGACGCGCGTTGGCGGCATCACATGCGCGGCAGGCTGCGTCGCGCGCGCGCTTCGTCCTCCAGCGCCTGCGTCGTGTCCGCGGTCCGGCGCAGTCGCTGCTCGAGCGCTTCGATGCGATCCGACATCGCCCGCAGTCGATGCGCGGCAAACAACGTGAGCCACGACAGGGCGAGCGTGAAGGTCAGCAGCCCGACGTCGGGAAGGGCTAGGCCGTGCAGGAGCTTTGGCGCCTGATGCTCGATCAGCACGCTCGTGGCGACGAGGCCAGCCATGAGCTTGTGGAACTGCGGTTCTTGCAGCGTGCGCATCGCCTTAGTCTAGTCGCATGCTGGTTCATGGGCAGGATCTGTCGATGCCGTGGCTGGTTCCGCTGCGGCAGGAGCCGTGTCGCTGCCGATGTAGGATCCGATGACCGAGCATCCCGAAGTGGTACCTGCGTGCGATACGAGCGACGAGGATCTGGCGCTCGGCATCGCGCGGGCGTTGCGGGATGCGTTCCTCGAATACAACGCCCAGTTTCGTTCGATCACGCGGCGCGCCAAGGGGCGGTTCGAGCGACGCGATTGGCTCGGCGGCCAACGCGACTCCGCCGAGCGCGTCGACCTCTACGACGAACACGTCAAGGCCTCCGTCACGCACGCGCGCGGGGTCCTGGGGCAGCGAGCGGCCGATCGCACGATCTGGATTCGAGCGAAGGCGATCTTCGCGGACCTCGTGTTCGACTATCCCGACGTCGAGTTCACCAAGACCTACTTCAGCTCGGTGTCGAGGCGGCTGTTCATCACGTCCGGCGTCGACGATGCCATCCAATTCGTTGGCGAGGAGATGATGCCGCTGCGCAACATCGCCGGGCCGCTGATCGGCAAGAACTATCATGCCGACGGCTTGCTCGAGCAGATGTTCGACTCGCTGCTGGCGGACGTCGAGTGGAGCGTCGGCTACCAGGATCGGCGTCGGTGTGCGAACTACGTCGCCATGCAGGTTCGCGATCACTACGCGAGGTTGTTGCGCGGCGACACCGTGGTCTGCGTCGACGTGCTCTCGCCTGTGTTCTACCGCGACACCCGTGCCTACCTGATCGGCAAGGCGACGGGTTGGACGAATGCGTCGCCGCTGGTGATCGCGCTCGAGAACTCGGAGCGCGGCGTCGCGGTCGACGCGGTGATCCAGACCGAAGAAGACGTCGCGTTGCTGTTTGGCTTCGCCCGGTCCTACTTCCACGTCGACGTCGAGCCGGTGGGCGCGGCGATCGTGTTCTTGCGCAAGGTCGTGCCGCGCGAAACGGTGCACGAGTTGTTCGCGATCCTCGGACGCGCCAAGCAGGGCAAGACCGAACGCTTCCGTGGTTTCGAGCGTCATCTGCGCTTCTCGCAGGACCGATTCGTCACGGCGCCGGGCAAGCGGGGCATGGTGATGGCCGTGTTCACGCTGCCGTCCTACGACGTGGTGTTCAAGGTCATCCGCGATCGGTTTCCGCCGCCAAAGGACACCTCGCCCGAGGAGGTCAAGCAGCACTACAAACTCGTCGCGCGCCACGACAAGGCTGGCCGACTGGTCGACGCGCAGGAGTTCCGCATGCTGCGGTTCGATCGACAGCGCTTCGATCCGACCTTGCTCGAAGAACTGTGCACCGAGGCTTCCAAGTCCGTGCGTGTCGCTGGCGATGCAGTGCTCGTCGACCACGCCTACATCGAGCGACGGTTGCGACCGCTGGACCTCTATCTGCGCGAGGTCGACACGGAGACGGCGATCCTGGCGGTCTTGGACTTTGGTCAGGCCTTGCGCGATCTCGCGGCCACCAACATCTTCCCAGGCGACTTGCTGCTGAAGAACTGGGGCGTGGCGCGATCGGGCCGCGTCATCTTCTACGACTACGACGAACTGTGCCTGCTGACGGACTGCGAGTTCCGCGACATCCCGGTGGCGCAGACCTACGAAGACGAGATCAGCGCCGAGCCGTGGTTCTCGGTGGGGCCCAACGACGTGTTCCCCGAGCAATGGCCAGCGTTCTTCGGGCTCCCCTCGGATCTGCTGGCCGCGTTCTGTGAGCAGCATGCCGAGTTGCTCAGCGCGAAGTGGTGGCGTGGAATCCAGGATCGCCTGCGCCGAGGCGAAGTGATCGAACTCGTGCCCTACTGACGGCCGTCGCGCTCGTCGACATGGCCTTTCGGCCGCTGGCGGCTAGCGTGCGCCGGTGATTCCGCAAGAACTGATCGGCACAGCGAAGGTCCCGGGCGGCGGCGAACTGCGCTGCTACCGCCACGACAGTGACTTTGCGCTTCGCATCGACGGCGTCGAGTTGATGAGCAGCCGCGTGCACGGGTCCGAGGAGGCGATGGCGGAGCTTGCGTTCGAGCGCCTGGGTCGGCGCGAGAGCCCGCGCGTGTTGGTCGGTGGACTCGGCATGGGATACACGCTCGCGCGGGCGCTGCAGCTCGTCGGCGAGAAGGCAATCATCGACGTGGCCGAAATCGTCCCTGAGATCGTGCAGTGGAACCGCGAGGTGTTTGGCCACTGCGCCGGCCATCCGCTGAAGGACCCGCGCACCCGCCTCAGCATGTGCGATGTCGGTTCCTGCATCGACGCCGTCAACGGTCTCTACGACGTGTTGCTGCTCGACGTCGACAACGGTCCGAACGGTCTCGTGCGCGACGACAACAATCGTATCTACAGCCGCCGCGGCCTCGAGCGCGCGTGGACCGCGATGCGGCCAGGATCGGTGCTCGCGGTGTGGTCGGCGCGCAGCGATGCGCGCTTCGCCGAACGATTGGAACGCGGCGGTTTTCAGGTGCAGGAGCACCGCGTGCGCGCGCGACGCACGAAGGGGCCAGTTCGCACGATCTGGGTCGCATGGCGGCGTTGAAGCGGCCCGGTTGCTGGTCCGTCTACCTTGTCCGTCGCGTGGACGGCGCGCTGTATTGCGGCATTGCCCTCGACGTCGCCGCACGGTTGGCGCAGCACGAAGCAGGGCGCGGCGCCAAGGCGCTGCGCGGCCGCGGTCCGCTCCTGCTCGCGTTCGTGCGTCGCCTCGGGCCGCGGTCTTTGGCGATGCGGGCAGAAGCCGCGATCAAGCGGTTGCCCAAGGCTCGCAAAGAACGCCTCGTCACGTCCTCGACCGCTGCGCGGCAGTTCTTCGCCACGCTGGCCGCGCGTAGTAGCAGCGCGAAGGCGTGAACGTTCGCGCCCGCCGCTGCATACTCCCCGCCCCTCATGGACGAGCAGAAGCAGACGTATGACCCCGCCACGATCGAGCCGCGCTGGCAGCGGGTCTGGCTGGAGCAGAAGACCTTTCGCACCAAGAACCCAGGCGACCCTGGCTTCGACGGCACGAAGCCGAAGTACTACGTGCTCGACATGTTCCCCTATCCCT
>SXPK01000129.1 GCA_005776365.1 Planctomycetia bacterium
GATGCCTTTGGCCTGCCCGCCGAGCAATACGCGATCCAGACCAACACGCATCCGGCTGCGACCACCAAGAAGAACGTCGACAACTTCCGTCGTCAACTGCAGCGCCTGGGCTTCTCGTATGACTGGGACCGCGAGATCAGCACCGCGGACCCGACCTACTTTCGATGGACGCAGTGGATCTGGAAGCAACTGCACGCGCGCGGCCTTGCCTACGAATCGAACGCTCCGGTGTGGTGGTGCGAAGCGCTCGGCACCGTGCTCGCCAACGACGAAGTCATCAACGGCAAGAGTGAGCGTGGCGATCATCCGTGCGAGCGGCGACCGCTGCGCCAGTGGGTGCTCAAGATCACCGACTACGCCGAGCGCCTGATCCAAGACCTCGACGGCCTCGACTGGTCCGACGCGATGAAGGCCATGCAGCGCGAGTGGATCGGCAAGAGCGAGGGTGCGGAGGTCGACTTCGCTGTGCTCGGCCAACCTGCCTGCTGCGTGCGCGTGTTCACGACGCGGCCCGACACCTTGTTCGGCGCGTCCTTCCTCGTGCTGGCGCCCGAGCATCCGCTCGTGGCAAGCATCACCACGAGCGAGCATCGTGCGACGGTCGACGCCTATGTTCGCGCCGCCTCGGCGAAGAGCGAACTCGAGCGCACCGAACTGGCGAAGGAGAAGACCGGAGTGTTCACGGGCGCCTATGCGCAGAATCCGCTGTTCGCCGATGGCGACCAAAAGGGCCGCATCCCGATCTGGGTCGCAGACTACGTCATCGTGACCTACGGCACCGGCGCGATCATGGCCGTGCCTGCTGGCGACGAGCGCGACTTCGCGTTTGCGCAGAAGTTCTCGCTGCCGATCCCGGGCATCTTTGCGCCGAGCACGGGCGACGCGGCGAAGGACGCGGCGGTCGCGAACGGCGAGTCGTGCTGCGCCGATGAGGCTCCGTATGCAGCGCACTGCCGGACGCGAGACGGCGCCGTCGCGCTCGCGGGCTTGTCGATGCAAGCAGCGAAGCGCGCCGTGATCGAATGGCTGCAGGCGCGTTCTCAGGGCACGCAGAAGGTGACGTATCGCCTGCGCGACTGGCTGTTCAGCCGCCAGCGCTATTGGGGCGAGCCGTTCCCGGTCATCCACACGCAGGACGGCGTCGAACTCGTGGCGGACGCGCAATTGCCCGTCGAGTTGCCGCACATGGACGACTTCAAGCCCGGCGGCGTGCCGGAGTCGCCGCTGATCCGCGCCAAGGAATGGGTCGCCACCAAGGACTCGAAGGGCCGACCGGGGCAGCGCGAGATCAACACGATGCCAGGCGCGGCAGGCTCGAGCTGGTACTTCCTCCGCTACTGCGATCCGCACAATGAGCGCGAGTTCTGCGCCAAGGCAGCGAGTGACTACTGGCTCCCCGTCGACCTCTATGTCGGCGGCACCGAGCACGCGGTGGGGCATCTGCTCTATTCGCGCTTTTGGACGAAGGCGTTGCACGACCAGGGGCTGGTGAAGCAGAAGGAGCCGTTCCACAAGCTCTACAACCAAGGGATGATCCAGGCCTTCGCCTACGAGGACGCGCGTGGCGCCGTGGTCCCGACGGCGAACACGAAGGAGCAGGGCGACGACGTCGTGCACGCCGAGACCGGCGAGAAGCTCACTCGCATCGTCACCAAGATGAGCAAGCGCTACGGCAACGTCATCAACCCCGACGACGTCGTGCGCGAATACGGCGCGGACACGCTGCGACTCTACGAGATGTACATGGGCCCGCTCGCGGACAGCAAGCCTTGGAACCCCAAGGACGTTCCCGGGGTGCATCGATTCCTCGGCCGCGTCTGGCGCCTTGCGGTGCCCGAGGACTTTACGCAAGGTCCTGTGCACGAACGGTTGCGCGCCGAACCGCCCGACGATCCCGAGTTGGAGAAGGCGCTGCACCGCTGCATCGCCAAGGTCGAGGGCGACATCGAGCGCATGGCGTTCAACACCGCGATCGCTGCGATGATGATCTTCGTCAACGAGGCGACCAAGCGCGCCGAGTCCTTGAGCCGGAGCCAGCTGTTGCGCTTCGTGCAGATCCTGTCGCCATTTGCCCCGCACGTGGCGGAGGAGCTTTGGATGCGCCTCGCTGGCAATGGCTCCCTCGCCTATTCGCCCTGGCCGTCATTCGACCCAAGCCTGCTGGTCGACGACGAGGTCGAGATCGCGGTGCAGATTCTCGGCAAGGTCCGAGGCCGCGCGACGGTCCCTGCCAACGCGGATCAGGCCACGATGGTCGCGGCGGCAAAGATCGCGGTTGCCGCGCAGCTCGAAGGCAAGTCGATCGTGAAGGAGATCTGCGTGCCGAAGAAGCTCGTCAACTTCGTCGTGAAGTGAAGGCGACGCTGGCACGAGCGAAAGCTCGCGGTCGGCACTCGCAGGCCTTTGGTGGGCGGAGTTCCCGGATTCGCGCGCTCTTGGGCGAAGGCATGTTCGCGGCGGGTCGTCGGCGCTCGTATAGCTTGGCCGCGTCGCATCCCTGACCGCACGCGCTCCCGCCATGGCCCAACCAAAGAAAGCCGCACCCTTCCTCGCCGTGTCCGCCCTGCTGCTTGCCAGCGGCGGCTTCCTGCTCGGACGCTACACGGCTCAAGACGGCGCGCTGACCAACGGGGTTGCTGCCGCCGGGCCCGAAGTCAGCGATGGTTCTGCGCTGGCTGCGGAGAATGCGCAGTTGAAGCGGCAAGTCGCCGATCTCGAACGGGATCGGGACGCGATGGCCGCGTCGCAATCGCGGACCGAAGCGGCGCCGAAGGAGGCGACTGCGTCCGCTGCGGCGAGTCCAAGCGCGTCGACCGAGGTCGCCACCGGGGCGCTGTTCACCGACCCGCGCTTTGCCGCGCTTGCTGCGATCGACTGGAAGACCATCGGCGCGACGACCGGCGAGATGGCGCCGATGCTGCTGCAGTTGATGCAGGAGTTCGAGAAGACCGGCGAGATCCCGACCGCGCTCGCGATCAAGCTGCAGGCCCTCAACAGCAAGCTCGTCGAACAAGTGCCGGCCATGCTCGAGTCGGGCCTGCCCGGCTTTGGCCCGAACGGCTCCTACACGCACCCGCTCGTCACGGCCAACGTGCTCGGGTCGGCGCTGCTGGCTTCCGGCATGCCGCTGACCGATGCGCAACGACTGGCGATCGAAGGGTTGGCGCGTTCCTTCTCGGGCGAGAACGACAGCCTTACGGCCTCGACGCGCGAATTCGATCTGGAAGGCTTGCTCGCCGAGGCGGAGATGAAGGACCGCTACTTCGCCGAGATCTCGTCGCAGTTGACTCCGGATCAGCTGGCGCGCATCGAACCCCAAGGCGCGGCGGACTTCGACGGCGGCAGCATGTTCCGTTCCAGCCTGATGACGCGGGCCTATTCGGACCCGATCGCAGCGAAGGACCCTGCGGACTTCGCGCGCATCGCCAGCGGGCGCATCGGCGAGCAACTTGCGCTCGACGATGCCACGGCGACACAGGTGCGTTCCGTGCTGGAGCGCATGGCAGGCAACGCGCCAGAACTGTTCCGCGACAAGGCCAGCCCGATCGAATCGACCTTGCGCATGATGAAGCAGGGGCGGACCACGGCAGCACTCAAGCAGCAGATCGCGATGCTCCGTGAGATCCAGCGCACCGTGCCGTTGACGCCGGAGCAGAAACAGAAGCTCCAGTCGTTGCGCCGCGTGTTCGTTCCATTGCCGAGGTAGCCCTGCGCCGGTTTGGCGCGCAAGTCGGCAGCGCCGGCGGTGCCGCAATCTCGGCACAACGGAACGGCCCTGTGATGGATCCATCGAGCTATGCTGGCCGACCGTGATCGCGCCATCTCCCAGCCTGTTTGCGGCAGTTGCTGCCGCTGTCGCAGCCGCAGCAGGCCTCCACGCACAGGTGGGCGGTCCCAACGATGGCGTGTCGGCAGAGCCGTGGTGGGCGTATCGACCACTTGCACGGCCTGCGGTCCCGGATGTCGGCCACGACCGCTTCGTGCAGAACGACATCGACCGCTTCGTGCTGCACGAGTTGCGCAAGAAGGGACTCGAACCGTCGCCGCCTGCTGACAAAGCCGCGTTGATCCGGCGCGTGACCTACGACCTCACAGGGTTGCCGCCGACGCCCGAAGCCGTGATTGCCTTCGTCGCGGATCCGCGCGACGAGGCCTACGCAGAACTCGTCGATCGATTGCTCGCATCCCCCCAATACGGCGTGAAGTGGGGAAGGCACTGGCTCGACCTCGTGCGCTACGCGGAGACCAACAGCTTCGAACGCGACAGCGTCAAGCCATCGGTCTGGCGCTACCGCGACTGGGTCGTGGATGCGTTGAATCGCGATCTGCCCTACGGCGATTTCCTCACGCACCAGCTCGCCGGCGACGAGATCGAGGGTGGGGGAGTGTCGGCCTTGGTCGCGACCGGCTTCTACCGCCTCGGCCTCTGGGATGACGAGCCCACCGAGCCGCTGCAGGCCATCTACGACGACTACGACAGCATCGCGGACACCACCGCGCGAGCGATGCTCGGCATCTCGATGGGGTGCGCGCGCTGCCACGACCACAAGAAGGACCCGATCACGGCGAAGGACTACTACTCCTTCCTCTCGTTCTTCGAAGGCGTGGCGCCCTACCGCCCGGCGCACAGCGGCACTGCGCTGGCAGTCGATCACTATCTGCGCAGCGTTGCGCAAGACGGCGCCGCCGCTGATTTCGAGAAGGCGCGCGCCCAGTTCGCGACGGACCATGCCGCTCGCGTCGCTCGGGCCCGCGAGGTCGCGGCGGCAGACTATGCGTTGCTGTCCGCAACCGCGCGCGTCGAACGCCATGGCAAGGTTCGCCGTTCGCTCGTGGCGCGATACTCGCTCGAACGCAGCGATGCGACGCGGTGGATCGATGACATCGGCACGAACCATGGCAAGGTCGAAGGGCAAGTGGTGCCGGTCGAAGGCTTCGGCGGCGGATCCGGGGGCCGCTTCGACGGCGACGACGCCGTCGTGTTGCCCTTGCTGGTTGCGGACTCCTTCACGATCACGCTGCGCCTGCGCACGACGCACGGTGGCGCCGGGCGCGCGGAGGACACCAGGTGGTTCACCGGCACGGGACTCGTCGACGGCGAGATTTCGGGCATCGTGCGCGACTTCGGCATCGCCTGGCACGACGACGGTCGCGTCGTCGCCGGCACGGGCGATCCTGAGACCTTCGTCGCCGGCCCAGCGGGCTACGCGGATGGGCAGTGGCACCACGTCGCGTTCACGCGCGATCGCGACTCCGGCCGCATCGCGCTCTACTGCGATGGCGTCCTCGTCGGCGAAGCGTTTGGCAGCAAAGAGCGGCTCGACGCGCCCCCGCGCCTCGTCGTTGGCCGCATGCAGCCCGGCGGTCGCGGTTTCCGTGGCGAGTTGGACGACCTGTGCTTTCACTCGCGCGTCTTGCAGGCGAGCGAAGTGTTCGTCGACGCGATGGCGCTGCCTTCGGGACTTGCTGCCGCGGATGGCGAATCGATCCGAGCCATCGCAGCTGATGCGGCGGCGCACAAGCCACCGCAGATCGAGACGATCGAGGTGTTGTGCGCCAGAGAGCGCAGCGCCGCAGTCGAGCCGAGCTACGTGCGCATTCGCGGCGACGCGAAGTCGAAGGGCGAGCGTGTCGAGCCGGCATTCCCTGCCGTGCTCGGCTTTGCGCCGCCGACCATCGCGTCGAAGAACAACGGCCGCTCGTCCGGCCGCCGCACTGCGCTCGCGCAGTGGATCACTCGCGCTGACAATCCGCTGACTTGGCGCGTCATCGCCAACCGCGTCATGCAGCATCACATGGGTCGCGGGCTCGTCCGTTCGTCGAACGACTTCGGCAAGCTGGGCGATCTGCCGACGCATCCGCAGCTGCTCGATTGGCTGGCGTGCGAAGTGGTCGCGCGCGGTCAGAGCCTCAAGGCGATGCACCGTCTGGTGCTGACGTCTGGAACCTATCGACAAGCCTGTGTGCCGGATGAGACGAAGTTCCGCCTCGATCCGCTCAACGACACGTTCTGGCGTTTCGACCGTCGTCGGCTGACGGCCGAGGAGTTGCGCGACGCGATGCTCGCCGCCGCCGGCGTGATCAACCTCGAACTCGGTGGGCCAAGCGTCTTCCCGCCGCTGCCCGCCGCCGTGCTCGCGACTGCTTCGCGTCCCGAGGAGGCATGGGGCACCGCGACAGAGGAGCAGGCTTCTCGCCGCAGCCTCTACGTGCACATAAAGCGCTCGCTGCTCGAGCCGCTGCTGTCGGGCTTCGACATGGCGGACACTGACTCGTCGTGCCCGGTGCGCTACGCGACGGTGCAGCCGACCCAGGCCCTGATGCTGCTGAATGGCGACTTCTCCCATCGCACCGCCGAACAGTTCGCCACGCGCCTCGAAGCCGAGCGCGATGGCCTGCGGGCGCAGGTCGAGCGCGGCCTGTGGCTCGTGACCTGCAGGACGCCGCGGGCTGACGAGATCGATAGGCTCTGCTCGCTCGCCAGCGAGATGCGCGCCGCCCACGGCAAGTCCGCGCATCAAGCGCTGCAGCGCGTGTGCCTCCTGCTGCTCAACTGCAACGAGTTCCTCTACCTGGACTGAAGGCGATGAAGTTCACGACCACGCGCAACACCTTCTGCGGCAAGACGCGTCGCGAGTTCCTGTGGCAGCTCGGCTGTGGCTTCGGTTCGCTGCCGTTGATGGACATGCTCTGCGCCGACGAGAAGCGCGCGCGTCGGAGCGCGCAGATTGTGGTGCCGGGCGGCGATCCCATGGCGCCGAAGCAGCCGCACTTTGCGCCGAAGGCGAAAGCCGTGATCTTCCTGTTCATGTACGGCGGCCCGAGCCAGGTGGACACCTTTGACTACAAGCCCAAGCTCTACCCGCTCGACGGCAAGACGATCGACATTGAGACCAAGGGCCGAGGCGGCACCAAGGGCAAGGGCCGCGTCGTCGGCCCGAAGTGGAACTTCAAGCAATACGGTCAGTGCGGCAAGCAGGTGTCCGACCTGTTCCCGCACCTGGGTCGGTGCGTCGACGACATTGCATTCGTGCACAGCATGTACGCGGAGTCGCCGCTGCACGGCTCGGCGATGTTGATGATGAACAGCGGCCGCATCCTCACCGGAGCGCCGTGCCTCGGCAGTTGGGCGACATACGGATTGGGCACGCTCAACCAGAACCTGCCCGGCTTCGTCGTCATGCTCGACAAGAGCGGTGGCCCGATCAGCGGCGCGAAGAACTGGTCGTCGGGCTACATGCCCGCGGTCTACCAAGGCACCGTGCTGCGGCCCTCGGGCGAGCCGATCCTCGACCTCGATGTGCCAGCTGGCATGTCGCCGACGGAACAGCGCCGCATTCTCGACGCGCTGCGAGAGCAGAACGAGTCGCACCTGCAAGATCGCCATGACGACACCGACCTGCAGGCGCGCATTCACAGCTACGAACTTGCGTGGCGCATGCAATCGCACGCGCCCGAGGCGATCGACGTGTCGCAGGAGAGCGTTGCAACACGCGAGCTCTACGGACTCGACGACCCTCGCACCGAAGATTTCGCGCGCAAGTGCATCCTTGCGCGTCGCCTCGTCGAGCGCGGCGTTCGCTTCGTGCAGATCTACTCCGGCGGCAATCACAACGACCACAACTGGGACGCGCACGGGGACTTGGTCTACAACCACACGTTGCATGCCGGCGCGACGGACCGGCCGATCGCGGCGCTGCTGACCGACCTCAAGCAACGCGGCCTGCTCGATTCGACTATCGTCGTCTGGGGCGGCGAGTTCGGCCGCCAGCCGACCGCCGAATACGAGCAGGGCACCGGCCGCGACCACGACTCCGCCGGGTTCACGATGTGGCTCGCCGGCGGCGGCATCAAGGGCGGCGTCTCGGTCGGGCAGACGGACGAACTTGGTTATCGCGCGGTCGAGAAACCCTTCCACGTCCGCAACCTGCACGCGACGGTGCTGCGTCAGATGGGATTCGACGGCAACCAACTGTCCTATCTCCACGCCGGACTGCAGCAGCGGCTCGTCGGCGTCGCGGGCGCGGATCCGATTCGCGAACTGATCGGCTGAAAGAACGCCGCGTCAGTTCACGCCGGTTCGGCAAGTCTCCGTTCGCTCGTCGTCGCGGCGCATGTCGTACATATCGAGCGCGACCATCGCCGCGATCCACCGCGCGGCGTCGTCGGGGTTCGCCGCGACGAGTTCTCGCGCGCATTGCACGAAGACCCGGAACGAGATCGAGGCTCCGTCGGCGCGCGCCAGCAATCGCTCGCCGAACGCGGCGGCTGGTTCGGCGCAGAGTTGTCGGAGCGCAAAGCCAGGGTCGCAGGGTCCAAAGGGTCTCATCACGTCGCGCGTCCTCTCGTCGTTGCACGTCAGGGCCATTGGGGCCGCTCCGCAGGTCGGCGATGCGCTGGCCTGCTCCTTGTGGACGCTCGACGGGGGATGAATCGCGCGGTTTTGTCCCGGTCAGCCACGCAGCGATGCGACGAACTGAGTCTCGTCCGGAAACCTGTGCTCGTTGTTCTTCTTGTCCCAGTGGATCACCCCGTCGACGGTGACTTTGAAATCGCCGCGCTCGCCGGGGGACATGGTGACGCCCGCTAGCGGCAGCGCCTTGCGGATCGCAGCGGCCAGACTGGCCGCGATGGGTTGGTAGTTTCAGACGACGCAGTAGTCGATGTGGATCTTCATGAGCGCGAAGACGATAGGCCGAGGTCGCGATGCCGTCGACCCGCGCTTTGACGTAGGCTGAGTCGCGTCCACTGAACGCTACGACGTGACCAAGACGCCAAGCAACACCGCGACTGCTGCGCCTGCCTTGCGAGCGCAGCGCATCGACGACGCGCTCAGCATGAAGCTGCGGGCCTTGTCGTTGCTCGGCATCGTCATGGTCGTTGTCGGCCATGCGCCTTCGTATCGCGATCGGCTCGCTCCGAGCGACCGTTCGTTTGCGTTCGCAGTGATGGAGCGGCTGTTCACCGATGCGCTGCCGCGCGTCGTGGTGATGATGTTCTTCGCTGTCTCGGGCTTCCTCTACGTGGTCGGACACTCCGGTCGCATCGCGGATGACTGGCGAAAGATCCGCGCGCGCACTCGTTCGCTGATGGGGCCGTATCTGCTGTGGTCGTTCTTCGGCATCGTGCTGTATGCCGCGTTGCAGTCGCTGCCGTGGACTGCGTCGTGGTTCTCCAGCGGGTCGCGGGTGATCGCCGGCAAGCCAGCCTCCGAACTGGTCCGCATCTGGTTGTTCGATCCGATCCCGTATCAGCTCTGGTTCTTGCGCGACCTGTGGCTGATGGTCGTCGTGACGCCGATCCTGCTGCCGTTGCTGCGCCGTTTTGGCTTGCTCGTGGTGCTGCTGTTGCTGGTGCCGCATGCGCTGGACAAAGGCGTGCCGGGTCCCGGCATCAGCCGACTGATGACCGGCGACGCATACTTCTGGTTTGCCGTCGGCGCGTGGTTTGCGGTCCGTGACCTGCCGACTCGCTTTCAGGCAAAGTGGGCTTGGCCTTGGCTCTTGGCCGTGCTCGCGGTCGCTTTCGGCCGCAGCTACGTGCTCGCGAGCGGCGACTGGCCCGTCGACGCGCCGTTTGCCGACACGCCGGACTTGTTCTGGTTCAAGTCCGTGCACCTCGTCGGCGTCCCCGCTTTGTGGGTGTGCTACGACCGCTGGTTGCGGTGGATGGAGCGGCCGTTCTGGCTCGGCATCAGCTCCTACGCGTTCTTCGTCTTCGTCGCGCACGAACCGCTGATGACGATGTTGCGCAAGCCGCTCGTTCGCTGGCTCGGCACGGGCGACATGATGCACGCGCTGCAGTTTGCGATCACCCTGTGCGGCACGCTTGCGATCGTTCTAGGGGCCGGTGCGCTGCTGCGCCGGTTCGCGCCTGGGGCCTTCGCCTTCGTCTGCGGCGGCCGCCGCGCCTAGGAGCCAGAGTCCCTTCAGCGGAAGTGGATCACGTGCGCGTTCGTGATCGTGCACAGGCCATTGCGCGCGTTGTTCGAAATCGTTCCACCTTGCAGGAAGACCGAGAGCCCGGCCCAAACGCCTTGCACGGTGAAGCTCAAGGTCGGGCTCTGGCCGTTGCTGGGAAGGATCGACACCGGCAGCGCGACGATCGACGCGGGACCGACCCACGTGTCGGGGATCGGGCCGATCGGCACCTGCCCCGTGGTCACGACGTCCGCGACGATGAGGCAGAAGGTGTTGCCTTCGGTGTCGAAGGGCGAACGCAACGCTGCGCGAACCACATCGCCGGCGACGGCGGACTTCGTGTCGACCGGATCGAGCGGCGAGGTCGCGCCGATGGCGGTTCCAAGATCACAGTCTTCGAGCGTGCCGGGATACGCGGACGGCGAGATCACCGTGACCTCGAGGCCCAGATTGGCATCGAAGTCGCTGTTGTCGCTGTAGAAGCTGTCCGGCACGCATACGAAGAGGTGCACGGAGCCAGCGGGAATCTTGACGTTCACCTCACTGGCATAACCAGTGCGGCTGATCCAAAAGTCCTGCGCGATGTCGAGCGGTAGGTTGCCGACCGCAGAGCCGGTGGTTGGCACATACTGCGGGCCGGTCGCGATCGGCTGCGGCAACCGATTCTGTTGCGCGCCGTCGAGCAGAACGCCGGTCGCTGCAAAACAGCCGACCATGTCGCGCAGCACTTCTCCAGTCACGCCGTTGTTCCATTCGCCGACGCAACGCAGCTTGAGCCACTGGCCAGGCGAGACACCGAACGCGCCGATCGGCAGCGAGTAGGCGTTGGTCGCCCCTGGATCCTGATTGGTGCGATAGAAGGTGTTGGTCGAGGCGACCGGAAACACCTGTTGTGCGACGGCGGTCGCGGCGAACGAGAGCGCGAAGCCGACGAATGGAAGAAGACGCATGCTTTGGTGCGGGGGGCAGCGGGGGATGCCTCACTCTACTCGCTCGCATCGACTCGCCTAGCAGTCACCCCAGTGCTGGGCCCGTCCTGCGTTTCTATTGGGCGAAAGCGCGCGCGGCTCCATCGCGACGAACGCTGCGATAGACGGCGAGCAGCCGCTCTGCGTCGCGCTGTGGCGTGAAGTGCTCGAGATATCGCTGCCGTGCGCCGTTGCCGAGCAATTGCGCGCGTGCGGGATCGGCGGCCAGTGCATCCATCGCGCGCGCAAAGGCGTCGGCGTTGCCCGGCGGCACGCGGATCCCGGAGGCGTCGTCGACGACCTCGGCGAGCGCGCCGATGGCTGACGCAATGACCGGGCGACCGAGTGAGAACGCTTCGATGGCCGTGAGCCCAAAGGTCTCGAACCACTCGCTTGGGCACACGATCGCGGTGGCGGCGCGCATCGTCTCGGCGAGGCGGTCGGGCGTGAGTTGGCCGAGCATCTGTGCGCGGTCGCCGGATGACGCCGCCAACTTCGCGAGCGCTGCGCGTTCGGGGCCGTCGCCTGCGATCAAGAGACGCCACGGCCGCTGCGCGCGAGCGCAGGCCTCGAGCAGAATGCGCACGCCCTTTTCGCGCACGAGTCGACACGCCACGACGAAGCGCGGAGGCTCAGTCGGGGACGTCGCTGGCAGCGGCGACATGCCGCGGTCCGCGCAGGAGAGCCACTTTGCGGCGACGCGCTCCGGCGCGAAGCCCTGTTCCAAGAACTGTCCGCGCGCAAACTCCGTCGGCGTCAGAATGCGATCGACGCGGTGGAAGGTGCGGAGCGCGCGGTGGAGCCCCGTGCCTACGAACCGTGTCGCGCTGCCGGTCAGCCCGCGATAGCAGCGGTGCGCGAGGCCGCTCCACGGCAGCGAGCCCTTGCAATCGGTGCAGATCGCGCCATCACGAAAGAAGACTCCGTTCAGGCAGAACAAATAGAAGTTGTGCGCCGTGAACACGGTGGGGACGCCTTCGGCTCGCGCCGCTGCGAACACCGATGGCGACAGCAGCGGCCACACGTTGTGAGCGTGAACGACGTCGGGACGATGTTCGCGGCAAAGCTCGCGAATGCGGCGGTAGGACGACGCGGACCATGCGTTCCGCAACGGCAATGCGAGCTTGTCGAACCAGCCCATGTGGGAGATCGCGTCGTTGTGCGCCGCTTCTTGCACGACCTCGACGCCAGGCGTTGCGGCAAGCAAGCGCGCTTCGTGCTCGGCGGCTGCCGACTCGCCACCCCATGCCTGGTAGTGATTGTGCAGCCAGAGGATCTTCATCGTGCTCCTCCGGCGAGCGCGACCCACGCGGCTTCGACTTCGCGCGCGAGTCGCTGCGGGGAGTAGCGCGACAATGCATTGCGTTCTGCGTTGCGGCCGATCCGCGCGCGGCGCGACGGATCCGCAGCGAGCGCGTCGATCGCGCTCGCGAGTGCGCTCGGATCGCCTGGAGGAACCACGACGCCGGCCTCGCCGTGATCCAGCGCTGCAGCGATGTCGCCGACGTCGGAGCTGACGATCGGCAAACCCAACGCCATCGCTTCGAGCACCGCGAGCGGCAGGCTCTCGCGCAACGACGCGTAGGCGTAGAGGTCGAGCGCCGCCACGCACGCGAGCATCGCCTCAGGCCGCTGGGGGCCGATCACGTGGATCCGGCCTGCGGCACCTGGGCTCGCTGCGATGGCGCGGAGCTTCGCTTCTTCTTCGCCATAGCCGAGCAGCACCGCGTGCGCTCCAGCGGTCGCGCAGCGCAGCACGGCCTCGGCGAGCACGGCGTGGCCCTTGGCGTGATGGAGTCGGGCGTGCATGCCGATCGCAAAGGCGCCAGCAGGCAGCCCGAGCGCCGCTCGCGCTTCGTGCCTCTGCTGCGCGGCGGCGAGCGCGAGCCGGGGGTCGAGCGCGGTCTCGAGGCACCGGATCGGCTTCCCTTTCTGCAGCAGCTTGCGCACGTCGGAAACCGCGTGCAAAGAACCGACCCAGACTTCGTCGGCGGCGCGAACACAAAGGCGGTCGATCAGTTCGTAGAGGCGCAGGCGGAGGTCCCCTGCGCTGCCGGCCCAGCCGTGAACATGCGCGACGAAGGGAATGCCGAGCCCTCGCCGGCCACCCGCGAGGCGGCACAGCAGGTCGCAGCGCATGTCGTGCGAGTAGACGCCAGCGGCTCCATGCTTTTCGACGAGCGACGACAATGCACGAACTGCCGCTCGCGCGTTTCGCGCGCCCCGCCACGAGATGGTCTCGTGCGGAAGTTGCGTCAGTGCTTCTGCGACGAAGTGCGATGACGAAGGCTGGCCTTCGGTGCGGACCTCGACCAGCACCGGTTCTACGACCGTGCGATCGAGATGCAGCAGCATCGTCTCCAGCAGCCTGCCCGCGCCGCAGACTGGAAAGTAGTTGGCCTTCAAGAAGAGGATCTTCATGCAGGCCTCGAGCCTTCGCGTGGCAATCGGATCCACGCGCATGCGAGACCGAGCCACATCCACGGCATCGGCGCCTCTTGCATGTGGATCACGACGGTCGACAGCAGCACGGCAACAAGGCCGGCTTCGCAGCAGAGCCCCAAGTTGCGGTCCAAGGAGCCGCGTGGCAGCTCGCGGTTCTTGCGCGCGAATGCGACCACGAGCGACGCGATCGCGCAGAACGTGAGCGCGAGCCCAGCAAGGCCTTGTTCGACCCAGATCTCCAAGTAGGTGTTGTGGCCGCCGACGTCGCCGAGCCCATAGGCAGCGTGCTCCGAACTCGCGAGCATCCAGCGCGCTTGCTCGACGTAGCGCCCTTTCGCGCTCGCCTCGTACAGCACGCCGTAGCAGCCGTAGCCGACGCCGAACAGCCCGTGCTGCATGCCGATGTCGAAGCCGTGGATCTGCATTTCCATGCGCGCGATCAGTGAGTCGCTCTTGGCGAAGTGCGTCGGGTCGAGCACGCGTTCGATGAGCGTTGCAGGCAGCATCGGCAACACCGCGAGCACGCCACAGCATCCTGCTGCGAGCGTCCATGCCATGTTGCGCACGCCGCCGCGCAACACGAAGAGCAAGAACGCCGCGCCGAGCGCGAGCACGGCCATGCGCGAATAGGTCAGCGTCACGCCGATGCATTGAATCGCCGCAGACAAAAGGACCAGCCAACGCCCGCGCGCGGATCTGGCGGCCTGCAACAACGCCGGCGTCCAGCACAGCGATACCGTCAGCAAGAGCGCAAGGCCGAGCGGGTGGGCAAGCGTGCCGGTGACACGCACGATGGTGCCCGAGCCGAGTTCGTCCGCCCAGACCAGCGCCGAGCCGACGGCGCCTTCAGTGTTCTCCTTGACGAAGTCGACTTGCAGCGATGGCAGCAGCCACTGCGCGATTCCGACCAGCGCGGCGGCGCAACCGATCGCGTGCAGCGCGCGGAGCAAGGACAGCAAGTCCTCTCGCGAACGCACCACCGAGAAGGCGGCGAAGGCCCACAGCGCCGCGTGCAGCGTGCGAATCCCGAAGCTCGCGAACACAGCGGGATCGACGGCCCACAATCCTGTCAGGGCTGCCTGCGCGATGCCGAGCCCTGCCCACAGTAGCGCACGCGGCGGTCGCGGCTCCACGTTGCGGGCGAGCCAATGGACCAACAGCGCCGCGAGCAGGAGCGCCTCGAGCGCGTAGGGCAGCTTGGCCAGCGTGCCGCGCGGCATGAGGATCGAGACGGGACTCAGCAGCAGAGTGCAGGCCATCGCCAACGCAGCAACGCGCGCGCCAGTCGAGACCGAGCCCGTCGCGCCGCGGGCGACGAGCAGGTCGCCGTGCGCGGTGACGGTCATGGTGCGGCGAGATCGCCGTCTGCTCGATTGCCGGCTTCGCGCCAAAAGGTCCAAGCCGCGCCGACGCTTGCTCCGAAGGCCATGCAGAACAACAACACGGCGACGCGCGCGGGCAGGCCGAAGCTCTTGGTCGGCGTCGGCATGAAGGTCGGCGGCGTGACCACTGCGACGTTGGCGATCTTGTGTTCGTCGAGGGCTTGCTCGACCTGCGCGAGCCGCAAGCCCTCGCGCGCCTGCACGATGTCGCGCTTGGATTCGGCGACATCCAGCTCTTGTTTGTCGAGGGCGGCGCGGCCTTGCTCGACGACCATCAGGCGCTGTTCGATCGCGGCGACCGCCAGGCGTGCGAAGTCGAGTTCGGCGGTGAGGCCCGTCGCGTCGGTCTCCGCGTTGGCAAGCATGTCGCGCAACGCGTCGTGCAGCGGGTCGCGGCCGGTCGTGGCGCTGTCCTGCCGCACTTTTTCGGTCGCGGCGCGAAGGCTCTCGATCACTTTGACCTGCTCCGCAGCAGTGCGGACCTCGGGCGCATCGGTGGTGTAGCGCTCCTTGGCGAGCGAGAGGTCCTGCAAGGCTTGTGCGAAGCGAAGGTCGAGTGCGTCACGCGTCGGGTTGGCGCGTTGCTCCGAGGCGACGAGTTGGCTTTCGGGCGTGCGAGTGAGCATCCCCTCGAGATGCGTCTTCTGCGCCGAGGCCCCGGCGAGCCTTCCCTCCAGGCGGCGAACGTCTTCGAGTGCGGCGCTGCGGCGCTGCTCGAGTTGCGTGATCTCGATGGCGACGCTGACGACGCCGAGCCGGGTGCGCATCTCGGTCAGCCTTCGCTCCGCGGCCGCCAGTTCGGTTTCGCGGGCATGCAAGAACCCGTCCAGCACCAAGGCCATGCCGCGGCCGCCAAAGGCCCGGCGGTGGTCCTCGAGGTAGACGTCGAGCATTTGCTGGAGCAGCTTCGCCGCCGATTCGGGCCGGTCGCTGCGGCACTCGAGCGCAAGCATCGTCGAACTGGGGATCGCCGCGATCCGCAACGAAGCCGCCCAGCGATCGAGCGCGCGCTGCTCGTCGGTGCGCGACGGCACGAGGCCCGAGCCTTCGGCGATGGCAGACAGCGATCGCGACACGATGCCTCGCGCCTCGCCGAGCGCCGCATCGCGGTCCCTTTCCAACAGGCGTTCGAACGCCCGACGCAGCAGGTCGCCGCTGCTGAGGATTTCGACCTCGGTCTGCACGTCCTCGCGGCGTGGATTGCCGGCGAGAAAGGGCGCCGGCGAGCCGACCATCGACGGCCTCGAGCCAGCGGTCTCGGGGCCGATCTGCAGCAGCACCTTGGCCTGCACCAGCCAAGCGTTCTTCGTGCCTGCTGCAGCGATCACGCCGACGAGCAGACCGACGATTGCGCCGCCGCCGACGAAACGGATCGCCCGATGGCGCAGCGTGGAATCTCGATCGTTGCGTTCGTTCGACATCAGCAGGATGGGCGAGAGTGACTCAGGCTAACACGAAGGCGCGGCCGCGCGTCGATCGGCCTGCGCGTCGCGCAGCACAAGCCACACGATGCCAGCGCCGAGCGCGATGCGACCGGCGGTTCGGACCCACGCAGTGACCTGGGCGCGATCGTCTCCGGGCACGAACAGGTTGCCGAACACCACGACCGCGAGCATCAGCGACGCCAGCAGCACGAAGCGACCAGGCTTGTCGCGACTGACGAACGAGAGCCCAAGCGGATCCGTCGCGGCGGTGATCGCGGTGCCGATGCAGACGATCGGATACAGCTCCGCCGCGTCAGCGTAGCGTGGGAGTAGTCGCGGCAATGCGTAGGCGACGACGGGCACGCTGGCGGCAGCGAGCGCTGCGATCGCAAGCCCACACACGCGCGCACGGCGCAGCATCGCCCGAAGGTCGTCGCTGGTCATGACGCGGCCCGCTTGTGGCAGCAGCACCGTCATCGTGGCGCTGGTCGCCAACTCCAAGGCGGTCGCGAACAACACTGCGATGCGCAGCCGCGCAGTCGCCGCGTCGTCGCTTTGCGCATCGAGCAAGAACAAGTCGATCTGCGCCGCGGTTGCCGCAAATGCCGTCGCGACGATCATGCGGCCCGAGAATCCCCACAACCGCGCGCGTTCTCTTGCTTCGTCGAAGCCCTGGGCCTTTCCCGGCAGCGCGCCGGCGCGGCGGCTCGCGAGCGCTGCGAGCAGCGCCGTGGATACGAGGTGCGCGATCACCGCGGTCCAGAGGCTCAGCGCTCCCGTGGTCCACAGCAGTGCCCACGCGGCGATTCGAACCGATGAGTTGGCGATCATCAGCAAACTCATGGGCAAGAAGCGCTCGCGCAGCTGCAGTCGGCCCAACTGGAACCAGAACACGACGCCGAGCGCCGAGGCGACCGCGGCGCAGCCGAGCAGCGCCGAGCGCGATGGCTGGTCTGTCTGGTCGACGAACATGCGCAAGACCAGCGCGATGACGAACGAGACGCCGAGCCCGAAGCCGAGGAGCCGCTTCTGCAGCGACCATGCGCTGCGCACCGCTGCGTCGCCGCCGCCGCCGCGCTCGCGTTCGGCAACGGGCCACAGGCGCAGCACCGCCCAGTTGAGGCTTCTGCCCATGAGTTCCTGGCCCCACTGGAAAGCGGCCAAGAACAGGCTCGCGGCGGCGAATGCCGTCTGGTCGAGCGCGTTCGGGAGCAGGATGCCGTTGCCGACGAAACCGAGCACAGCGACGAGCGCATTCGCCGATGCGATCGACAACACACGCGCAACGATGCGCTGGCCTCGAGCCGGTTCGGCGCTGACAGCGGGTTCGGTCATGTGGCAGGCAATGGCGGCAGCGACCGTGTGAGGGGTGGCAACGGCCCAGGTTCGTGGCAGGATGCTTGTCGTTGTGCCTGCTGGCGCGTCAGAACGCGGACGCCGCAGCGGGGCCACAGTTGACTGCTTCGTCCTCTCCGCCGCCATGCTTCGCAGCAACCCACGCCTCGGCCTCGCGTTCGTCCTGCTGGGCGATTACGTCGCCATCGCGGCGGCGACAGCGGGAGCGCTGACGATGGTGGACCTGCGCCTGCAGCCCGGCGCAGCGTTGCCAGTGGCGCTGTTGCACATCTTCGTCGCCGCCGACGCGGGCCTCTACAGCCAGATGCGCTACGTCGCCGGCTCGCAGTTGCTAAGCAAGACGCTCTCCGTCTGGGCGCGCGTGGCCGTCGTCGTCGCGGCCGTTGTGTTCTTCGCGTTGGAGTCCGTGCCGCGCGTCGGCGTATTGTGGTTCGCCGCGTTCTACTATTGCGGGTTCGGCAGCGTGCGGTTCTTGACGCAGTGGCTGCGTCGATTCGTCCGGCAGCGAGGCCGCAACCTGCGCTACCTCCTCGTGGCTGGCACCGGCATGGAGGCAATGCGCGCCGCCGAGACCTTCAGCGGTGACCCAGGGCACGGTCTCCGGCTCGTCGGTTTCCTCGGCGAGCCCCACGGGTTCACGCTGCCGCAGCCGATCCTCGGCCGATTCGTCGACCTCGAGTCGATCGTGCGCGACCGCGTGATCGACGAGGTGGTCGTGGCGGCGCCTTCGTCTTCTGTCGCCGAGACTTCGGCGCTCGTCGAGACCTGCAACCTTCTCGGCCTGCGCACGCATCTGGTCGGCGGGTTCTTGCCTGGGGACTGGCGCAACGTCGATGCGCGCAAGGTCGGCGACGAAGTCGTTCTGAGTCTCACGCCCTTTCCGCACGATGCTCTCGCGCTATTGGCCAAACGCGCGCTCGACATCGCAGTCTCCGCGTTCGCGTTGCTCGGCTTGTTGCCCTTGCTGCTGCTGATCGCGATTGCAGTGAAGCTCACGTCGCCGGGTCCGGTGTTCTTCGTGCAGTGGCGCATCGGCCTGAACGGACGCAGGTTTCGCTTCCCGAAGTTCCGCTCGATGGTCGCCGACGCGGAGTCCCGACTCTCCGAAGTGCTCGCGCAGAACGAGATGGACGGCCCCGTGTTCAAGATGAAGCGGGACCCGCGGGTGACGCGGCTTGGCGGGATCCTTCGCCGCTACAGCCTCGATGAATTGCCGCAATTGTGGTGCGTGCTGAAGGGCGACATGAGCCTAGTCGGCCCGCGGCCACTGATGTCGCACGAGATCGACGGCCACGCGAGTTGGCAACGCCGTCGCCTGTCGATGCGGCCTGGCCTGACGTGCCTCTGGCAGGTCAGCGGCCGCAATGCGGTGGACTTCGACCGTTGGATGCGGCTCGATCTCGATTACATCGATGGCTGGTCGCTCGGTCTCGACTTCCGCATCCTGGTGCGCACGGTGCCCGCCGTGCTGTCGGGTCGTGGCGCGAGTTGAGCGACGCAAGCGAAGTCTCTGCATTGCCATGACCAAGAACTCGCCTTCGCACGCTCTGTTCCTCGCGCTGTTCTTCTTGCCGATCCTGGCATCGTGCGGCAGCTACGCGGATTTGCAGCCAGGCGAGACGCGCGTGGTCGAGACGGAAACGAACCTGGAGGCGCCGGTCTATCGCATCCAACCGGGCGACGGGCTCGTCGTGGAGTTCGCGCATCATCCGACCCGCCGCGCCGAGGTCGTGGTGCGGCCCGATGGCGTGCTGTCGATCCCCTTTGCCGAAGAGGTCCGGGTCGCCGGTCGAACGATTCCGCAGGCGGATGCGGCCTTGACCGAGTTGGTCGGCAAGCGGCTCCGCGATCCAGAACTCACGATCCTGGTCGCGACGATCGCGCAGTCCCAGGTGTTCATCGGCGGCGAAGTCGCGCGGCAGGGCGCGGTGCCGCTCGTGCCGGGCATGACGGCCTTCCAGGCGCTGACTGCGGCGGGTGGAATCGCGCCTAGCGGCGCGGCCGACAGCGTGATCCTGGTGCGCGCCGACGGCCCCGGCAAGCGCATCGTGCGCCGGTTGTCGCTGGAGGCCGGGGACATGCTGACCAACGACATCGTGCTCGGCCCATTCGACATCGTCTACGTGCCGCGCACCGCGGTTGCTGACGTCGGCGCGTTCGTCAATGCGAACGTCAACGCGATCATCCCGCGCGCGTTGTCGTTCACGGCCTTCTACAACATCCAGGACGCCTTCCAGTGAGCGAGCGGCCGCTGCGCGTCGCGATCCTTGGCGGGCGCGGCGTCCCGGCGAACTACAGCGGCTTCGACACGCTGATCGAAGAACTGTCGGCCCGGTTGGTCGCGCGTCACGGCATGGAAGTGACGGTCTATTGCCGTCGGCACTACTACGAGCAGCGGCCCGCTATGCATCGCGGCGTGCGCTGCGTCTACCTGCGCGCGGGTCGCGGCAAGGGCGTGGAAAGCGTCTACCACACGTCGCGCAGCGTCCTGCATGCGATGTTCCGGCGCTTCGACCTCGCCTTCGTCGTCGATCCCGCGAACGCGCCGTTCGTGTGGCCGTTGCGACTGCTCGGCACGCCGACGGTCTTCCATACCGACGGACTTGGTTGGATGCGCAGCAAGTGGAGCGGGTTTGCCCGGCGCTACTATCGGTGGGTCGAGGGACTTTGCGCGCGCACAGCAACGGCGTTGGTGACCGACGCACGCGCGATGCAGCGCTACTACGAGACGACGTGGAGGCGTGAGTCGACGATGCTGACCTACGGCTCCGAGTCGCAGGGCGGTGTGTCCGTCGAGGGCCTCGCGCGGTTTTCGTTGCGGCCGCGGGACTACTACCTCGTCGTTGCGCGCCTCGAGCCCGAGAACAACGCCGAGTGCCTCGTGCGCGAGTATCTGGCTGCTGAGCTTGGTCGGCCGCTGCTGATCGTCGGCGGGGCGCGTTACCGCACGGCCTTTCACGAGCGCCTGCTCGCGATGGCCTGCGACCACGTTCGCTTCGTCGGCGGCGTGTATGAGCCCGCGGTCTTGAACGGGCTCTATGCGAACTGTCGCGCTTACCTGCACGGCCATGAGGTCGGCGGCACCAACCCTGGGCTCCTGCGCGCGATGGCGCATGGCGCGCCGGTGCTGGCGGTCGACTGCGAGTTCAATCGTGAGGTTGCCCAGGACGGCGGGCGCTACTTCGGCAAGGCCGCGGGCGAAGGCAAGGCGCTGCTGCGCGCGCTGGACGGTGATGATGCGGCGCTCGCGGCAATCGGCGCTGCGGCGAAGTCGCGCGCGGCCACTGCGTATCGGTGGGACGACGTCGCGGACGGCTATGCGGCGCTGTTCCGTTCGGTTGCGCGCCAACGAAGCTGAGGCGCTGCGCCTCAGGCGTGCGACGCCTCTGCACTGACCAGGCCGAAGAACGAACTGCCCATCGACGACAAGCCGTCGGCGACCAGGTGCGCGAGGTCCGGGTCGAAGTGACGGCCGGCCTCTTCGCGGAAGAGCGCGACGATCTTCTCGACTGGCCACGCGGGCTTGTAGGAGCGCTGCTCGGCGAGCGCATCATAGACCTCGGCGAGGATCAGGATGCGACCCGGCAGTTCGACGTCGTCGCCAGCCAAGCCTTCGGGGTAGCCCTTGCCGTCCCATCGCTCGTGATGTTGATAGACCCAGCTGCGCACCTTCTGGTGGTCTTGCAACGGCGCCAGGATCTCGAAGCCCATTTGCGGATGCCGTTGGATCACGCTGCGCTCGTCTTGCGTCAGCGCGCCTGGCTTGCACAAGATCGCGTCGGGGATGCCGATCTTGCCGAC
>SXPK01000130.1 GCA_005776365.1 Planctomycetia bacterium
GAGCCCGCTGCCGACCAACGCCTCGACCGCCGCGCGCTCCTTGGGCACCGACGCAGTCAGCACTTCGCTGCCGTCCTCGGTGCACTGCACGTCGTCTTCGATGCGGATGCCGCCGAAGCCGCGGAGGCTGTTCATCGTGAGGAACTGCTCGGCCTTCTTGAAGTCGACCTGGCCCTTCCACTGCTTCTTGAAGTCCGCGTCGCGCAGGATCGCGGGCACGAAGTAGATGCCGGGCTCGATCGTGAAGCACATGCCCGGCTGCAGGTCGAGGTCGAGCCTCAGATACGCGGTGCCGAACTGCTTGCTGCGCTCGCGGCCTTCGCCGTAGTGGATCTGGTCGCCGAAGGCCTCCATGTCGTGCACGTCGAGGCCGAGCAGGTGGCCCGTGCCGTGCGGGAAGAACAGCGCGTGTGCGCCGCTCTCGACGAGGCTGTCGGCCGAGCCCTTCAGGATCCCGAGTTGCGCGAGTCCGTCGGCGACGGCGCGGCAGGCGGTGAAGTGCACGTCGCGGTAGCGCACGCCGGGCTTCACGGCCGCGATCGCGGCCTTCTCGGCGGCCAGCACGATGTCGTAGATGTCGCGCGCCTCCGGCGAGAACGTGCCGCTGACCGGCCACGTGCGCGTGACGTCGGCGCAGTAGCCGGACCGCACCTCGGCGCCCGCGTCGAGCAGCAGGAGGTCGGTCTCGAGCATGAGGTTCTGGTGGTGGGTGTTGTGCAGCACTTCGCCGCGCACGCTGCAGATCGTGTTGTAGGCGGGCCGGCAACCGTGGCGCGCGAATGCGCCTTCGACGTGGCCGACGATCTCCTGCTCGAAGATGCCCGCGCGCGTGCGCGCCATCGCGGCGCAGTGCGCCATGCGCGTGACAGTCGCGGCCTGCCGCATGTCGGCGAGCTCTTCTTGGCTGCGATGCATGCGCAACGAGGCGATCGCATGCAGCAACGCTGGGTCGCCGACCTTCTTGTTGTCGTAGAAGTCGAGCGCCTCGCCGGTGATCGCCGCGGCCTCGGCGGTCGCGCGATGGTCGCTGATCGCGAGCCCGCGGACCTTGCGCTTGCCGCACTTCTTCTTGGTGAACGCAGCGAGGTCGGCGCGCTTCTCGACCGAAGTCACGGACAGCGCGCGTTTGATGTCGGCGAAGCTCGGCACCGCGCCGTGCCACAGCGCGTCCGCCTGCGTGCGTTCGTCGAGGAACAGCGTGACGCTGTTGTCCTTCGGGTCGAACAGCGCCGCCGCATTCGGCTCCGGCTCGGGGAAGAAGAACAGGAACGTGCTGTCCGCGCGGTAGGGCCACCAGTTGTGCGGGTAGTTGCGCGAAGTCCAGCCGCCGGCGAGCAGGAGCACGGGGGAGTCGATGGTCTCCAAGAACTCGGCGCGGCGCTTTCTGTGCTGGGCGATGGTCGGCATGTGGGGGCGTAGCTGCGTAGGGGTGGCGCAGACTAGCCGTGCTCATGCATGCTGCCCAATGCGACCTCCTGCCACCGTCCGGCGGGCAGTCTGCGGCGTCGATGCGTCTGCGCGGCAGTCTGCCCGGCCCGATTGCGGCCGCTCGGGAGGAATCGCGGCGCGCCTTCGTCGGGCGTTGCCAACTCGCTCGACCGCCCCATGCGCAACACGTTGCTTCTGTTCGTTGTCTTGCTCGCTGCCTTGGTCTCTTGGCGTCTGTTCGTCGTGGACGCTGGTCCCGCGGCGCCGCCGCAGGCGACCAAAGGCGAAGGTGCTCAAGATGTCCCAGTGGATCCTGCCGCGGCCGCGGGCGGCGCGCTGGCAATCGGTGAAGCACGGCAGGGCGGCGATGCAGCGGCGGGTGAAGAACAACGGACGGCGGTTTCGACCAGCGAAGGAGCGAGTGCGCTCGCGATGGTGACGGGCCGATTCGTCGATGCGAATGCCGCGCCGCGTGCAGGGCTCGAGGTCTCGTGGCGATCGTGGCGCGATTCCGGAAGCTTCGGGATCGCTCACGACTGGCCGTCGATGGACAGCGGTCCCAAGAAGGAAGGCACGGTTCGCACGGACTCGGACGGCAGGTTCCGGTTTGCCATGGCCCATGGCCGCGCAGGCGACATCGAGATCGACGTTGCTCAGTTCGTCTTGGAACAGGGCAAGGGCCGCTTCTCGACCAAGAATGGCGACCACGACTTCGGCGACGTGCGAGTGCTCGTGCCGTCGCGCGTTGCTGGCGTGGTCGTCGACGAAGCAGGCAAGCCGATTGAAGGCGTTCGCGTCGGCGTCGATGCCTCGGGGTTTGGCCTAGGCCTGCGCTCCGAAACCAAGACTGACGCGGCAGGAGCTTTTGTCGTCGGCGGCCTCAACGCCGGCGGTTGGAAGTTGCGCACGCTCTCGCCCAGCTACATGCCCGCGACGCTCGACATCGCGCTCGCTGACGAAGAGCAGAAGAGCGAAGTCATGCTGCGTCTGGCTCGCGGCAACGCGATTTCGGGGCAGGTTGTCGACGACCGTGGAATGCCGGTGGTTGGCGCCAAGGTCGGCTGCATGCGCAACGAGCAACTCGCCGGATTGCAGATCCAACGGTTTGCCGACGAAGAGTCGACGACCACCGACGATCGGGGTTGGTTCACGATCGCAGGTCTCGAAGGCGACACGGCAACAGTGCGCTCCACGCACAAGGGCCACGAGGCTGCGGATCTCGAGGCAGTGCGCATCGGCAGCGGCAACGTCGTTCTGCGAATGCAGCGGCTCGCGACGATCACTGGCACCCTGCGCGACGCGACGGGCAAGCCGATCGCTGGCAGTCGGGTGACGGCGCGGCGAGCGCAAGCGGCCGTTGCGAGTCCCGCGCCTGCGGCCTTGGACGATGGCGAGACGGAAGGGTTCTCGCTGGCGCACCTCGCGGATGTCGCCGAGATCGACACCGGCGAGGAGATGCCGATTGGCATCGATGCCGATCACGGCTCGCGCGCGCGGCATGGCCTTGCGGTCACTGCCGAGGATGGCGCATTCGTCATCGAAGGCGTTCGTCCAGGCGCCGTCGTTGTGCGCGCGCACGGCAAGCATCGGCCGGTCGAGCGCACGGGACTGCAGATCGCACCGGCGCAGAAGCTGGACAGCGTCGCGCTGGTCGCCGACGTCGGATCGACGGCGCTCGTGGCCGTGGTCGACGAGATGGGCAAGCCGGTGCGCGACGCCAAGGTCGTGCTCGAAGCCCCGCCGCGCACACCGCAAGGCGGCAACGTGATGTCGTTCTCGCGCGGCGTTCGCATCGGCGACGACGGCGACCGCAACTTCGTCAGCTTTGGCGACGATGCCAAGGTGTTGGGCCGTGGCGTCACTGGCGAAGATGGCATCGCGCGCATTCACGGTCTTGCGGCTGGCGCCGCGATCGCACGCTGCACGCATTCGGACTTCGCGCCGTCGCGCACGTCCGAGATCTCGCTGCCTGCGCAGGGCGAGGCAAAGGCCGACCTTGTTCTGCGCACGCCGGGTGTTGCGCGATTGCTGGTCACCGACGCTGGCGGAATGCCGATTGCCGCGGACTTCGTCGTGCGTGGCCCGCTCGGCGTGGACGAACCCGCTTCGACCCGCGACGGCGCCAGTGGCAGTGACGGCATCGCGCGCGTGCAGCCGCTGGCCAGAGGTCGTTATGCCGCGACCTTGCGAACTTCGCAGAAGGCGAAGGCGATGGGCGGTCTTTCGATCGTGATGGCAGGTGCCGGTGGTCGTTCTCTCTCGCAGTCGCGCGTCGAGTTCGAAGTGACGGGCGGCAACGAAGTCGACGTGGCGCTGCGAATGCCGACGCTCGCGACCGTTCGTGGCGTGGTGTCGGGAACCAAGGGCCCGGCTGCGGACGTCGAGGTCGAGCTAGCGCCCACGGCGGGGCAAGAGCGGCAGTCCGGCATGCCGCGCGACGGCATCGATGTCGGTGAGCTGGACCTTCCTGGTTTCTCGCAGCAGTCGGACAAGACCGAAAGCAGCGGCGCGTATGGCATCGACGAAGTAGTGCCTGGCCGCTACTCGCTGTCCTGGGGCCTAGTGGGCCAGGCGGTCAAGGACAGCATGGAGATCACGATTGCCGACGGTGAAGTCGACGTCGTGAGGGACCTGCGCTTGCGTCATGGTTCGATTCGCGTCGTCGTGACCGGTGACGGCGAGCCGCTCGAAGGCGCTGAAATCGAAGTGCTCGTCGCTGGCAAGGAAGGACAACAGCCGCCGCAGCGCACGCGCATGGTGATGGTCAGCATGACGGTCAACGACGACGGCGCCGGTTCGTCATCCTCGTTGACGATGGGCGCGCAGAGCGTCCGCACCGATGTCGACGGCGAGGCAGTCGTCGAGAACGTGCCGCCCGGACGCTACGTGGTGCGCATCAAGCACAGCCGTTATTCGAAGCGCGAACTAGCGACGCAGGACGTGCTCGAGAACGCGCAGACTGACTGCGGTCGAGTTCAACTCGACGCCGCGGGCCGAATCCGCGGTCGTGTCGTCAGCCAAGACGGCAAGCCGGTGAAGATGGCGCTCGTCACGTGCCGGCGCGTCGGCGACGTCACGGGAGAGCCAGAACGGAAGCCGACCATGAACGGCGCCTTCACGCTCTCGGGTCTCGCCGCAGGCCGCTACGAACTGACGGCGCGCGCGTTGTCAGGCGAAGGCGACGCCGATGGCGATCCGGTGACGGTGGAAGTGCAGGCGGGGAAAACGGCTGCCGACGTCGAAGTGCGGTTGCCGCCGCAGTGATCGAATCCGCCTGATTCGCGCAAGCAGCAGTTTCCCGCGTCTCGAGTGCGGCCCCTTGCCTGAGTCGTGCGATTGCAAGCGCGCTTGCGTAGCGTGTCGATCATGCGCCCATTGGTCCGGCACGTCATTGCGTTGTCCGCGAGCCTCGCCTTGATTGCGCCTGCCTGCGGGCAAGCCGCGACCTTGCCAGTGCTCGTGCATGAACCGCTCGAGTTGCTCTGCGTCGTTGCGCGTTTTGCCGGCAATCCGGAGTACCAGCGGCATCGCAGCGACCCGGCCTATGGTCGGGCGGCAGAGCGTCACTTCGATGGTGCGAAGGACCATGCAGTCGTGACGCGCCTGCGCGAACTGCGCCAGAGCCACGGGATTTCTTACGACGCGATCGCTGGCCTCGCTGTGCATCTTGGTCCGATGCCGGACCTCGCGCCGCGCACGTCGTTGTCGCCGCGGCCGCCGATGCTCGATGCGCGGTGGGAAGGCGCGGATGTCGAGGGCTTCGTCGCGATGCTGCGCCAGTTTGCCGTGGCGAGCGAGGCGGCGAAGTTCTTCGCCACGCACGCGGATTTGTATCGCGAGGCCGAAGCGCGGCTCTCGGCACGGCTCTCACAGAGCAAGGCGCTGCCGTGGTTCGACGCGTTCTTCGGCAAGCGGGAAGGCGCATTGTGCGTCCCGGTCGCCGGCTTGTTGTGCGGCGGCAACAACTTCGGCGTCAGCGTGCAGCACACGGACGGCAAGCCCGACGAACTGCGGCCGGTCTTCGGTTGTTGGAACTGGGATGCGGCGGGCAAGCCGGAGTTCGGTGAAGAACTGTTGCCGCTGTTCGTTCACGAGCTGTGCCACAGCTACACCAACGTGATCGTCGATCGTCACTTCGTGCGTCTGCAGAAGGCGGGCGACGCGTTGTTTGCGGCCAAGGCAACGGCGATGCGGCGGCAGGCCTATAGCAACGGCAGGACGGTGCTGTGCGAGACCTTCGTGCGTGCATGCGTGATCCGTTGCGTCGCGGACACCGAAGGCAAGGTGGCGGGCCGGCAGCAGGCCGCTGCTGAGGCGAAGGCCCACTTTCCGTGGGCCGCCGAGATCGCGGTGTTGCTCGGCGAATACCAACAGAGTCGTGATCGCTTCGCCGACTTCGACGCCTTTGTGCCGAGGATCGCCGACGCCCTCGATGCGATCGCGGTCCGACTCGAAGCCACGGCCGCGGCCGCGCCCAAGCTCGTTGCAACGATGCCGGCGATCGGCGCGAAGGACGTCGATCCCACGCTTGTCGAGATGACCTTCACTTTTGATCGAGCGATGCGTGATCAGTCATGGTCGGTGGTCGGCGCGGCCGCGGACACGCCAAAGGTCGTAGGCGCGCCAAAGTACGACGCAGCTCGCAGGGTGCTGACGATTCCTGTGCAACTCGAGGCGGGTCGGACCTATCGCTTCGGCCTCAACAGCGAGCAGAAGCAGGGATTTCAGAGCGAGGCTGGAGTCCCGCTGGAGCCGGTCGCGTTCGAGTTCTCCACGGCCGTGGGCCGCTGACGGCGCGTCGCGATCGCGCGACCCGCGTGGTAAGACGGCGCGACCCATGGTCGAAACCGCAGCGATTCTCACGCAGGGGCAATACACGACGCCCAACGCCAAGACGGCGCACGGGCTCGTGTGCGGGCCGAGCCGATTCCGCGTCGTAGGCCTCATCGACCCGGTCAGCGCTGGCAAGGACGCTGGCGAAGTGCTCGACGGCGCGCACCGCGAGATCCCGATCGTCGCGTCGCTCGATGAACTGCTGCAGCGTGGCGAGGCGCCCAAGTGGCTCGTCGTCGGCGTCGCGACCCCGGGCGGCGTGCTGCCAGACGACATGAAGCCTGTGCTGCAGCAGGCGCTGTCGCGTGGCATCAGCGTCGCGAACGGCCTGCACGACTTCGTTGGCGACGACCCTGCGCTCGTTGCCGCCGCCGTCAAGGGAGGCGCTGCAATCGTCGACATCCGTCGGCCCAAGAAACGCAGCGAGATCCACTTCTGGACCGGCGCGATCCGCGACGTCAAGGCTCCGCGCATCGCGGTGCTCGGCACTGACTGCGCACTCGGCAAGCGCACGACGTGCCAGACGCTGGCTGCTGCGTTGCGACGGCGCGGACTCTCGTGCGAGATGGTCTACACCGGCCAGACCGGCTGGCTGCAAGGCTCACGCTTTGGCTTCGTGCTCGACTCGACCGCCAACGACTTCGTCAGCGGCGAACTGGAGCATGCGATCGTGTCGTGTGACAAGGAACTGAGCCCCGACCTCATCCTGCTCGAAGGCCAGTCGGCGTTGCGCAATCCGTCTGGCCCATGCGGCGCTGAGTTGATGATTTCCGGCGGCGCGCGCGGCGTGATCTTGCAGCACGCGCCGGCGCGCGTGCACTTCGACGACCAGGAGCATCTCGGCAACGTGATCCCGTCGCTGACTTCGGAGATCGCGCTGATCGGCATGTATGGATCCGAGGTCCTCGCGATCTCCCTCAATCACGAGCATCTCGACGCCGCGGCCCGCGAGTCGCACAGAAAGCGCATCGAGAAGGAGACTGGCCTCGTGGCCTTCTACCCGCTCATCGACGGTTGCGAGCGCACGATGGAAGCGGTGCTCGGCTACATGGAGCGCGAGCGCGGGCGATGAAGGTCGAGTCGATCCGCGCCTGGGCCTTCGATGCGCCGCTGACGCGACCCTATGCGATCGCGGGCGGCCAATGGGACTCGGTCCAGATGGCATTCGTCGAGTTGCGCACCGACTCGGGCCTGGTCGGTTACGGCATGGCGTCGCCGGCAGAAGAAGTCACCGGCGAGAGCCGGGCTGCATCGCTTGCAGCGCTACAGGACTGCGGCTGGTTGGTCGGCGAGGATCCGGTGGACGAAGCGCGGCTTGCCCAAATCGAAGAACGCATCGTCGGACCAGCGGCGCGTGCCGCGGTCGACATGGCGCTGTGCGATCTCGTCGGCAAGTCGGCCAAGCTGCCGTTCGTCGAGCGCGTCGGCCGCAAGCGAGCGGCGTTGTCGACATCGGTGACCATCGGGGTCAAGCCGGTGGTCGAGACCGTCGCCGAGGCGCGCGAATACGTGAATCGCGGCTTCGCTGCGCTCAAGGTCAAAGTGGGAGAGTCACTCGGCGAGGATCTCGATCGCTTGACTTTCTTGCGCCTGGAGTTTGGGGGCGCGGTGTCGTTGCGCGCCGACGCGAACCAGGGCTACGACGAGAAGCAGTTCACGGAGTTCGTCCAGGCTTCGGCGTCGCTCGGACTCGAGCTGATCGAGCAGCCATTGCCGCCGGGACACGAGGGCTTCTTGCGATCGTTTCCACCCGACGTGCAGCGCATCCTCTGCGCCGACGAAAGCGTGCACGACGAGGCTGCTCTCGCCCGCCTCGTTGCGGATGGGTGCCCTTATGGCGTCGTCAATGTGAAGCTGCAGAAGTGCGGCGGTCCGCGTTCGGCAATGCGGCTTGCGCGCTTGTGCCACCAACATGGCATCAGCGTGATGTGGGGCTGCAACGACGAGAGCGTGCTCGGCATTGCGGCGGCGCTGCACGCTGCGTTTGCGTGCGACGCGACGCGATTCCTCGACCTCGACGGCAGCCTCGACTTGGCCAGGGACGCCTTCTCGGGCGGTTTCACGATTCGCGAGGGTCGCATGTCGACGCTGCTGCGGGCTGGACTCGGCTGCGAACTGGAGCACGCATGACTTCGATGGACAGAAGACGCTTCCTGATGACGGCTGCGGCGTTGGCAGCGTGGTCCTCATGCGGCAGTGGGTCTTCACGCGGGCTGCGTCGCGGCGAGCGCATCGACGTCTTGTTGCGAAACGGCACGGTGCTCGACGGCGACGGCGGGCCAGGGCACATCACCGACGTGGCATTGGTAGGCGACCGCATCGCTGGCATCGGCGCCTACGACGTCGCCGATGCTCACCTCGTTGTCGATGTGGGCGGCTTGTGTGTCGCTCCGGGATTCGTCGACGTTCACACGCACAGCGATGCTTCGATCCTCCGCTTCCCTGGCGCCGAGAGTCGCGTGCGTCAGGGCGTCACGACGGAGATCACTGGCAACTGCGGGAGTTCCGCAGCGCCGCGCAAAGCGGGCGACGACGAGGACGCGACGGACGCCGGTGAGGCTGCATTGCAGTCGCGGTGGACCGGAGTTGCTTCCTATGCAGAGGCGTGGAAGGCGGCCAAGCCTGCCCTCAACCATGCGATGCTCGTCGGCCACGGCAGTGTGCGTCGCGCAGTGATGGGCAACGTCGATCGTGCGGCGACCGAGGCGGAACTGGCGGCGATGGAGCGCATCCTCCAAGAGGCGCTTGCCGATGGCGCGATCGGCATGTCGACGGGGCTCGAATACGTCCCTGGCATCTACGCGCCAGCCGAGGAGATCGAACGGCTTGCGCGCGTCGTCCAACGCCATGGCGGCTTGTATGCGTCGCACATGCGCAGCGAAGAAGACCACCTGTTGCGCGCAGTCGACGAGATCCTCGACCTTGGCCGCAAGACTGGCGTGAAAGTCCAGGTGTCGCACCTCAAGTCGTGCGGTCGCGCAAACTGGCCGCTGCTCGGCGAGGCGATCGGGCGCATCGAGCGCGCGCGTAGTGAAGGCGTCGACGTCATGGCGGACGCGTATCCCTACACCGCATATTCAACGACGCTGACCATCCTGCTGGAGCCGTGGTCGCGCGAAGGCGGCAACGAGGCGATCGTCGCGCGACTCGGTGATCAGGCGACGCGGGCCCGAATGCACGCAGAACTGACTCCGCACGTTGCGCGCGATCCCGGCGGCTTCGAACTGATCGTCATCGCCTCGGTGAAGGACAAGCAGCACGAACCGTGCGTCGGGCGTTCGCTGGAGGAGATCGGCGCGGTGTGGTCTTGCGACGCGGCTGAAGCGTGCTTGCGACTGCTCGAGTCGAGCGGCGGCGAAGTGTCGTTCATCGGCCACGGCATCGCTGACGACGGCGTCGATCGTGTGCTTGCGCATCCGCTGGTGATGGTCGGCTCTGACGGCCGCAGCATGGCGCCGGTCGGGCGCCAAATCGAACGACCGCACCCGCGTTCGTATGGGACCTTCCCTCGCGCGCTCGCCGTCTATTGCCGCGAACGCGGCTTGTTCGATCTGCCGACGGCGATCCGCAAGATGACGTCGATGCCTGCAGATCGCGCGGGCCTTCGCGATCGCGGTCGCGTTGCTGTCGGCGCATTTGCGGACCTCGTCGTGTTCGACGCATCGGCCATTCGCGACGAAGCGACGTGGCAAGAGCCGCAGCGTTACCCAACCGGCATCCGCCACGTGCTCGTCAATGGCGCGTTCGTCGTGCGCGATGGCGAAGGCACGAAGGCGCGGCCGGGCCGGTGGCTCGCGCACGGGAAAGGCTGACGCTGATCAGGGCTTCGGCCTCGGCATCGCCGTCACGCGATCCGTGGGTTGGTGCCTGCGTTCGCGACGATGCACGAACGAGCCGCTGCACGCGCGGTTGGGCAGCGGTCGAGACAGGACTCGAGGCGCAGTGTGTCGTTGTGGGACAAAGGTCGTCGTCCGTGGATCAGGCACGACGGAACCCGGCCCCGATCGCGCGGGCGCGGGCTTCGTGCAGCGCAGCCTTGAACTCGTCGAGCTCGGTGAACTGCCTTCGCAACGCATCCGCGTCGACGGACTCGCAGCAGGCGCGCAGCGATCGAAGGTCGGCGACGACCTGCTCGTACATGGGCTCGCCGTTGTGTGCTTCGCCGAGCCGTCCGGCCTCGTCGGCGGCGACGGCCATCGCAAACAGTTCGATCGGCGGGTCCTTGGCGCGGAAGTGGCGGTCGTAGAGCTCGGCGAGCGTTCCGGGTCGTAGTTCGTGAAAGCGGCGTGCGAGCTGGTGCAGTTCGCAGACCTTGGCCGCGAGAGTCCGCGCCCGTTGGTCGGCCAGCCCGGGCCAGCGATCGAGGGTTGCGGCGAGCGGCTTCAGGCCCGATTGCTCGTGGTCCGGATGCGACGGCAGATCGCCTTCTTTGGTGCAGCCCTTGCCGAGGTCGTGGCAGAGCACGGCGATCGCGACGGCGAGTTGGTCGCGCTCTTCGAGCAAACGCACGCGTTCATGCGCCCATTCGAGCGCAAGCACGAGGTGGAGCGACTGGCTGATCTCCGGATGCCATCGCTGCGGACCTGCAGGTCGGCCGTCGAATTGCAGCGCCAGTTCCGGCATGAGGTGCTGCAGCAAGCGCGCCTCATGCAAGTCGACGAAGAAGCGACCAGGCGACGCGCAATGCAGCAATGCCGCGCGCAGCTCGAGGGCCATCGCTTCTCGTGGCAATGCATCGAACACAGAGCGCGGCAGGTCGAGCTTGCGGATCGAGTTGTCGATGGCGAAGTCCCACTCGCGCGCCTTGCGGTAGTAGCGCACCCAGCGGATCGGGTGCTCGCGCACGCGCTGCGCCACGTCGCCGCATGCTCTCACGCGGCGGTCCTTCCAATCCTGCATGCCGCCGCACGGGTCGTGGACCGCGCCGGTCGCAAGCTCGACGGCGACTGCGCCGCAGGTCATGTCGCGCGCGCGCAGGTCGCGCTCGATGCGCTCAGGCATCGACATCGAAGCGTCCGAAGCTCGCAGCGTGGTGAGTTCGCAGCGCAGTTCTCCGATGCGCAACGCGAGCGTGCCGCGTTCGAGGTTGCCGGTCGTCGTCGGCACGAGACAACGGCGCTGCTCCAACAAGGCGCGGCCCGATTCGATGTCCAACGCCCATGCGAAATCCACGTCCTTGGGCCGCGGCGGTGCGATGCCGGCGCGCTCGCAGGCGACCGCCAGTGCGGCGCTGCCGACCAGGCAAGCGCCGATCTCGGGCGCGCACAGCCATGGCGCGTTCTCACGCACGTAGGCAATCGGGTCGGTGGTGGGGTTTGCTGACACCTCGAATCCTTGCTCGGAGAGAGCGACTCTAGCAGGCCATGCGGCAAGGAATCCTGCATCGGCATCAGCCCAGGACTCCAGCCCGCCCATGGCAACGGCCGATCCATGCGGCATGGGTCGGATCTCATTGGCGTTGGCGTTCGCGTTGTTGCTCTCGGGTTGCCTCGAGGTCGAGCAGACCGTCACGTTAGAAAAGGATGGGTCGGGCTCGCAAGCGCTGGTGATGACCGCGCCAGAAGCGACGCTCAATGCCGTGCGAATGGCAGCTTCGGTCAACCAGACCAGCGCGAGCAGTGACCCGACGGCCTTGTTCGTCAAAGAGAAGGTCGAGGCGGAGCTGACCGCTGCTGGCCTTCAACTCGCGCGTCACGAGACGACGGAGATTGGCACGTCGCGCAAGGTCGATCTGCAAGTCGGCTTCGCCGCGCCGTCGCAACTGCGCCAGAGCCCGCTGATCGGATCGCTCGCCGAGTGGCATTTCGGCAAAGGTCCCGTAGCCGACACCATCGAGGTGACGCTGTTCCCGCAAGGCAAGAAGGCGTGGGAAGAAGCGCGCGCCAAGGCCGAGGCGATGAAGGAGAAGTCCGATCCGGTCGCGAGTGAGTTCTTCGCGCGGCGGAGAGAGCAGCTGACTGGCCTCGACGTGACCTTCCGCCTTCGACTTCCGGGCAAGGTGCTTCGATACACTGCCAACCTGGAGCAGACCGGCGAATGCGAAGTCACTGCCAAGATCACGGCCGAACAGATCAAGACGCCCGAAGACCTCGTGCGCCGGCTTGCGCCGCGCTACCAAGCGGTCTTCGACGCGCGCGAGTGCCCGGCGTTCCCGATCGACGGTTCCGACTGATGCGGGTGACGGCGCAGCGGAGCGCTCGGAGCCGAAGGGGATGAAACGCTTCTTCGCCAACTTCGCGCGTTGGCTCTGCCATCTGATCGGCGGCGTATTGCTTGGCGCCGGCCTTGTGCTGCATGGCCAGATTGCCTTCATCCGCGTCGCCAACGACGAGGTGGAGAAGACCTTCTTCTTGTGGCGCCTCGTCGGCGAAGCGACCGTCTACTTGCAATCGCTCGACGTACAAGTCGCGCTGGCGTTGCGCGACATCCCGCCCGATGTGCTTCGCGAGTCGGATCTCGCAGCCTGGACGCTGGTGATCGTCGGTGCGCTGATGGTGCTGGCGGCTCTGGTCATGCCACGGCCCAGGGCGAAGGGCTGACGCGAGGTCGCGCGGGGCGCTCAGGCGGGAAGCTCGCTGCGGCGCACATCTCGGCGAATCGTCGTTGGCTGTGTGTCGGCTCGTGGTGTGGCGCGAGCCAGCCAACATCACAGCAGTCAGTCCTTGAACTCGACGAACCGCCCGCCGTTCTCCTGCGCCATGCGTTGCATGAGTTCGCTCGGAGAGAGCGTCAGCTGGCGTGGGTCACGATCGTCGCTCGATGTGATGAAGATGGTGTTGATGCGGATCCTCGTGAACCGATTCGTCTCGGTGACGAGCCGCAGGATCTCCAACGGATCCAAGATCTCGCCGACGCTCGGCGCGCCGTCAGACACGACGAAGATCTCGTCGATCGTGGTGTCCTGCGCTTCGCCGTAGACCTGCGTCGTCACGGTCAACGCTTCTTCGAGGCCCGACCACATGTTGGTGCCGCCGTCGCGCTGGTTGGGTGGTGGATACACCGCCGTCCAGCTGTCGACGAACTCGAGCGCCTTCTTCTTGTTCTTCTCGTTGGCCTCGACGAGATCCTTGCTCCACACCCGCGCCTTCGGCCTGCCGTTGAAGGTGATGAAGTTGATCTTTGATGCAGCGGGGATCTCGGCGATCACCTTGTGCATCTGGCGCTTGGCGAAGGCGAGCCGCGTGCCGCCGCCTTGCGTGTCGGCGGCGTCCTCGCCTGGCAGCGCCTTCATCGCAAACTCCATGCTGCCCGAAAGGTCGACCACGAACAGGATGCGACTGCCTTGCGCAGGGATGCCGCAGAACGCGACGGTCTTGCCGTCCGACTTCGATGCTGCTTTGGGCTTTTCCACTTCGGCCAGCAGCTTCTGTTGCTCCTGCTCCCAGAACTGCCGCCACTGCGCCGGCGCGCCCGCGGCGAACACCGCGCCGGTCAGCGCGACCAGCGTCTCGTGCGTGCGGTAGAGCAGCAGTGTCGACAGCGCGCCGGACTGGACTTGCTCGGGATGGTCCGCGAAACGTTGCAGCACCGCGATCAACGCAGGCACGGCGGCGCGGTCGCGCGCGGCGCCGACGAACGCGCACAGTTCCATGTCCGCGCGCCAGTCGCTGCGCCCGA
>SXPK01000131.1 GCA_005776365.1 Planctomycetia bacterium
GTTTTTAGGGTACTTTTTCCACTCGACCTTTCAGAAATAATATGCTTTGTAAGTAGTCACTTCCAGAGAGCGTAGAGAAAACTTCAATCATCAATCTGTGTCTCTTATTAAAAAGTTCGTCTAGGTCGGCGCCACTCATCAGCGACTCGATGCTGCCCATCGGCGCAAGGTGGGCCGACGTCGCGAAGCTCGTGCCCTTTTGCAAGGGCGCGCCGACTCGCTGCGTGGGGGAGTCAGGAGTCACCAGCGTCGGGTGTTCGCGTTCGAGCTTCTGCAGCTCGAGCATCAACGCGTCATACTGCGCATCCGTCAGGTGCGGATTGCCGAGGTTGTAGTACTCGTGGTCCGCCTGGCGAATCTGCGTGCGCAGTTCGTGGATGCGTGGCTCTGGCTTCACGTGCTGGTCTCGGTCCTTGGGCTCCCGCTGGCCTGCTGCTGCGGCGGCGAGCAGGAGGGTAGCCAGCACGGCAGGGAATGCCACGCGAGCAAGCGGCATCAGAACGGGATCTCGTCGGTGGAGACTTCGGTGGTGCGGGGTGCCCGCCGTTTCTGCGGCGGCGATGGCTCCTGCGGCGAAGTCTCGGCGACCGCGGAGTAACCGTCGTAGGGCACTTCGTTGCGTCGGATCGTCTCGCCGCTCGGTGCCACGTACTCGGCTGGCCGCACTTGCACGCAGCAGAGCTTGCCTTCGAGATCTTCTGGCTCGACCTGCACCCTGCCCTTCGTCGGCATCCCGAGCGCGGCGAAGACGGTGCGAGCCCGCGCGCGGCCGCGCTGGCTGAAGACGAGGCTGTCCCACGCGGCTTGCTTGCCGACATGTTCGCCTTCTGCGACGACGAGTCGCATCGACCATCGCTCGTCGCCGACGCGGGTCTGGCCCTTGCGTACCTCGGCCACGCGACACAGATACGAGCCGGCGGGAATGGTCACGTAGTCGGAAGTCCGGTCCGACGAGTCGAAGTCGATCTCCATGGCATTTCGCTCCTGAGTTGGTGCAGGGAGAGAAATGCTCCGGCGCGCGCCGACGTGACGTCGAGGGGCGAAAAACGCGACCTCTAGACTGCGAGCGACTTCGCGATGCCGAGTTTTTCTCGATCGCTCAACTGGTGCTTGCCACGCAAGACCTCGAAGCCCTGCTCCTCGATCTTGCCGAGGATGCGACTGTAGATCGCGACAATCAGCCGCAGCACGAGCGAGCAGTCCTTCGCGGCAGACGCGCAGAGCGCGTCGACTGCGGCCGCGGCGTCGCGTTCGTAGCCGCGCGCGATCCCGCATAGGTCTCTGACGAGCGCTCGCGTCGCTTCGCTGCTGCGGCGTGCGCTCGCGTCGCGAGCTAGTGCCGCCTTGTCCAAGCCGTGCGCCCGGAGGCTCTCGTCTGAGACGTACCACAGGCCGCGCTCGACGTCTTCGCGCAGATCGCGAAGGATGTGCGCGAGGTAGGCAAAGGTGCCAAGTTGCGAGCCGGTGCGCAGGATCAGCGGCAGGTCTGGATGCGGCGCGACATCTTCGCCTTCGACCTTGGCCGCGAGGATGATGAGGTAGATCGTCGTCGGCGAGACGCTGGCGCCGTGCGTGTAGTGCAAGAAGTCCGCGAAGGTCGGGAACTGCCCCTGCGAGTCGATGTCGGCGAGCATCGCGTCGAAGAAGTCCGACCACAGTTCGCGCGGGACGCGAAAGCGCTTCGAATGCCGCGCCGCAAGGGTCACGAGGGACTGCGCCTGCGGGTGTCTCGTCGTCGCGAGATCAGTTTGCGGCGCGAAGTCCGGCTCTGCGCACGAGAAGAACGCAGAACTCCAAGCCCGGACTGCAGCGACGAGCGTGGGGTCGCTGACTCCTGGGCCGTGCTTCTCCGCGTGCTCGTCGACGGCGTCGTCGACCACGCGCATCAACGCATACATCGAACAGAACGCGGCGTAGCGTTCGGTGTCCGCCAACAGCCTGCTGGTCAAGAACAGGTTGTTGTTGTCGCGCGCCGCGATTGCCTCCGCGGCGTGGAGTTCGCGCGACAGTCGTCCGACGGGGCGTGGATCAGGAAGGGGCATGGCGCGCGACAACTCCGCCATGTTGGCCGCAGCGGCAACGCGTTGGCAAGCGCACCGCGCCGCTTCGTGGCAGGCGCGGGGTGCGTCGGTGCCTCAGCTGTCCTCGGGCCCCTTCTGGGCTTCGTCGACACAGGCCTGGATCGCGGCCAGCGCATCGTGCAGTCGCTGACGCTCGGCTTCGAGATCGCGAAGGGCCGTGATCAGCTGCTCGAGCGAACCAATGCCTTCGAACTGGGGCATCGCGGCCGGCGGCTTGGGCCGCGGCAGCGCAGCGGCGGACTCCACCTGGCGCAGTGACACTGGCGCATCGGGGACCCGCTTGGCGCGGGGTTGCCGCGGCCGGATCGGCACGAGGCCCAGCAGCGCCTTGGCGCGGCCGTAGACAATCGGCATCAGGCGCAGCCCGGCCATCGAGCCGCGGTGCTTGAGGTCCTGGAAGGTCAGGTCGGGGTTGATGCGCAGCTGCTCGGTCGCGAACTCGAATGCCGCGGACTTCGGCTTCTGGAGCAATCCGGCGGCGGGCATCGAGGCTTCGTCCGCCGGGGCTTCGGGCTCGCTTGCCTCGTCGTCGGCTTCAAAACTCGCGTCCTCTGCGGCGGGTGCGGCGACCTCGACGGTCTCGACCGGATGATGCAGGTCGGTCCGCGACGGCAGTCCAATGGCCCGACGCGCGGCGCCATATAGGAACGGAGCAATGTTCAGCCCCAACTGGCGGCCGCGTTCTTGCACCTCGGCAAAGGACGCATCGGGATTGGCGCGAAGTTCGCGCTCGACAAAGTCACGGGCCGAAATGGGCTCGGCCATTTGAGAGTCTTCCATGGAACAGGAGTCGTATGCGGTTGCAGCAAATACGCCGTCAGATTGGACCGCGGCGATAGGGGGGTGATTCGAGGACGGCCAGTCTTCTGGCGTCTGTTTCCCCCTAGTCCGAGAGCAGTTCACCCGCGGTGCAGTCCAACTGCAAGCCCCAACTTGCTGGTGCGTTGTGGCAGGGCTCACGGATCGAGCAAAAACCTGGATGCGGCGCATCGAAAGGATGGCGGCACGCATCGCGCCACTTCTTGTGACTTCCAGTGAACTTGCTGCGTCATCCAGAGCGTCTCAATCTGGTGTCTTGACGGCCGCCATGGCATCGGCGGTTGGCAAGCACAGTCATCTACGGGCTTGTCCGACGCAAAGTCTCCAGCACAATTGCCTGGGCCAGCCCGTTCGTTCCGCGTTGCTCCCCATGCGCACACCCCCCGTCGCCACAGCGTTTCTTGCCCTTGTTTCCTATGTCGCAGCACAGGGCCCTGTGTTCGATCCGGGCTCACTGATCCCGGGCACTTCGATGTATCGCTGCGGCACGCCCTCGCAGTTCAACTCGGCGACGGCGGACATCGCGGACTGCGGCCTCAACAGCACCAACCCCGGCCCGTGGGTTCCGACGACCGTGGTCCGGATCCCGGTCGTTGTGCACGTCATCGCGAACACTTCGGGCACCGGCAACCTGTCGGATGCCTTGGTGCAGAGCCAGATCACAGTGCTCAACGAGGACTTCCGCGCTTTGGCGGGCAGTCCGGCGGCGACTGGCTTCGACACCAAGATCGAGTTCTTCCTCGCGACCACGGACCCGTCGGGCAATCCGACCAATGGCATCCGTCGCTACTCGAACAACTCGTGGTTCAGCGACACGGGTGCGTATTGGACGTCGATGGCGTGGGACACCACGCGCTACATGAACATCTACACCAACAGCGCCGGTGGTGGCGGTGTCCTCGGTTACGTGCCGGATCTGCCGCAAGGCAACAGCGTGCTCAACACGACGGCGGATCGCGTCGTGATCCTCTACAGCGCGTTCGGTCGTCCTGCGACTGGCGGCGCACCCTACAACCAGGGTCGCACGTGCACGCACGAGGTGGGGCACTACTTGGGCCTCTATCACACGTTCCAAGGTGGGTGCGGCACTTCATCGTGCTACACGACCGGCGACCGCATCTGTGACACACAACCGGAGCAGACGGCGCGGTTCGGCTGCCCGGTCGGCGCGACGAGCTGCGCGACCCCGGACCCAATCCGCAACTTCATGGACTACACGGACGACACCTGCATGACGGGATTCAGCCCGGAGCAGGGCGCCCGCATGCGTTGCACGCTCGCCAACTTCCGCCCGAATCTCTCAGTCCCCGGCGGACCGCTGGCCAGCGCCACGGTGCGCACCGGCACAGGCAACCTCAACATCTACACCTGCCCGCCGCCCGTGCTCGGCACGACGATCCAGGCGCAAGCCAATGTTCAGGGCACGACATGGGCGTTGGGTTCGGTCTATTGGTATCTGCAGCCGGCGAACGTGGCGTTTCCGCCATACACGATCCTCGTCAACATCAACTCGCCGCTGGTCTACCAGACGCCGTTCGTGGCGCCATTCTTCGGGTTGTTCATGTTCTGGAGCGTGACGATCCCCAACGATCCATTCCTTGCTGGGCTCACCGTGAGCACGCAAGGCGTGCTGTTGAACGCGACGGGTCTTGGGTTGACCAATGCCGTCGATCTGCGACTGGGCAACTGAGCGATCGACAGCACGCACGACCGGACGATCCTCTGCGACGGGCCGCGCTAGATGCGCGGCCCGCTTCGTTTGGGTGCGTCACTTGCGCGCATCGCGAGTGCGGCCGGCATCGACGATGCGGCGCAGTTCTGCGGCCAAGGACGCTGCGCGTTCGGGTTGCCGCGAGGCGAGGTTGTCGGTCTCGCCAGGGTCGGTCTTCAGGTCGTAGAGCTGCGGCTCTTCGTCGTGGCCGAGTTCGATCGCGACTTGCTTGGCGACGCGCGGGCCTTGCTTGGGGCTGATCCACTTGGCAGAGCCAAGGCGCAGCGAAAGGGTCCCTGAGTGTTCGATCAGGTGGTCGCGGCCGACGTCATCCTCGCCGAGCCAAGCCCGGTGTTGGTCGAGGCTGTCCACGCATTCGTCGTCCGCGAGTTCGATGCCGCAAAGCGAAGCGACGGTCGCGCACGCATCGACCTGGCTCACCAGCGCGTTCGACGTGCGTGGCTTGCAGCGCAGAGGCCAGCGGACGAGGAACGGCACCCGCGTGCCAGCTTCGAAAGCGCTGTACTTGCCACCCCGCCACGGGCCCGCGGGCTTGTGCTCGCCGAGCTTCGCAACGGCGTCATCGCGGTAGCCATCGTTGACGACGGGTCCGTTGTCGCTGGTGAACATCACGATCGTGTTGTTTGCGAGCTGCAGTTCATCGAGCGTGCGCAGCACTTCGCCAACTTGCCAGTCGAGCTGTGCAATCGAGTCGCCGCGTGGACCCATCGCGGTCTTGCCGACAAATCGCGGATGCGGCGTTCGCGGCACATGGATGTCGTGCGTGGCGAAGAACAAGAAGAACCGATGCTTCTTTGCGCGCGTCACGAAGTCGACGGCGCGCGCAGTCAGGACGTCGGCCATGTCCTCGTCCTTCCACAGGGCCTTGCTGCCGCCGGTCATCCAGCCGATCCGACTGATGCCGTTGACGATCGACATGTCATGGCCATGGTCCCAGAGCATGCGCAATAGATCCGGACGCTCCTTGCCCGACGGCGCGTCGCCGATGCGCTGCTGGTAAGAAACGCGGATCGGGTCGTTGGCGTCGAGGCCGGCGACCATGTGGCCGTCGACGTAGACGCAAGGCACGCGGTCGCCGGTCGCGGGCACCAGCCAGCACTCATCGAAACCCACTTCGAGCGGCCCGGGCGCGATCGTGGTGTTCCAGTCGAGGTTGCCGTTGCCGAGGCCCAGGTGCCACTTGCCGATCATGCCGCGCACGTAGCCAGCACGGCCGAGCAGTGACGCGAGCGTGGGCTTTGCCGGATCGAGGATGAGTCGCGCGTCGCCGGGCAGCACCGCGGTCCCTGGTCTGCGGAATGCGTATTCGCCGGTCATCAGCGAGTAGCGAGACGGCGTGCACGTCGCCGACGACGAGTGCGCATCCAGAAAGCGCACGCCTTCCTTCGCAATGCGATCGAGGTTGGGCGTGGTTACCGCCGTCGCGCCATAGCACGAGAGGTCGCCGTAGCCGACATCGTCGGCGTAGATCCAGACGACGTTGGGCGGAGAAGCAGGTGGCTCTTGGGCGGTGACGCGCAACGCGATGAGCGAGGCAGCGACGACCAGCAGCGTGACGGGCGAAGATCGCATGCACAGAACGTATCGCCGCCGTTGTGACGTAGCCTGTTCGCCGTGTTCATGTTCCTCGATCGCTCGCGCAGTGAAGCGGCGCCGGGCTATTGCCGCTGGCTGGTGCCGCCTGCGGCGCTCGCCGTGCATCTGTCGATCGGGCAGGCCTATGCCTTGAGCGTGTTCAACATCCCGCTCACTCGCGTGCTCGGCGTGACGGCATCGGTCGAAGGCGACTGGCCGATGAGCGCGACGATCTGGATGTTCAATCTCGCGTTCTTCTGCCTTGGATTGTCCGCGGCGGTATTCGGTCGTTGGGTCGAACGCAGCGGCCCGCGCAAGGCCATGGCTGTGGCGGCGTGCTGCTTCTCCTCCGGCTTCTTCGTCGCTGCGCTCGGCGTGCACCTCCACGAACTCTGGCTCGTGCTGCTCGGCTACGGCGTGCTCGGCGGCATCGGCCTCGGCATCCGCTACATCGCGCCCGTGTCGACGCTGCTGAAGTGGTTTCCTGACCGACCCGGCATGGCGTCGGGA
>SXPK01000132.1 GCA_005776365.1 Planctomycetia bacterium
GCACGACCTCCGGCTCGGGGTTGTTCCAGTCCGAACTCGGCGGCACGCCGACGTTCGCGCCATAACCGACCGCGGACATCGGTTGCGCCTTGGTGAAGATCTCGGGATCCGGCCCGAGGCCGACCTCGAGGTATTGCGACCACAGTCCGCGCGCGACGAGCATGCGCTTCAACTCCATCGCCTGCGGGGAGCCAGGCACGAGGCCGCGCAAGCCTCCCGCCAGTGCGCCTTCGATCTGGGCACGCAAGAAACCAGCCTGCGTCGCGTCGCCGCGCGCCTGCTCCTCGATCACCCGCTCGAGCAAGCTCACCGCAAAGGTCACACCCGCGGCCTTGATGGCCTGCAGGTCCACGGGCGCCAGCAAGAATGGCTGTCGTGGATCGCGCGCGCCTTCCCATGAGTTGTCCGCGATCGTTTGGACTGGGCCAAGATCCTCACCCTTCGCACCGGCGACCCATGCCGCGGGATCGCGATGCTCGCAGACGGCAGAGGCAGTCGGTGCGCTTGCAGACGTGATGTCGATGGCGCGTCCACCGCGGATTGCGACGACGCACGGCCCGAGACCGGGACGCTCGACGCGCGCCAGCAGAGTCGCGCGTTCGAAGTCGACAGGAAGCGGTGAGGTGCGGAGGCCCATTGCGGGCCGATGCTAACGCAGGCCCTGCCCCCCATTCGCTCCCTCAAAGCATCCCTCACGACATCGAGCCGCCCGTGCGGTCCTTGCTTCAGTCAAGACCTGCGCGATTGCCACGCGCCGGCGCGCACCACGCACCTTAGTGGCGTTCGACGCTCGCGATCCTCATGCCGTCGAAGGGGCCGAAGTGAACAGGAGTCGTGCGCAGGCCTGCAAACGCGATCGCTTCGATTCGCAACAGCGCAGCCTCGAATGCCAACGCGCCTTCGGTCCCACGCCACTCGCAGGTCCACACCAACGGCGCGCCGGCATCCGTCGCGAACAGCCGGTCGATGCACAACCGCAGCTCCGCCGCAATCGACTCAGGGCTGTGCCCCGCAATCAGACGGCGCGCAATCTCTGGGCCAAAATCGTGCTCGCGCACTCCGGGCGATACGCCGTCCACGTGCTGCTTGGAGAGGCTCGTAGCGAGCAGGTGCCCACCCAATGGGAGCAGCGTCGAAGCCCACGACGCGCGTTGCTCCCGTTGCCGTTCTAGAGAAATCCGAGTCGCGTCCCCCCACATCGTCTGGACCGTGAGGACAGCGCCAATCGCGATGGCGCCAAGGATCCCGGCCCTTGCGAGCAAGGAGCCGCGCGCCAACAGCGGCAGCCAGCGTGCGGCGCACTGCGCGAAGGCCAATGCAAGGAAAGGCAGCGCTCCCATCCAGTAGCCGCCCTGAGTCGGCACTGCCGCGATGACGATCGCAACGCAGTAGATCGACAATGCGGCCGCGGGCGCGACGAGCAGCAGTGCGGTTCCGATCCGGGCGCGGTCGGACCAGGCCTGGACTGCCGCGGCCATCGCGCAGAACGCGAGCAGTGGCCCGATCGTCATCGCCGTCTCGTCGACCAGCATGATCGTCAGCGATGCCGGCGACGCTGCATCGACCTGTTGAATCGAAGCAATCAAGCCGGGCCCACCCCACGCCCCGTGCAAGCGTTCGTCGATGAGGCTTGCGACCGCAAGGCCCAGCGACACTGCGAGCATGCCGCGGAAGGTCGCGAGTGAAACCGTTTGCCTCGCTTGCGAAAACCTCGAAGCCGCCACCGCGCCGAGCGCGGGCGCGAGGAGCATGGCCGAACGGTGGCTCAAGTCCGCGAGAACGGCGCCAACGGTCGCCACGCCGAACAACACCACCGTGCGTGGCGGGCACGCGAGCATCGCCAGCAAGGCAATCGCCACGCATGCGCCGTGCAACGCGTGCACTTCGATGAAGGTCGAATGCGTTGCCACGACTGGCGCGGTCATCGTCGCCGCCGCAGTAAAGGCACCGATGCTGCGCCTGCCGGTCACCATCCACGCGCACATTGCAGCGGCCGCGACGATGACGGCGCCGCTGGCGCAACTCGTGAGCAGCAGGGCCTGATCTGCGGTGCACCCGAATGCGGCGATGGCGCGCGCGACCGGAAAGTAGAGGACGTGATTCCAGATCGGCGGCGCGTCAGGGCTGCCGAAGTCCTGCACCAGTTGCGGGCCGTCGTCGAGCAGTGCGTGCGTCGCATTCGTCAAGAACGCCGCAAAGGCGATCAGGCCGCAAAACAGCCCAAGTTCGAGCACACGTAGATCGAGTCGCCTGCGCACGCCGACGGAGGACACTTCGCGGTCGAGCGAAGTCGAAGGCTGCGTTGGCTCGAGCGGCATGGAGAGGCGTTCGCCCGCGGGCGTGACCGCCTTCCTATCGGCTCGTCACGACCTACAGCCTGAAGGCGAAGGTTCCTTCTGGCTCTCGCGCTTTGCGACAGCGCGCTAGTCCCTGGCTGCCACCGGATTCGGATCGCATCGACCCATGCGCTGCACTCCATCTCCGGGCCCCTCGACATGGCGGCCCACCGCACAAAGGTTCAATCCACACTCGGGGTCTAGCTCGCGTGGAGCCACTTCAACTCAGCGCAGCGCACGCGCAAGATGCCGTTGTCCATTGCCTCACCCCTGTGCTTGCGCAGGGCTCCCTGACACTCCTCGAAGTTCGCGATTCCATGACACTCAACCAACAACAGCAATCGATGGTCACCTTGTTCGAGAAGCACATGAAGGCCGAACTCGATGGCGACCTTGCCACGACCATGGCGACGATGACCGCCAGCCCGCACCTGAACCACGTGCCGGTCATGGCGGGAGGCAACGGCAGCGCCGGCGTGCATGCATTCTATCGCGATCACCTCGTGGGCAAGTTCTTCCCCAAGGACACGACGTTCACCAGCGTCTCGCGCACGATTGGGGAGAGCACCCTGGTGGAAGAGATGGTCATCGCCTTCACGCACACGACGAAGCTCGACTTCATGCTTCCAGGCGTCGCGCCGACTGGCAAACGCATCGAAGCGGCCTTTGTCGTCATCATCGGCTTTCACGAAGGCCGCATCTCGCATGAGCACATCTACTGGGACCAGGCGAGCGTGCTCGTGCAGATCGGAATGCTGGATCCCAAAGGACTGCCGGTGCGCGGAGCGGAGAGCGCGCGATCGGTGATCGACCCGACGCTGCTACAGGGCGCTCGCTGAACGACCAGGGACTCGCAGCGACTGCGCCAGAGCATCCATCCGCGTCAGAACCGCCGCTCGAAAGTCTCGCCGTCGAAGCGGAACACGCCGTTGCCAACGACCCACAGATCGCCTCGACGATCCGTGTAGATGCCCATGACGTCCTTCGTCGTGAGCCCGTCCAATGCCGTGAACTGCCGCATCGTCGTGCCGTCGTAGCGCCACGCGCCCATCTCGACGGTGCCAAACCAAACTCCGCCATCGCGGTCTTCGCCGATCGAGAACACGCGGTGCATCGACGACGCCCCGAGCGGCGCGTCAGAAGGCAGCGGCAGCGATCGATCGCCGTGCATGCCCATGCGTGAGAGTCGCATCGTCTCGGTGAAGTGCGTGATGCGGCCGTTCTCGTAGAGCAGCACGCCGATGCCGTTGTTGCCGATCCAAACGCGGCCCGCGCTGTCCTCGAACACGGCGCGCACGTGCATCCGTCCGCGCATTGCATCGAGCCGGCACGCCGCATCGTCGAGCATCGTGAACGCCTTGCCGTCGTAGCCGATCACCGCCGCATAGGTCGCAAACCACACGCGGCCGTTCTTGCCCTTCGCAATGCAGGTCGTCGCGAAGGCGCCTCGCGCTGCGAGTTCGGGGACCACGGGATAGGTCAGGTAGGTGAAGGTCGTCCCGTCGTGCCGATAGGCGCCGGGCCTGCCTTCGACATCGGTCGCGCCGACGCTGCCGTCCTCCTTGAACCACAGATCGTCCTCGCGCAGTTGCCACGGCGACGATGCGGCGACCACGCGCGCAGTCGGCGCGAAGAGGCGCGTTCCGTCGAAACCCGTGAGGCCAGTGGCGCATTCGAACCACACGATGCCGTGACGGTCTTCGCGGATCGAACGAACCTGATCGTCGGCGAGACCGTCCGGCGCCGAGAAGTAGGTGAGGCTCGTTCCGTCGTAACGACACACGCCTTCGTTCCAACTGCCGAACCAGAGGTTGCCCTTGCTGTCCTCGAGCATGCTGCGGACGGTCTCGAAGCGCAGTCGCGCTGGTGGCCCGAGGCGGAGGCCGTGCGTCGTCGGCTCACTGGCGCAAGAAGACACCACGAGAACGGACAGCAGCATGGCCGCCGCGACCACAGCTCGAGTGAACCCGCAAGCCGCTTGGCTGCGCGGCTCGCTGCTGGGATGCGTTCGATAAACGTGGTCAGGATGCATGGAGTCATCCTGCCATGGACTCCCCGGATCGGGTGCGCATTTGCGCGGACGCTCGCTCGCGCGATTGCAGCTGCGCCCGCACGTTCGGGTCCTTGCGAGCAGCGTCGCTACTCCGGCTCCTTCTTGCGCAGGATGCGCTCCATGGGCCGGCCCTTCGCAAGCTCGTCGACCAGCTTGTCGAGGCGACGGATCTCTCGCATCGTCGGC
>SXPK01000009.1 GCA_005776365.1 Planctomycetia bacterium
ACAAGACGCGGATGTCGGAGCTGTCGCGTCGCGAGGGCGCGTTCGTGCGGCCCTCGCCCGGCGGCGAAACACTCGGCGGCGTCGCGGCACGAACGCGCGAGGCCATGGTCTGCTGCGAAGCGGCGGGCTACGACGTCGTGCTCGTCGAGACGATTGGCACGGGCCAATCCGAGACCGCGGTGGCGACGATGGTAGACCTGTTCTTGCTGCTGCTCTCGCCGGCGGCGGGAGACGAGCTGCAGGGCATCAAGCGCGGAGTGATGGAACTCGCCGACTTGATCCTCGTGCACAAGGCCGACGGCGACCTCGCGCCCGCCGCCAATCGCGCCGCGCAACAGTGCCATGCAGCCCTGCGCGTCTTGCACTCCGGCGAAGCGGAGACGCCCGCCGTGCTCGTCGGCTCGTCGACAACTGGCGCAGGACTGGCGGACCTTTGGTCAGCGATCGAATCGCGCGTCGCTGAGATGCGACGCAATGGTCGCCTGCAGCAGAAGCGCGCACTGCAGGCTCGCGCCTGGCTCGACGCCACGGTGCAGGACGAGTTGCGACACGACTTCGAACATCATCCCGCAGTGCAAGCAGAACTCACCCGGCTCCGCGACGCGGTCGCAAGCGGCAGCTCGCTCCCCCACGCCGCGGCGCAGCGCCTGCTCGCGATCTGGCGCAGCGCCGGATCGCGCGGTTGAGCCTTCACTTCGTCGTCAACGAGGCAGCGAGCCTCGCCTTCAGCGGCGCGAAGATCGGCTCCCACTCGGTCAGCAAAGCGTATAGCTCGATCTGCGCAAACTCCCCGCGCGCTCGCGCTGCTTCGCCCTGGTCGATGACCTTCGAGATGCGCGCGGCCTGGGTTTCGATCCACGCCTTGCCTTCCTGGCGAATCGCAGCGGCCTCTTTCACCGCATCGGCAGCGTCGGGATGCGACGCAACGAACGCGTCGATGCGCGCGACCGCCGCCGTGTACTCGCGCACGACATATCGAAGTCGTGCGCGCGCGGCGAAGATCGCGTCTGCGGCATTCTCCGGCGAGTTGAGTTCGGCTTTTGCAGCAGCGTTGTCACGACGAGTCCGCACCGACGCCACGAGCGCCCTGCCATCCGTCGATCCGCTGATCCTGGCTTCATGCTCAGCGAGCCACGCATCGCACATGCGCAGCAACTCGCGCGCTGCCGGTCGCATGAGCCCCTGTCGAGCGTAGCGATCCTCGAACGACGGCAACGCCTCCTCCGCCTGTCGCGCCCGCGACACCGAAAGCGAAGCGATCGCTTCTCTCTCCACTGCGTCAAGTCGGGCGCGAACGCGGTCGGCCTCGGCGCGGATGTCGAGATCACCGGTGCGCACGGCCTCGTCGAGAGTCGCGCGGGCGCGGTCATATTGACCGCTTTCGAACTGGATCCTGGCGAAGGTGAGCAACTCCGCTGGATCGCGGCGGCTCGTCGCCGAATCGAGCCAGCGCAACACGACAATCGCACTGACGATCGACAGCGACACGAGCGAGACGAGCAAGGGCTTCGAGCTTCGCTCACGCGCCGACCGCTCGCGCGAGGCCGCCGCCGCGTGCGCGCGGGGCGCGTGATGGCTCGACCGCCCGGGGGCAGCAGCGGCCAAGGCCGGTTGCGATTCGGACCGGAACGCGACCTTGCACGAGCCGACACAGAAGGTGTCGCGGTCGACCAGGTCCTTGCAGAACAGCCGCTGTCCCGACACCTCGACCATCGCGCCCGGACGCACAGGCTCGAGGCGCATTCCGGCGCGGGTGGGAACGATGCGCAATTCGCCGACACGTGAGTCGCCGGCGCCGACGACCTCGACGCCACCATCGGCAGCACGCAAGGTGACCGCACCGGCGGCGAGTTCCACCCACCGTGACTTCCCCGTTGCGTCCGTCAACTCGAGGCGCGCGGCCATGCGATACGTTCAGCGCTCCTTGCGCTCGCCCTCGAGCTTGCTTTCGAACTCGGTCCCATTGCCAAAGTTCTGCACCCAGTTGCGTCCGTCATTGCCGATGCCGGCTTCACAATGGTTGGGATTGAGCAGATTGCGATGATGGCCAGACGACTGACACCACGCAAGATGCGCAGCCTCCGCACCGTCAACCAGGGCGATGTTCTCGCTGACGCCGCGCGTGTAGCCAGCGATCAACATTCGGTCATTGGGGCTCTTGCGACCTGGAGTCGGCGAGAAGTGCGAGAAGTAGCCGAGCTTTGCCATCTCCTGCGCGTGCCCGCGCGCGGCGGCCCGAATGCGCAAATCGAGCGCGAGTGGTCGATGGCCAAACATGGCGCGATACGCGTTGGTGATACGCAACTGGTCCGCTTCGCCCCGATCGATCTGCGCTTGGAGCGTCGCGTTGTAGCTCTCGATCTTGCGCCACTGTTCGCGCTGTGACCGTTCGTCGACCGTCTTGCAGAACGCCTGGATGCCGAGCGATTCGCCCGGAATCAGAGCGCGCGCCCATTCGACCCCGATCAACGCGAGCGGGTCGAGTTCGGCCAGATCGCGAAGCACGGTTGCAATCCAGTCGAGTCGATCGACGGCGTCCGCGAAGCTCGCCGGGACTTTGACATTCACGCGGTCATCGTTCCAAGTCGTGCGGACCGCGTCGACGCGGCGGTTGACCTCTGCCTGCACACGCACGTATTCGGCATAACGGTCCGATGCGACCTGCGGCGGTCGATACGGATAGAAGTACTTCACCTCGTCGTAGATCAACTCCTTGGCGAAGGCGCGCGCCTCGTCGAGATGGATGCGCTGCGCGTGGAGCTTGTCGACTTGCTTCTTCAGCGGCGACGCGTCGAGCGCGTCGATCTCCTTGTCGAGCAACCGTTGGAAACGCGCCGCGACCGCACTGGCCGCCGCCGGACCGAGCGCGAGTGCGTCGGTCACGAGCGCATTTCGAACCCGCCGATCCTTGCCGCGAAGCGCAACTTCGATGCGAGCCAGCACCTTGTGCGCCTGCTTCTCGGCCTCGGCGTTGGCGGCGGAGACAAATCCATCGGCGCGCAGTTCGTAGCCGCGCGGATCGACTGGTTCGCCGCGACCATGCGCGACCGTGCGCCAAATCTCGGTCTTGAGCGTCGCGTCGTCCACAAGCGCACGCGCGAGCGCAAGCTCAGCTTGGCGTCGGGCGTCGGAGCGGTAGAGCAAAGAAGCGGCCCCCAACGAGGCGGCACCGGAGAACTTGCTCGTGGCGACGATCTTGGCGATCGAATCCGGCTCGACCTGCAACCAGGTGGCCTCTGCTTCCCCGGCCGCTGTGACGATGCGGAGCTTGCAGCCGTCCGTGGCGACGATGCTTGCCGTGCCCCGATCGCGGATCAACACCTCGATCGGCGCAGAAGACACAAGGGCCGCGACCTCGTTGTGCCACGCAATCACGCTTTCGAGATCCGCGAGCCGCAGGTCGAGCCGCGTCGCGTAGTCGGAGTCCGAACCGCGCACGGAAGCCGCCGCAATCCGCAATGCCGCGACCGCGCCAGCGAAGTCGCCTTCGACTTCGAGCGCACGTATGAGCACGAGGTCCGGCGCAAGTCGCTCGAGCGTGCGTCGGCGCAGTTGCTCGCCATCGCCGATTCCGCCGCCGTTCGAGGCAGCGGGGCCGCCGGTCTCACGTCGGCGGATCTCGTCGAACAGCACCGCGAGCGCCGCGAAGGGGCCATCCGTCGGGAAGCGCGGCATCGCCTCGGCGAGCGCATCCATCGCAGCAGCTCCGCGGCCCTTGTCGGCCTCGTTGCGCACTCGTGCGAGGACTTGATCCAGCTGCGCCTTCGCAGCCGCTTGGATGGATTGGAGATCGAGCGCAAGTCGATCACGTTCGACCGCGCCGGCGCCGCCGAGCGCCATCTCGAGCTCGCGGATCGCTTTGAGGAACTCGCTGCGCGCGACGAAATCGTAGGCCGTCGCAATCGCCGCGGCCACGTCATCGCCAGTCACTGACTCGGCTGGCGCATCGCCGGGTTGAGCCACGGGCGTAGGCGATGGCGACGTCTGCGGCGGGGCGATCTTCAGGTCCGGAGCCGAGGTTGCGGTCACGCCATGCTGCTGGGACTGGAGCGCCTCCGGCGCTGGCGCCTGCTGCTGCACTACCGCTGCCGGCTGCTGGATTGCACGCGTCGACGGCGTTGCCAACTTCGCCAGCGCAGCTGGCGGTTGTGCGTTGGCCGCAGCGCCGCGCAGCAACTCGGTCAAGCCAGAACGCGCAATGCGCGCAACCGCGCGCGAATCATCGTCCTTTGCCGAGCGTTCCTCGCGCTTCAGGATGTCGCTGAACTCCGCGTAAGTGCGAATGCCCGCAAGCGCCACAATCGCGTCCTTGCGCTCTTGCACGCGCCGATCGAGCGCGTCGATGCGCTCCGCCTCGACCTGCAACCGCGCGCGACGGGAGTCGTCCGTCGCCCACGCTTCGAGCTTCACGATCTGTTCACGGGCCTGCGCAAAGTTGCCGAGTCTTGCGAGCCGCTGGCTTTCTGCCAAGCCACTCGGCTCGGACGGTCCCGAGCTGTCGCACGCAGTGGCGATCAGCAAGGCAACGGTCGCGGCGACGCACGACGCAAACGATGCGCAAGTCAGAAGGCTTCGGTGGCGGGGCAAAGGCTGCATCAGCGAGTTCGAACGGCAGTGGTGTGGCAGGGTCCAAGGGGCCGGGCGGCAGATCCTACCAGCCTCGGCGAGGACGGCCACGCCGCTGGCGGCGAGAGCCAACGGCCGCTCAGCCCCGCGACTCGGCCGACAGATGCTCTGGCTGCACTTCGGGTCCATCGCAAAGGGCCGCGAGCCTCTGCATCTCATTCTGCAATTGCCGCACGTTGCCCGGCCACTTGCACGAACGGATCGCGGCCTCGGCCGCGGCCGACAACCGCAAGGGTCTGCCGGCTGCCTCGGCAGCGCCGCGCAAGAAGCGACGCGCCAACAACACGCCGTCATCCCCGCGGTCGCGCAACGGCGGCAGCGTGAGGCGCAGCACGTTGAGGCGGAAGTAGAGGTCTTCTCTGAAGCGACCGGCCTTGACCGCGGCTTCGAGATTGCTGTTCGTGGCCGCGATCACGCTGCACAACATGCCGGAAGGTCTGGCGGTCGGCGTCAGCTTCGGCACCGGCGACATGACGGCGGGCTACGCCACCGCGCTCGGCATCGGCCTGCAGAACATCCCCGAAGGCCTGGCGGTCG
>SXPK01000133.1 GCA_005776365.1 Planctomycetia bacterium
GTCGTCGACGGCTGCCCCAGTTTCAGGTAGCCGAGCCCGACGTCCTGCAGCGTTTGCAGCGCACGCGCCACCTTGGGCAAGTCGGCGAACAACCGCAGTGCCTCGTCGACAGTCATCTCCAACACGTCGTGGACGCTCTTGCCCTTCCACGTGATCTCGAGCGTCTCTGGCTGAAAGCGCGCGCCCCCGCACTGGTCGCAAACGACTTCCACCGGCGCGAGGAAGTTCATCTCCAGCGTCGTGACGCCTGCGCCTTCGCACGCGTCGCAACGCCCACCGGGAACATTGAAGCTGAATCGCCCCTTCTCGTACTGCCGCAGCTTTGCTTCGGGCAACTGCGCGAACAAGTCGCGGATGTGCGTCCACACCTCGGTGTAGGTCGCAGGATTGCTTCGCGGCGTGCGGCCAATCGGTGACTGGTCGATCTCGACGAGCTTGTCGATGCCCTCGATGCCAATGATGCGACGGCATCTGTCGTTCGTGGCATCCTGGCCAGCCAGCCTGTTCGTGATCCACGGTTTCAGGACATGGTGAACGAGCGTCGACTTGCCCGAGCCCGAGACTCCGGTGACGCAAACGAATCGCCCGAGCGGGATCGTGGCGTCGAGATTGCGCAGGTTGTGAAAGGTCGCGCCTTCGACCCGGATCGAACCCTTGTCCGCGGTGCGACGCGACGCGGGCATCGGAACGCGCAACTCACCGCGAAGGTAGCGGCCAGTCAGCGAACGCTTCGTCGCGGCGACCAGCGCAGGCGGACCGGATGCGACAACTTCGCCGCCGCCCGCGCCGGCGCCGGGCCCAACATCGACGAGCCAGTCGCTCCTGCGCATCGTGTCCTCGTCGTGGTCGACGACGAGCAGCGTGTTGCCGCGATCGCGCAGGGCAAGCAGCGTGCGCAACAGCCGATCCTGGTCGCGCGCGTGCAGACCGATCGACGGTTCATCGAGCACATAGAGGATGCCGCGCAGTCCCGCGCCGACTTGGGCAGCGAGCCGAATCCGCTGCGACTCTCCACCCGACAAGGTGCGCGCCCGGCGCGAGAGCGTGAGGTAACCGAGGCCCACCTCGTCGAGGAACAACAAGCGCCGTTCGATCTCGCGAAGGATCTCGCGGCCGATCTCGAGTTCGTTGCCAGCAAGGGCAACCGATTGTGCCCAAGAGAGCGCGTCCGCGACCGGCAACGCAAGCGCTTCGGGCAGGCGTTTGCCCTGGAAGGTGACTGCGCGCGCCGCTGCGCAAAGCCGGTCGCCGCCGCAGTCAGGGCAAGTGACAGCCGCACGATACCGATCGAGGTGGCGCGCGCGCGACGGGCGGTAGGCGCGCTCGAGATGCGTCAAGAGCCCGGGAAAGGCGATGCGGTCCACGCCCGCGGTCGAGATCTTTGCGCCGCGACTCTGCCAACGAAACTCAAAGGTCTTGCCGCCGCTGCCGTGCAACACGACCTTCTTCGCCTTCGCCGACATTCGCTGCCAAGGTGTGTCGATGTCGAAGCCAAACTCGCGGCCGACCGCCTCGAGGTGCGCCAGCGTCAGCGTGCTGTAGACGAGCTTGCCTTCGTCGGTGAACAGCGGGATGGCGCCTTCACGAAGCGACTTCGTCTCATCGACCACGACACGCGAAGTGTCGAAGCCAAAGGTCTCACCCAGCCCTTCGCAACGAGGGCACATGCCAATCGGACTGTTGAAGGAGAACAGTCGCGGCTCCATTTCGGGCAACGCGGAGTGGCCCTCCGGGCAGGAGCGCTTCGCCGAGAACACGCGGTAGCCGTCGTCGCCCCACGCGAGCGCGCACGAACTATCGCCAAGCGCCAGCGCCTGTTCGACTGCCTCCGCAAGCCGCGACCGCAGATCCTCCGCGATCGTCAGGCGATCCACGACCAGTTCGATCGTGTGGTAGACGTAGCGCTCGAGAACGATGTCCTCGTCGAGGCGCCGCACGGCACCATCGATACGCGCGCGAACGAATCCCTTTGCGCGCCACTCCGCGAGTTCCTTTCGATACTCGCCCTTGCGTTCACGCACGACTGGAGCGAGCACCATCGCGGCCTCGCCCGAGTGCTCCTTCAGCATCGCTTCGACGATGCGTTCTGGCCCCCACGCCTCGATGCGCGCACCGCACTCAGGACAACTGGGGGTTCCCAACCTCGACCAGAGCAGGCGCAGGAAGTCGCTGATTTCGGTCAGCGTGCCAACCGTGCTGCGCGCCGAATGGCTCGTCGACTTCTGGTCGATCGACACCGTCGGCGACAGCCCTTCGACCAAGTCGACCTTCGGCTTCTCCATCCGCCCGAGAAACTGGCGCGCGTAGGAGCTGAGGCTCTCCAAGAAACGGCGCTGCCCTTCCTGGTAGATCGTGTGGTAGGCGAGACTCGACTTGCCGGAGCCGGAAACGCCCGTGAACGTGCAAAGGGACTCGCGCGGAAAGGCGACGTCGACACCCTTGAGGTTGTGCTCCCGCGCGCCCTTGACCACCACCTGATCCGAGGCGATCGGACCGGCGGCAGGCGCTGGCACTGGCTTTTTTGACTTGGGAGGCACGATCCAAACCCAGCAATCCTAGCGGCGGGGGTCCGCCTCGCCAGAAGGTCGAAACCACCATTTCCGTCATGCTTCGGGCGGCACCGCGACTACCGGTTTGTCCACCGTCTCCTACCATGCGCACTGATGATCGAAGACCACGACGAGGACGACGACGATTCGACGGAAGCGGGATTCGGACGGTCTGACGAACAAGATGTCGTCGTGACATTCCGGCTCAGCAACCGCTCGATGGGCACCAATCAGGAACGCACGAGCGTGATGACGCTCGGCGACGATCTGGAGGCCGCCGTGCTTGCTGCGAGAGTCGGCGAATACGACGGCGATGACTTCGGCTGCGGCGAAGGGCGGCTGTTCTTCGCCGGCATGGACGCCGACAAGATCGTCGCTGTGATCGGACCCATCCTCCGCCGTCACCCGCTCGGCCGCAGCGCAACGATGCTGGTGCAGCGCGGTGACGCCGAGCCCGAGACCGTCAAGTTCTGACGCTCGCAGTCTGGCTGCTCAGTTGCCGAGCAAGACGTCCACCGCGTTGGCGCCGACGATGCCAAGCGTGTTGGTTGCAGCTGAAGAAGCGCTGAAGCACTGGAAATAGATGTGCTGCCCAACGAGACCAGGATCGTTGGGCATCGTGTAGCTGCGACTGACGACGCCACCTGCGCTGACGACCGCCTCGGAGTAGTCGATCGAAGCCCGGAGTTGGCAGCCCTGGATGCCGATCGGCCCGAGGTCTGCCGGCAGTGGCGCACCGTTCCACGTCGTGGCGCTGAGGCCAACGACGAACCAGCCGATCGTCACCAACGGCGTGAGACCAATCGCACGCACCGTGAGCAGTCGCGCGATCTCAGGCGTTCCGGTGACCAACAAGGCTGGATTCGACGTGCCGCCGCACGCGGCGCCGAACGAGGTGATGGAACCCAAGGCATGCTGGGCGAGCGCCGCGGCGCGGCCGGCGACGAAGTCAGCGCGCGCAGCGTCCGTTCCTGAGTTGCCGCCAGCGGTGGCGGTGCAACCACCATGCGTGTGCACGCCGATCACTTCGCCGGTGTTCTCCAGCACGACCGGCGAGCCCGAGTTGCCGCCGGTGGTGTCCGTGTCGTAACGCAAGGCATCGGCTGTGGTCGTGGCTTGGCGATTGCCCAGGTGCGTCTTCTGCACCAGGTTCCACGTCGGCGATCCGCTGACGCCGTTGCCAGACCCGTAGCCCGTGATACGGATCTGCTGACCGGCGGCAACGGGTGGCGCGCCGACGATCGTGTACCAACTGCCTTGCGCCTGCCCCGGATACAAGCCGGTGTTGCTGTTGCGCACCGCCAACATCGTCGCCCAGTCCTGCCCGACCCCCGCGTTCAAGAACTGCAAGAACGTGTCGACGGCATACTGGTCGTTAGGGTGCGCAGGCGTCGCGCCGCCGGTCGAGGACGAAAGCGGCACGTTGAAATGCAGGATCTTGCCCGCAGTGCCTGCACTCATGCAGTGCCCGGCGGTGCCGATGGCAATCGGCGAGAACATCCACGCAGTGCAACCGGCGTTGAGCCGACATTGTCGGACGTCGCTGCCAAGCACTCGGTCATCGGTCGGGCCACAGATCGTATCCGTCTCCACGACTCCGCCGACGTCGTGCACATGAACCTCGTGGATGCACACGCGGTTGCCAACCGTGGCTGGGCCCGCATGCAGTTCGACGCGCAAGGTCGGACCAAGAAACTGACACGAGAACTGCTGGTAGTCCGCAAGCGATCGAGCATCGTGCCATTGGACCCACTCCGGTCGGGACGAGCCGTAGATCTTGAGCCGTGACCCATTCGGTAGGCTGGCATCGCGAAAGCGCAACTGCAGCCAGTCGCCCGGCACGGTCACGTCCTGGCTCCAGACGACCCGCACCACCTGTTCTTGGTTGGCCAAGAAGTCAGAGTCGTGGAACACGGATACGGAGCGCGTTGGATAGACGGCTTCCTGACACAGCGCCGCAGCACCGAGGATCAACGTGGCGAAGATTCGCATGGGAACGCGCAGCCTACCCATCAGCAGGTATCCGGCAATTCAGCGCCTCGTGGATACGCCGCAGCGTGCACCAACTGTCGTCAAGGGAGCCGTTCAACCGAGCCGATATCGCCGATTCGGCGAAAGGCCGGCCCCTGACCACCATGCGCCCATTCCTCACTGCGTCCTTGCTGCTTCTCTGCGCCTGTGCCACCCGATGGATCGAGGTTCCAATGCAGCCGCCTGCGACGCCTGCCGGTGAAACTGCGCCTGATCCCGGCTGCCGCTACCCGCTCGCGACGTGCATCGTCAGTGGCAAGCGACTCGATGCAACAGCTACCACCTTCATTGCCGGCGACCGGGCGTTTGCCGTCTGCAGCGCGGAGTGCAAGACCACGATCGAACAAGACATCGAGCTTTGGGCTCGTCAGGTGGATGCGGCCAACATCAGCGAGCAGTTGCTCAACTATCCGCTCGCGACCTGCGTCGTTTCCGGAAAGGCACTCGGCGAACATGCGACAACCGTCATGCATGGCTCGACCTTGCTGCGGACTTGTTGCACTGGTTGCAAGGAAGCGCTGCAGAAGGACCCGGTCTCGGCTTTGAGCAAGTTGGCCACGGCCAGCAGCGCGAGCTTCGGGAACGCGGACCTCGACTGCGCCGCGTGGACCAAAGAGCAGACCAACGACTACCTCGTCGAGCAGGCGGTTGACTACCCGCTGACGACCTGCCCAGTCTCCGGCAAGCCGGTCTCGACTGGCAACTCAACCGACCTACTGCTCGATGGCACGCTCATTCGCCTCTGCTGTGAGCACTGCATCGACAAGGCGACCAAGAACGCAGCGACGATCGTCACGACGATTCAGAGGACGGCATTCGTCGCGCAGAAGTCGAGCTACCCGCTGACCACCTGCGTCGTCAGCGGCAAACCGCTGGGCGAGCATGCAGCGTCGACGATGATCGGATTGACCTTGGTCCGCACCTGCAGCCCAGACTGCAACCAGGACCTCGGCAAGTGCCGCACCACGGTCGTTGGGACGATTCGCAACGCGCGTGCGACCGCTGACACGGCAGCGACCGCTCCGTGCTGCGGCACGGCCGATGCAGCTGCTGTGCAGACAAGCGTTGATCCTTTGCGCTAGGGCAAGTGCCGGCGAACGACCTCGTGCAACGCGCCGTTGCTCGCGAGCACATTGCCGCCAAACAGCCAACCGTCGCCACCGTGGACGTCGGTGACTGCGCCACCCGCCTCGCGAACGATCACGGCCCCGGCGGCCACGTCGTACGGAGCCAACCCGAACTCCCAGTAGGCGTCGTAGGTGCCGCGAGCGACGAGGCAGAGGTCGAGCTCGGCAGAACCGCAGCGACGGACATCGCGGATCTCTGGCATCAACCGACGCAGGCGCTCTAGGTTGTCGACGGCGCCGTCCTCATCGCGCAGATAGGCAAAGCCTGTGGCGAGCAGGGCGTCGGCGAGATGGCTCGTGTTCGAAACGTGGATTGGCGCCTCGTTGCAGTGCGCTCCGAGTCCAAGCGCCGCCGAATAGGTCTCGCCCAATGCAGGCGCATGAACCACACCAACGACCGGCACCGAGCGCCAGACGAGGCCGATCGCGACCGCATAGAACGGCAAGCCATGCACGTAGTTGGTGGTGCCATCAAGCGGGTCGACGATCCAATTCCAGTCGGATGCGCTGGTGCGTTGGCCTTGCGCGGTCAACACACCCTCTTCGGCGAGCACCGAGTGGTCAGGGAACTGCGACAGGATCCCGCCGACCACCGCGTATTCGGCGGCGCGGTCCGCTTCGGTCACGAGTTCGCGGCGCACCGCTTTGGAGGAAGCGGACGGACGCTCCTTCCGCCGGCGCAGCAGTTCTTCGCCCGCCGCGCGCGCAAGCGTGACTGCGCGACGCCGCATGTCGTCGAGGACTTCGGGGGCGGGCAGGTCCTTTCTCTCATCCGCCATTGCCACCTGCCCGGTCGAGAGCCTCGACGATCTGCTCCTGCAGGTCCTTCAATTGGCCGTTGAGGCCGTCCTTGCGTGGGTCGTAGTTCATCAAGATCGCGAAGGCGCAGCGCGATCCATCCTTGCGCTCCAAGATCCCCGACAGCGCCGATGCGCCGCGGATCCAGCCGGTCTTTGCGCGGACGCGGCCACGCACCGGACTGCGCTCAAATCTGCCCGACAGTGTGCCCGTCTCGCCGCCGATTGGCAGCGCCGACAGGAATGCGTCGGCGTTGCGCGATCCCACCGCGGAACGCAGTGCTCGCACGAGCAGGCTTGGCGTCGTCTCGTTGCCGCGCGACAAGCCGGATCCGTCGACCTGCACGAGCTTGTCGCCGCACGTGCCAATGGTGTCGTCGAGTTGTTTGCGCACCGCAGCGATGCCGCCTTGCAGGCTGCCGTCGCCTGTAGCCACGGCCCCGAGCACGCGGACACACTGCTCCGCGTCGAAGTTGCTGGACGACTCGAGCATCCTGACCAAGGCCGGCTGCAGCGGCGTGCGATGCACGTAGACCTCGTCGTCGTCGGTTGCGGCAGCCGCCGCGTCGATCCGGATGCCCGCCTGCTCGAGCGCGTCCGTGACTGCGCGCTGGAACCACGGCAGCGGCTCGCGCACGGCGACGGTGATTTCGGCCGCCTTCGCGCCACGGAACACCTTGCCTTGCACGCGCACACGGTCGCCAAGATCCAGTGCGCCATAGACCGCGCCCTTCTTCTGCGCGACGACTTCGATGCTGCCCTCGACCGGGACGCTGACGAACGGCGCAACCAGCATCGCTTCGGCAGCCGCGCCGGCGGGGCGCACCGAGACTCGGAACGTGCCTTGGTCGAGCACGAGCCCGCCCGTTGGAGCGCAGTAGTAGGTGTCCAACTGGTCCTTCGGCCATGTGGGCGGCCGCGACGGTCCCGAAAACCGTCGCTCGTCGAAGGCAACGCTCCGCACTGCGCGAATGCCACGTCGTTGCAGTGCTGCCGCGAGCCCGCGCCACGCAGCTTCAGGCGGATGCTGCGAACCGGTGATCCAGTTTGGGTCACCACCAGCAACGACGATCAACTCGCCGCCGCGCAGCGAAAAGCGCGTCTCGAACTGATGAGCGCTGCCGAGACCCTCGAGCACGGCGACAGCACTCAGCAACTTCATGTTGCTCGCCGGCGTGAAGCGCTCGTCGTGACGGTTGCGAAATCGCCAGGTGCCGTCGAGTTCGACCGCAGCAACGCCGGTCCGTGCGCCGAGAGCCTCGGCTTGTGCGATTGCAGACGCCGCCGTCGGCGCCGCCTTCTGCGCGCACAAGACCGCACTGCTGACCCACGCTACGACGAGGGCCGCACGAACCGACCAGCATCCGCCCATGTTGGTCCTTTACCGAAAACGGGCTAGTCTCGCCACCCGGACCAGGAATCATCGTCTCGCGAGTGGCAGCCAACGACATGGGGTTCCATTCGCGCACGGTGCGCCCTCCGCCTAGATTGCGCCATCCGGTGCGGCTCTCCTGCCGCGATCGACACCTCATCTTCGCAGGCCGCTTTACCTCCGATGCGATTGTTCCCGCTCGCCGCCGTGCTGATCGCGTCGCTCGCCCCCGCAGTCTCGCAGGCGGCGCCGTTGCTCCTCGTCAGTGGCCAGAACAACCACGACTGGCGCTTCACGTCGGCGGAGATCCGGCGCGCACTCGAACACTGCGAACGATTCAGCGTGCAGTCCACGGAAGCGCCCGACAAGGTCCTTGCCGAGCTCGACCTGTCGCAGTTCGCAGCCATCGTGTTGGACTACAACGGTCCACGCTGGGGCGAAGCCGCGGAAGCTGCCTTCCTTCGCGCCGTCGAAGGTGGAGTCGGTGTCGTGATCGTGCACGCCGCGAACAATGCATTCCCTGGCTGGAAGGAATACGAAACGCTCTGCGGGCTGTGCTGGCGCGACGGGACCGGGCACGGAGCCTACCACGCATTCGACGTGCACGTCGTCGACTCCGCACATCCGATCACGCAAGGAATGGCCGACCTGCGCCTGCATCCTGACGAGCTCTACCACAGCCTCGTCCCGACGCCGGGAGCGGAGTTCCGCGTCCTGCTGTCGGCCTACAGCGAGCCGAAGACCGGTGGAACCGGCCGATTCGAGCCGATGGCCACCGCGAGTCGCTATGGCAAGGGTCGAGTGTTCCATACTCCGCTCGGTCACACGTGGAATGGCGCCGTCCCGACTCGCGCGACCTGGCACGATCCCCAGCTGCGACACCTGCTGGCGCGCGGAACCGAGTGGGCTGCGACCGGCGCCGTCACACTTCCAGCCGCACCGCCGAACTACCTGACCGAGCAAGAGCGTGCAGCTGGATTCCGGCTGCTCTTCGATGGCCACTCCCTCACTGGCTTCCGGGGCTATCGCCAACCGAAGCCTCCGGCCGCTGGTTGGACCGTGCACAACGGCGCGATTTGCCACCTTGCCCAGGGCGGAGGCGGCGACCTGCTGACCGACGAAGAGTTCGGCGACTTCGACTTTCGCTTCGAGTGGCGCGTCGCCGAAAAGGGCAATTCGGGAGTGATCTGGCGCGTGCAAGAGACCGAGGAGCAGACCTACATGACCGGCCCCGAATACCAGGTGCTCGATGACCTCGGCGCGAGTCCGGACGGCAAGCACGGTGCTGGTGCGCTTTATGACCTTGTCGCCAACGACGGCGCGCCGCTGCGCGCCGCCGGGCAATGGAACGAAGGTCGCATCGTCTTGCTGCGGGGTCGAGTCGAGCACTGGCTCAATGGCAAGAAGCTCGTGGATGTCCCGTGTGAAGGCGCAACCTGGGCGGCCATGGTCGCCGCCAGCAAGTTCCGCGCTTGGCCGTTTGGACGATCGAAGCGTGGACACATCGCGCTGCAGGATCATGGCGACGAAGTCGCGTTCCGCAGCATGAGGATCAAGAGCCTGTGAGCGCCAAGGAGCCGATCCCGCTGGTGTTGCTGGTCGAGGACGACGACAGCCTTCGCCGTGTCTGGACCGACGAGTTGAGCCGCATGGGCTTCGCCGTGCAGTCACGACCTCGAGCCGAACCGGCGCTCGATGTGGCGCGCACCGAGAACCCCGAAGTTGTGCTTCTCGACCTGAACCTGCCTGGCATGCAGGGAATGCAGGCGCTGGCAAAGCTGCTCGAGATCGACCCGATCCACCAGGTCATCGTGTGCACCGGGCACGGCACTGTGCCGCTCGCTGTCGAGGCGATGCAGAAGGGTGCTGCGGACTTCTTGACGAAACCCGTCAGCCTCGACTTGATGGAGCAGACGGTTCGACGCGCCATCGCAAAGACACAGCTGCTGCGTGAGAACGCGCGACTGAAGCGCATCGTGGCCGCGCCACCGACACCCAGCTCGATCGCAGTCAGTCCCGCGGCGCAACGGTTCGACGCCACCATCCAGCGCGTCGCACGAACCCAACAGACCGTGCTCTTGCTTGGCGAGAGCGGGACCGGCAA
>SXPK01000134.1 GCA_005776365.1 Planctomycetia bacterium
ACAGCATTGCCGCGTAGGTCGCGCCGAGCGCGCCGACGAGCGGCGCCGCCGCAGCGTCATCGCCGCCTTGCAGCATTTGCACGAGCTTGGGCGCAACCGGAATGATGATTCCGATGCCGAGCACGTCGAGCAGCAGCGTCAGGAAGATGAAGCGAAGGGCAGGGGCGCGTGCATTCACGAAGTCACCGTAGCGCACGGCGAGGCCGCGTCGACGTTCCTTCGGTCGCCGCCATCTGGTAACACGAGTAGGTGAGCCTTCCCCGCATCGGCATCCTGACGATCAGCGACCGCGCGAGCCAAGGCATCTATGCCGACGAATCGGGCCCGGCGATCGAGGCTTGCCTGCGCGACTACCTGGCGACGGAGTGCGAGTTCGACACGCAGATGGTCGCGGACGAACGGGATCGGATCGCAGGCGCAATCCGCTCGCTCGCAGACTCCGGATGCTGCCTCGTCTGCACGACGGGTGGCACCGGCCCCGCGCCACGTGACGTCACACCAGAAGCGATGGCGCTGGTCTGCGAGAAAGAACTGCCCGGGTTCGGCGAGCAGATGCGCGCCGCGTCGCTGCGCGCTGGCGTTCCGACGGCGATCTTGTCGCGCCAGACTGCCGCGATCTGCGGCAAAGCGCTGGTCATCACGTTGCCAGGCAAACCGGCTTCGATCCGGGTCTGCCTCGATGCGGTGTTCGCTGCCATTCCGTATTGCATCGACCTGATCGGCGGTCCTCGTCTCGAAGGCAATCCAGCCGTGGTGCAAGTCTTCAGGCCCAAGGGCAAGTGACCCTGCGGTGGAGTCGTTGTTCTCGCGTCGCTACAACCTTGTGCGCCCATGACCTCCCCGATGACCAAGGAACTGTTCCAGGTGGTCCTCCTGCCGTTCGCGCAGCTGTTGCGCGCTGTCGATTGCGACAACAAGGACGCGCGCGCGCACTGCGAACGACTGTTCCCCTTTGCCGGTCAAGCGGTCACGCAACTTCGTGAAGCGGCAATGGCGGCAATCGCCTCGGATTGGCTGCTGCCCAAGGAAAACGCGGGCATCCGTTTTGGTCGGGTGGCGAAGGACATCGCGGGCTTTTCGGTGGACGCCGTGTTGATGGACAAGCCGGGGCCAAAGCACCGACACCCGAACGGCGAGATCGACTTGTGCTTTGCGCGCAGCGGCACGCCGAGGTTCGACGGCATGCCCGAAGGCTGGGTCGTCTATGGCAAGGGATCTGTCCACGTGCCGACGGTGCGCGATGGGGAGATGCTGATCCTCTACTTCCTCCCTGCGGGGGCGATCGAGTTCTTCCCCGCTTGAGCGTGAGCGGCAGGAATGCGCGCGTTCTTCGCGATCCCGATGCCGCACGCGCAACGTGAGGAACTTGCACGCGCGCAGGCGCGACTCTCGTTCCTTGCCGGCGTCGCGTGGGTGCGGCCAGAGAACTTCCACCTGACGCTCGCCTTCCTCGGGGATGTCGACGAGGCAATGCTGGGAGTTGCGCGGCGGGCGTTGGTGCAGGCGCCATGCCCAGAGGGGCAGGCTCGCCTCACGGGTCTTTCTGCGTTTCCATCGTTGTCAGCGGCGCGAGTGCTCTTTGCCGGCGTCGAAGGCGGCGAGGATTGGTTGCGTGTGACCGCGCGCTACTTGCAGCTCGAATGCGGTTGCCGCGGTGAATCGTTCGTTCCGCACGTCACGATCGGGCGGGTCCGAGTCGGGGCGGAAGTCGATGCGCTCGCTGCGTCGAGTGTGGTTGGTTCGCTGGGCGACACCGCGTTCCCGCTGTCGCCGATCGTTCTCTACCAGAGTCGTCGTGACGAGAAGGGGCCTCGCTACGAGGAGCTCGCTCGCAAGGAATGAAGGCGCACCGGGCAGAAGGCCAGGGCGGTCACTTCAGCATCTTGCACAACTGCTGCAGGTAGCCATGAACCAGCTTCGTGTCTTTGATCTCGAGCACTGAGTTCGCGCGCGCAAGGACCTCGTCCGCGACCGTCGTCCCGGCCGCACCGTCTTTCTTCAGCATCTCCCGCACTGCGCCTTCCGGATGTTCCCAGTCCGGCAGCTTCTTGCGAAGCGCGAGCATGCGACCGTCGATCGCGATCCGCTTCGCGGCAGCCGAGGCGCCGTCATTGACGCCATCGATCAGGCGGCCGAGATCTCGCACCAGTTCGATCGGCTCAGTGATCGCCGGGCTGCCGGGGACCAGCAACTTCTGGCCCTCGGGCGAGAGGTCGGTCGGCGGGTTGTTCTGTGGCACGAAGGGCTTTTCCGCCGTCGCGGGCTCATGCTGCGGCAGGTTCTTCGGCAGTTCCTTGCCGCAGGCAGCGATGCCGAGGACGAGCAGGAGCGAGAAGGCGCTGAGTCGGGTCCAGATGGAGATCACGGCGAAGTATGGCACGCCGGACATGGCTGCGACGGCGCGCTTCGCATGGGCCCGATCGCAAGGGGCTTCGCGTGCCTCAGAGCGGGACAGTTGCCAGCAGCGGTTGCGCTGCAATGCTGCGGCCGAGGTCAACCCTGAAGCTCGATGACTGCGGAGCGCTGACCTTGCGGAACGCACGGATCCCGCTGCTCCAGTTCTCCCTGCTGGCTTTCTTCGTTGCTCGGCCTCGCCTGCCGATTCGCGCTGGAGCCAGTGCTAGAGAGACTGGCCGCGCAGTGCGTCCGCTGCCGTTCCGCGTGCGCGTATCAGTCTCGCGACACCGGCTTCCACCAAAGCCTCGGCCGGCGTTGGATGGCTCAGGAACCCGATTGGGCTGCTCGTCAAACCGTAGGCCCCGGCAGCCAGCACTGCGATTGCGTCGCCAGGGACGAGTCGTGGCAGCGCGACTGCTTCTGCAAACTGGTCCTGCGGCGTGCACAACGGCCCGCCGACTGCGACGACTTCGCGATCCATGCTGCGCAAGCAGCCAGCATGCACCAGTAAGGGGGGTCGCTTGAGCACCGCTCCGAGTCCGGCAGCAAGCGCGCAATGGTGCATGCCACCATCCAGCGCGATGTGCACGCGGGCGCCATCGGACTTCTTTCGAACGACGGTCGAAACGTAGACGCCGCACGGCGCCGCAAGGTATCTGCCCAGCTCGACGAAGTGTCGTCTCTGCGCACGCGCGGGATGCGCGACGAGCCGGCGAATGCCCGCCACGGCAGCCTGGAGGTCGAAGGACGGATCGCCGAGGTAGGTTGCGACGCCGAATCCGCCGCCGAAGTCGATCTCCTCGAGTGGTGCGCCGAGCGCCGATTCCCATTCGTCAGCCAGTTCGCAGAGCGCTCGACTCGAATCCACGAACTGCGCGGCGTCGAAGACTTGCGTTCCCGTGTAGGAGTGCAGTCCGCGCATGCTCAGAACAGGATCCTGGTGAATGCGCCGCAGCAGCGAAAGCGCGCGTCCCTGTTCGACGCCGAAGCGCGCGCCGGCTCCCGCCATCCTCAGGCGTCCGCCATGTTGCGCGCTGCTCAGGTTGACGCGGACTGCGCACGCTGCGATGCGCCCGCGTGCGCGCGCGATTGCCGCGAGATCGTCCACTTCGGATTCGCATTCGACGTGAAAGGTCCCCACGCCTTGGTCGAAGGCTTCGGCGAGTTCCGCCACGGTCTTGCTCGGTCCAGCGAAGCGCAGGCTCGAAGCGGAGAACCCGGCTGCGAGCGCCACTTCGAGTTCTCCTAGCGAGGCGATTTCTGCCCCACAGCCCGCGTTGCGCAGAATGCGGGCCAAGGCCAGACTCGGGTTGGCCTTCACCGACCAGAGCAGCGAGAAGCCTGGCCCAAGCGCGTTCTTCAACTCGACGGCGCGCCGGCGCAACGCGTCGCCATCGAATGCATACAGCGGGCTGCCAAACCGTCGCAGCAGTTCGCTCATTGCTGTGCCGCCGATCGCCAGTTCGTCGTGATCGGCGCAGCCCAATTCAGCCAAGGCCGCGCGCACCGAGGCGTCGTCGTGCGGCGATGGCGCGTGCTCTGAACTCACGCTCGCACTATGCATCCCGCGGTGTTGGACCGCCACCGCTGCCTTCATGGTGCTGAAGGAACCGGTCGAACTCGGACCAATAGCCATCGAAGGACTTGGCAACGCACCAAGGCTCGGCGATCGACACGCCGGGGCGCGCTGCGCCGACCACCGAGAACGCCATGGCGATCCGGTGGTCGTCGTGGCACTGGACCACGACAGGGCTCAGGTCTCCTGTCGGCTCGATGCGGAGCCAATCGTTGCCACTCGTGGCGCGCGCGCCAAGGCGCGAAGCCTCGCTGCAGATTGCCGCGATGCGATCCGACTCCTTGATGCGCAGGTGGGCGATCCCGGTGATCGTCGTCGGGCCAGTCGCCAGGGTCGCGAGCGCAGCGATGGTGGGGGCCGTGTCGGGAGCGTCGCGCAGGTTGATGTCGATGCCGCGAAGCGGCGCGCCGCGGACCTCCGTTCGCGCTGGTGTTCGCAGCACTTCGCAGCCCATCTCTGCCAAGGCGTCGAGCAGCGCGAGGTCTGCTTGCAACGAGTCCGCTGCGAAGCCCGACACCGCCGCGTTCGTCCCGGTCGCTGCCGCGAGCGCGAAGAAGTAGCCGGCACTGCTCGCATCGGGTTCGATCTGAAAGCTGTGCGCCTGCAGTCGACCGGCCTCGCGACGCCAGGTTGCTGGCGTGGGTTCTTGCCAACGAACTCTGGCCTCGGCAAGCATGCGAACCGTCATCGCGAGATAGGGTCTGGACACTGCCTCGCCGTGCAGGCGGATTTCGGCGGGCTCATCGCTCGCAGACAGCGCGAGCATCAGGGCGCTCGCAAACTGCGAGGACACGTCGGCGTCGACCTCGACTCTTCTCGACGCGAAAGGGGCGCCGCGCACGATGATTGGCAGCCTGCCTTCGTTCTCGGTCGAGTCGCACTGGATGCCCATCGTTTGCAACGCGGAGATCAAGGCGGCCATCGGCCGGTCGCGTAGACGTTGGGTCCCAGTCACGCGGCAAGCGCCCTCGGCGCCGGCCGCGAAGGCGATCAGAAAGCGCGCGGGTGCAGCGCCAGCGCCGATGTCGATCCAATCGGCAGGAGCACGAAGTCGGCCCGGGTCACGACGGACCTCGATCGCATCTGGGTTCGTCGTGACCCTGAGTCCCTGGAAGGACCCTAGTGCCGCTGCCAGTCGGTCCGTGTCCGCGGCACGCAAGGCGCCGCGAATCGTCGAAGCACCTTCAGACATTGCCGCGATCGTGAGTGCGCGCAGCGTCTGTGACTTGCTGCCGGGAATGCGCGCCCAGAACGTCGCCGCAGAACGGCATCGGACTGGCTGGATCAGGCGCGGCGTTTCGTCTTTCACCGGAGTCAGAGGTTAGCTCCGACTGCCGGACGATGCTGCTGTTGCGATGGGCTCCTGGCGCGATGACGCCGCCGGTGGTCGGCAAGCCAGCCACATCGATCCTCGCCACGCGCGTGTTCAGCGCGGGCCGGCAGTCACTCAGCGTTCTGCAGCCAGTGGTTCGAATCCGGATTCTGATAACGCGGACCGGCCGCTCGACGATGCGAAGTAAGCCAGCAGCCGATCGCTGCGGCCGTCGTCTGGGTGCGCAACGCACAGTTGCAGCGTGCGCACGAGTTCGCCATGAATGTCGGTTGAGTTGAAACGGCCAGGTTGGCTTCCCACCGGCAGGATCCGCAGTGGCGCTCCGTCGTCGATGGCTCGTGTCGCTTCGTCCAAGGACATCGTGCCGATTGCGAACGGGTCGCCAGTCACCAGCCGCTTGCACCGTTCGTCACCGGAGAATGCATCCGCTGGGATCGATTCGGCTTGAATCGAACATCCGAGGTAGCGCCGGATGGACTCCAGGTCCTCGGCGTCCGTCGTGCGGAGCATGCGGATTGGCGCATCGGGTCCGCCAAGTTGCCTCCAGTTGGAGATGCTGCCTGCATAGAGCTGGGCGATCTGCTCGCGACTGAGCCGCTCGATTTCGCGGTGCGGATGCGCGACGAAGGCCAGCCTCCTCACACCGATCGGATGCACGCCACCGGCAGAAGGCAGGTTCGGTTCGCCGGGTGTTCCGTAGATCCAGGCGGCTCCGTGCAGCGGGAGGGCGGCTCGTTCCAGGCGGTTGCCGTGGATCTTGGTCAGGAAGCCCGATTCTGGTTCGTGCGCCGAGAGCTCCGTGGTCGCAGCAACAGCGACGGCGACTGCCGTTGGCGTCGCAATAACCGTGTAGGGATCGACGATTCGCGGCTCGGAAAGCGCCGCGAACAGACATCCGACCGACACCGGGAGCAATAAGACAATCCGGACCACGACGCACAGGAGCAACGGGTGTGCCGTGCCCAGCCTGTAGGAATACTTGACGCCGTTGGTCAACCACATGTGCGTTCGGCGAACGCCTTGAGGTCTCTCGCACGGCGGCGGCCCGTCTCTTAGCCTCTCCGCCCCATGGTCTCGCGAACCGGCGATCTGCCATCTCATGTGCTCGAGCAGATGGCTCACTCGGCGCGCGCGGTGCAAGCGCAGGCCTACGCACCCGCGTCGAGGTTTCGTGTAGGGGCTGCGGTGCTCGCCGATGACGGCCGGATCTTCAGCGGTTGCAACGTTGAGAATGCGAGCTACGGGCTGACGATTTGCGCCGAGCGAGCGGCGGTGTTCCATGCCGTTGCATGCGGGGTGCGCGCGATCCGAGCGGTTGCGGTCGTCACCGATCTCGTCGAACCCGCACGCCCGTGCGGAGCCTGCCGACAGGTGCTCGCCGAGTTTGGCCCGGCCATGCAGGTCCATCTCCTGGGCCTGTCTGGCGCCTCGGTTGCGACCACCTTGGATAGGCTCTTGCCGGATCCATTCACGTTCCACTCCTGGCCATGAGCCGTAGCGACTATGCCGTGGCGCCGATCGACGCGGTGCAACTCGAGACCCGCGCGCAAGAGCTCGCATCCCGTTCGATCAAGCAGCGCGCGAAGCTAGAAGGTCTGCGGCTCTCCATCCGGATGATGGACCTCACGACGCTCGAAGGGATGGACACGCCTGAGAAAGTCCGGCAAGTGTGCCGCAAGGCGGCGCAACCGATGCCTGCGCGGCCCGACATCCCGTCCTGTGCTGCCGTGTGTGTCTACCCGGACCTCGTCGCGATTGCCGTCGACTGCCTTCGCGAGACCAGGGTGCGTGTTGCGAGCGTCGCCACCGGCTTTCCTTCTGGCCGGACCGATCTTGAAACAAAGCTGCGCGAAACGCGGCTCGCCGTCGCGGCGGGGGCGAGCGAGATCGACATGGTGATCGACCGCGGCGCGTTCTTGTGTGGTCGTTACGCGCAGGTGCACGACGAAATCGCCGCGATCAAGGACGCATGTGGCGACGCGGGGCTGAAGGTCATCCTCGAAACCGGAGAACTGAGGACCTACGACAACATCCGGCGCGCTTGCCAAATCGCGCTGGAGGCCGGCGGCGACTTCTTGAAGACGAGCACCGGCAAGGTCGCGCCAGCCAGCACCTTGCCCGTCGTGCTCTTGTTGCTCGAATCGGCTCGCGAGTGGTATCTGAAGACGGGGAGCATCGTCGGGGTCAAGGCAGCCGGCGGCATTCGCACCGCAAAGGATGCGCTCAAATACCTGGTGCTGGTCAACGAGACTTGCGGTGACCTTTGGCTGACTCCGGATCGGTTCCGCTTCGGCGCCTCTTCGTTGCTGAATGACGTGTTGATGCAAATCGAGAAAGAGCGCCTGGGACGCTACCAACGGCCAGTCGACTTCAGCGCCGACTGAGGCTCAAGCAGAACGTGCCGCGCTCGCACGGCGGAGACGGCCGACCGCGAGCGAGGATGCGACGATCGCGCAAAGTGCGGCAGTTGCGAGCACCGCAGCGATCTTGGCGTCGATGGCCCGGACTCCGGTTTTGTGCAACAAGGCGAGCGGCAACCAGGTGGCTGCCTGAGCACGAGCAAAGGCGCGTTGGTATTCGCCGTTGGTCTCGCGCTGCAGCCGTGCTTGCTGTGCTGCGAGTTCGGCGATCAGGACGTCGCGCAACTCCACTGCGGCGTCGAAGCTCTCTTGATCCGCGCTTGCGATGGCCTCGGCATGAAACTCGTGCCACAGCAGCTCGAGGTCGGCTTCGCGGCATGACAGCCGGCGCACGGTCAGATGCAGCACATCGCCAACCTGGTCGCCAATCGCGATGCCGACCACCTTGAGGTCGATCCGCATCGACGTGCTGAGGCTCGCGAGATCCAAGTTGTGCTGAGAGAACCGCGCGGTCGCTGCTGCGCGAGATTTCACATCGAAGCAAGATTCGAGTCGCATCGGGCCATCCGCTCGCGCGATCGCGAAAACGTCGAGACCCTCGCGAATCGTCTCCTGCGTCGGGCCAAGCTGCAGTTGGACGCTGGTGTCGAGAGGCTTGCCATCCGGGAGTGACCGGATCACGAGTTGCGCCTGCGCCCCAGCGTCGAGCAGCGACATTTGCGCATCGTCGAAGAACCACGACACCCGGTGCTCGTCGATCGGGCGCGTTGTGCATGCGCGCTTGCCGAGCGATGACACGGTGCCGGTTTCGAAGCGGCGGACGAGATAGCCAAGCAGCGGTTCGGCGGCGGTCGCAGCGACTCGCATCATCACCAACCCGTTCGCTGTCTGCTGTGGTTGAGTGGGCGCAGCACCGACGACATCCTGAGGCATCAAGGCGGACGTGCAGAGGGCCAGAGAGAACGCGAGCAACGCCATCTCTGTGGAGCCTACCTTCAGAATCACTCGGTCACTCCCGGTCGGGCGCAATTGCCTCTTTCTTGGACGAAGTCTCGACACGGTAGACCGAAGACGATGCGTGATGCAGAGGAAGTCGCAACCAGTACCTCCTGAAGGCTTTTTCGAGGGGGGTTTACGCGTCATCTACTTTGCGGCACATTCCAGGGCGTCGCGGAAGTCGACCCTTGTCTATTTCTGCGGTGTGTCTGCTGTCTTGACCCGAGTGCGTGCGTGCTGTTGCGGGCGCCTCTGGTTCGAGCTCGTTTCCATCCCCATCCCCACTGACGAGAACATGAATCGCATCCTTGGCTCCCTGTCCACGCTCGCCTTGTGCGCGGCTGCAAGCGCACAGTGCTTCGATACCAACTTCGGCACGCAAATCGGTCTCGGTGATGACACGCTGCTCGCTGCGCAAGCGATTGGCTTCAACTTCCCGATCGGCGCGACGAACTACACGCACATTATCCCCAACACGAACGGCGTCGCGTTCTTGCACACGGCTGCCACGGGTGCGCTGGGCACGACAGGCACCGGCTACAGCACGTCGGCCGCGACCATGCTGACCAACCTGCGCGGCGCGGCTGGCGGCGCTCCGCGTCTTGCTGCTTACTGGCGCGACCTCAACATGCTCGCAGCCAACTCGGGCGCCGTCTGGGCGAACAATAGCGTCGCGAATCGCTATGTCTTGACCTGGCGCAACGCGGTGCACTTCGGTCAGACGGCTCCGGTCTTCACCGTGCAGATGCAGATCTTCGACACGGGTGCGGTGCATTACTTCTATACCGCGTCGACGTCCAATACCGCCGCCTGCCCGATGGTCGGTGTGTCAGTGGGCGGCGCTATCGCTGACCCGGGCATCAGCGACCTCTCGGTCGGCGCGTCCGGCGTCTCGACGAGCAAGATCGTCTACCAGTCGTTCCCGCTGCTGAACACGTTCGACTTGCAGATCAAGACGACCGCGTTCGTGCCAAACGTTGGTGGCGGCTACGACGTGATTTCCACGCCGTGTGTGCCGGCGGCGAACGCGAACTACGGCTCTGGCTGCCCGAACGTCTCGGCGACGGCCTACGAGAACTTCCTGGCCAACACGATCGATCTGTCGAACTCGTCGATCCGCATGACGCCGACGGCCACGGGTTACGCGTTCACGCCCGGCATCGGCGTCAACTACACGCACACGGTCGCTGGCTTGGCGCTCGGTGACGACCAGAACGCCACGCTCGCGCTGCCGGTTCCGTTCAACTACCCAGGTGGCACCACGTCGTCGCTGAACATCTGCAGCAACGGCTTCATTTGGATGCAGGCCAACACTAGCACTGACTTCTCGCCGACAACCGCTGAGATTTTCAGCGGCGCGGCGCGCTTGATGCCGATGTGGTGCGATGGTGTTCCGGACGGCGTGGCGAACCTCGCGAACGTGTTCGCCGAAGTCGACGCGATCAACAACAAGGCCTACGTCTCGTGGCTCAACATCCCGATCTTCGGCGGCGTCGGCGGCACGATGAACACTCAGTGTGAGATCGACCTGACCTCGGGCGCGGTCGAATACCGCTACGGCGCGATCTCTTGCGGCAACGTCTGTATCGTGGGCTGGACCCCGGGCACTCCGGTCTCGGTTGTCAATGCAGGCAGCATTGACATCAGCGCCACGCTCGCCGCTGGCTTCTCGACTAGCTCTCCTGAGCAGCGCGCGCTGACACTGGCCTCGGCGACACCGCCAGTGATCGGCACGACGGTCACGTTCACCACGAACGAAGTCCCGGCTACGGGCCTCTCGTTCTACTTGCTGAGCGCCGGCCAGTACAACCCGGGCCTCGACCTGGGCGTCCTCGGCGCGCCGGGCTGCCAGGCATACATCACGCTGCCGGAAGTCTTCAGCAGCCTCCAGATCGGTAGCCCCTCGGGATCGTCCAGCTTCGGCATCCCTGCGGATCCGTTCTTCATTGGCCAGTCGTTCTACTCGCAGGCCGCTGCGGTGGATCCGGCCGCGAACGCCTTCGGCTTCACGACCAGCAATGGCGTCACGAGCACGATGAACGCGTTCTGAAGTGCACGCGTCGCTCCTCCTGAATGGAGGAAGCGACCTTCTCGGGCCCGACTCGGCGACTGCTGAGACGGGCCCGTGTTCGTTTTGGGGGCAGCGACGTGGCGGCCGCGTTGCAGTCAGCGCACGAGGCGCCCTTGGTCGGCGTAGAGTCGATGTCTGCCGTCGCGCGCAAAACCGATCAAGGTCGCGCCGGCTGCTTCGCAGAGCGCTAGCGCCAGGGAACTTGGGGCCGAGACGGACACCAGGATCGGGATCCGGACGCGCAGGCATTTGATCGCGAGGTCGTATCCCATGCGGCCCGAAACGACGGCGACGCAGCGCGAGAGTTCTGCGCCGCGCCGCGCAGCTTC
>SXPK01000135.1 GCA_005776365.1 Planctomycetia bacterium
GCGCAGCCCTGTCGATCCCAGTATTCCTGCAGACGGAGGATGAGTTGCTGGAAGGTGAGCATCGCGGCGTGACGTCGAAGAGGGCGAGGATGCTACGCGGAAGCCGCGTCGCCGCCACACGCAGCAGGACGGAGGGCCTTCAAGCCGAGCCGAACTCAGCGATCGCCGCAAGGAAGCGCGCGCCGAACGACTCGACCTTCTTGTGGCCCATGCCCTTCACGTCGAGGAGTTGCGCGGTGGTCTTGGGCCGCGCCGCAGCCATCTCTTCGAGGGTCGCGTCGTTGCAGACGATGTAGGGCGGCATGCCGATCGAGTGCGCGAGTTCGCGGCGCACGGCGCGAAGATGATCGAACAGTTCTTGCGACATCTCGGCAGTCGAATCGTCGCCGCGCACCGCCACAGCCGCAGCCGCGGTGGCCCGCCCCTTCTTGCGCCGCGTGCGCTGCGGCGCTGCCTCTAGCGCCCGCTTGGGCAACACGAGGACGGCCTGCCGTTCGCTGCTCAGCACTTCGCGCGCAACGGGCGCGAGCTGCAGGATCGGGTATTCGCCGTCGGTGCGCACGAGGTCGCCGGCATCGATCAACTGGTCGACGAAGCTCGCGAGCGTCGAGGCGCTGAAGTCCTTCAGCAACCCAAACGTGGGGATCGCGTCGTGCCCGCGGTCAACGACGTTTTGCGTGCGACTCCCTCGCAACACATCGAGGACGTGGCGCATTCCATAGCGCTGCCCCGTGCGCACGACGGCAGACAGGATCTTCTGTGCGATGACGTGCGCGGCAGGCACCGACTCAAGTTCTTCGAGGCACACGTCGCACGCGCCGCAGTCGTCGTGCGGGTAGTCCTGGCCGAAATAGCGGCTCAGCATCGAATGGCGGCATTGCGGTCGATTGGCGAAGCGCTGCATCTCGAACAGCAACGCGAGCTGTGCTTGCAGGACATCGGGCGCGACGCCGGACTCCGCGGCGGATCGCTCCATGATCTGGCGCCACTTCGCAGCGTCGGCTGCGGAGTAAAGCAGCAGGCACTCGCTCGGCAGCCCGTCTCGTCCTGCTCGACCCGTCTCCTGTTGATAGCCCTCGACGCTCTTGGGCAACGCGGCATGCACCACGAGACGGACGTCGCCGCGGTCGATGCCCATTCCAAACGCGACCGTTGCCACGACGACGCGCAGACGTTCGTCACGGAAGCGTTCGCTGACCTGCGTGCGTTCTTTGGCGTCGAGACCTGCGTGGTAGGCACGGGCGTCGATGCGGCGCTTCCGCAAGCTCTCGGCGAGCGCCTCGGTGTCCTTGCGGCTGATGCAATAGACGATCGCCGCCGCGTCCGGATGACGTTCGATCGCCTCGGCCACCTGGTCGACGAGTTCGACGCGCGGCAGCACGCGATAGGTGAGGTTGGGCCGGTCAAAGGTGCCGACATGCACTTCGGGCTCATGCAAACGCAGCTGCTGCACGATGTCTTCGCGCACGCGCGGCGTCGCCGTCGCCGTGAACGCCTGAAACGGCACGTTCGGGAACACTGCGCGCAGGTCCGCGAGTCGGCGGTAGTCCGGGCGGAAATCGTGACCCCACTGGCTGATGCAATGCGCCTCGTCGATCGCGAATGCGCCAACATCGAGCGACGTCAACTGCGCAACGAAGCCGTCGAGAAACAAGCGCTCGGGAGCCACGAACAACAGCCGCAACGAGTCGCCCTGCAACTCGCGCCAGAGCTGGCGTTTCTCCGCCGGAGTCAGGTTGCCGTGAGCGGCAGCAGCCGGATAGCCGAGCAATCGCAAGCCGTCGAGCTGGTCCTTCATCAACGCGATGAGCGGCGAGACGACGACGGTGAGCTTGCCGGTGACGAGCGGCGGCAACTGGTAGCACAAGGACTTGCCGCCGCCGGTTGGCAGCACGACCAGCGCGTCGCGGCCCTCGACTCCAGCGAGCATTGCCTCGCGCTGCAGCGGCCGAAGCGAGGTCAGGCCGAACGTGCCGACGAGAGCCTTGGCGATGCTCGCGTCGACGGACTCGTTCGGACCTTGTGCGCGCCGTGGCATGAAGCGAGACCGTAGGCGCCAGCGACCAAATCGCGAGCGGGCGATCCGGAGGGCAATCAGGGGTCCGACCGGCCGACCGGAACTGACAGTGCTCCTCTCCACCCGCGTGCCGAGCACTTCGCCCAGGGCAAGGAGCTTGCCTGCGGACTGAGCAGGGGGCGCGGGAGCGGTTGTCGCGGCGGTTCCCCAGTGCTTCATCGTCACTGGAAGTTGCGAGCAGCCTCCTGGCCGGCCTAGCAGCTCTTTCTAAGTACGGCCGCGTCGTCGAGAGCCTGGCCGCAGGGGCGAGATCAAGGACTGCGAGCGGAGTCGAATCCGGGGATTCGACGCACTTCGCACGGCGCAGTGATCGGCCCGGATGCCAGGCTCGAGCGGCAGCATGTGTTTTGGAACGGGCTGCTTGGATCGGCGGTCGGCGAGCAGCCGCGTCAGCAATGGAACCGGATGCCGCCTGCGGCACTGTGCCCACCAGAGCCTCCCCGAGTTGGGCGAAGCACCCTGATTTCGGGCCCACGACAGTCTGCCACGAAACAAAAACAGCCTCCCGTGCGTCACGGACCTGGAGGGCACCTGCCATGCGCTCGAGATTCGAGATCGTCACGGACGAGTTCGGTCGCTACGTGTTCCAGTTCCTGGCCACCGACGGTGCCGCGCTGCTGCGCGGCTTGCCGAGCCGCGAACGATTCACCGTGCAAGTCGAGTTGATGCAAGCGCGCACGGCGTTGCGCGTCGGGCACCGCTTCGTCAAGCACACCGACGACGATGGCGGGTGGTTTGCCATGCTGACGCAAAAGAATGGCGACCCGCTCGCGCGGACTTCCACCGTCCCGAGCGAACCATCACTCGACGCGGTGCTCGAACAGCTCGCCACCACCGCTGCAGGCGCGCCCTTGCTCAAGCATCAGGATGCCTAAGGCGCCGATCGAGTCGATCTGCGTGGCCCGCGGTGTCGCCCTCCACTCCACCGGCGCTTGCTGACCGCGGTTGCCCTGGGCAACGGCGCAAGACGCCGCAAAACCCACAGGTTGCGCGGTCAACTGCTGCTGTCCGTTCGGCCTCGCTGCTCGGACCCGCTCGCCGGCTCGGCTATTGATCCACCTCTACGACTCGAGCGGAGGCTGGTTGATCGACAAGTCGCGCACCACGCGACCACCGATCAGATGCTCCTGCACGATGCGTTCGAGCGCCGCCACATCGCAACGGCGATACCAAGCGCCTTCTGGATAGACGACGGCAATCGGTCCGTCCTTGCACACGCGCAGGCAATCGGCCTTCGTGCGCTGCACGCCGCCACGCTCGGACAGGCCGAGCTCCTTGAGGCGAGCCTTCAGGTAGCTCCACGACGCTGCGCCATCGACAGGATTGCAGCAGTTCCCGTTCTTGGCGCCGCAACACAAGAAGATGTGCCGCTTGACGACGTCGAGGCCGAGCCTGTGGGCGATCTGACCCAACTCGTCGCCGCTGCCCTCACAGCCACTCATCGAAGATCCGATGGCTTGACGACAGGCTTTGCTGCGGCAGTCGCGTCGATGAGTCCCGCGAGCAACGCCATCGCCGCAAAGCCAGTCGATGACGTCGTCATGTAGCTCGTGTTCTGGAAGTCGCAGAAGGAGCCGTCCTTCCGTTGCGTCTGCATCAACTTCTCGCGCAACTGCTCACGGAACGACTCGCGCTCGCCGTCGGGCAGCAGTTCGATGACTTCGCCACAGTAGAAGTGTCCGAAGTAGAAGAAGTAGCCCGCGTTCGCGTAGTAGGCCTCATGCGGCAACGGCCGCATGCGCGCAACGGCCAGAAACTTGTGGTGCTCGAAGAACAACTGCAGGCCGACGCGGATCCGCTCCGTGGTGATCGATTCATCGCCGGATTGCGCCAGCGCCCAATTGCACACCTGGATGCGGCCGAGGCTGCCGCGCACGTTGTTGATCTCCTCGCCGCCGCGCACGCGCGGGATCGGGTTGAGGTCGTATTCATAGGCGCCGTTGGGCAAGCGGCACTTCTTGACGTAGCGCGCAGCGCGCGCAGCGGTCTCCGGGTCCTTCGCCCAGCCAAGTTGCATTGCAATGCCAAGTGCAGGCAACACCGCGCTCGTCGAGAAGCTCGTCGCCCACTTGGGTCGCTGCGTGTAAGTCGGATCGTCGTAGTAACCAAAGCCGCCGTCCGGCACTTGGTTCTTCTCCAGCCAGTGCACGAACTCCTTGCCGCGTTGCGCGATGGGCCCGATCCAGTCGTCAGTCGAAAAGCGCGGATCGCGCGCGACCTCGGTCATTGCGACCGTGCCGTAGAGCCAGGCCCAAACCGCATCGTTGTCCCAGTTGCTACCGCGCAACGGCATCGTCGCCTGCGTCAGCCAACGCACCGCTTTGTCGAGCGCGGCGCGCCGCTCCGGCGTCTCCGGCGCGCGGCGCAACGCAAGCGTCGCGATGCAATGCGCGCCCATCTGATAGCAGTAGTAGGTCTCGGCGGCGAAGCCGTCATCGAACAGACTGTCCGTCGACCGCGAAGCCCAGGAACCGTCCGGATGCTGCGAAGTGACGAGGAACGTCAGCGCGCGGTCCGCGCCGGCGCGCGCTGCCTCGCGCGTGCGCAGCGAAACGGCAGGCGCCGATTCGCCGTCCTGCGCCACGGCGCTGGACGCAGAAGCAAACACCAGCGCGAGCGCGGCGACTGTCGCGGCAATCGCCATGCGCATCGTCACTTCTTGCCCTCGGCGAGCTTCTTCTCGAGCTCGGCGATCTCGACACCGAGGTCCTTGACCTTGTCCTCCGCCTGCCGCTGTTGGACGTCGAGCTCCATCATCGACTTCTGCTTCTCCATCCGCGCCTTCTCCAGCGCGAGTTCGGCGTCACGGACCTTCTTCAGCAGATCGCGCTCGCGCTCCGGCATCGTGTGCCCCTCGAACACTGCAAACTCACGGCGCGACACCGCGAGGTTGCGGTCAGCCATCTCGGCCTGACGACGGCCGCGCTTGATGACGAGTTCCTTGGTCTTCGAGGCAAACTCGTCGTCCTTGTACATCGACTCCAGTTCGGCGAGTTCGTCCTTGGCCTCCTCGGCGCGGTGGATCTGGTAGTCGAGGGAGATGCGGTGCTCCTCCACCTCGCGTGGCGCCGTCTCCTTCTGGTGCAGCTCGAGTTCCTTTCTCTGCTTCTGCAACTCGACCTCGGCGTCGTGAAGCTGCGTCTCGATCGTCATCGTGCGCATGCGGCGCTCGATCTCGTTGGTCTGCTGTCCCACCTTGGCGTAGTCGAGGTCGCGGCGCTTGTGCGACAGGTCCTTCTCTTTCGCCTTCTTCGCTTCAGCTTCTTGCTTCTGCTTATCCGCGTCCTGATCAGCTGAAGCCTTGGGCTCAGCTGCCTTCTGCGGTTCCGGTTGTGGCGCCGACTGGCAGGCGAAGGTGGCAAGGAACAACGAGAAGTAGAGCACGCGCAGGATCGTCATCGTGCGGCGTTATAGCAGCGAGAACACCGCACCGCACGCGAACGAACGAGGCGCGATGCCGCGACTCGTTGGGTCGAAGCGTGCCTGGAAGTGAGCCAGGGCAAGGCGGGCGCAATCTTCCTGCGACGCCGTCAGACCTTGGGGGCGTCGAGGATCGTCGACGTGCGCACCGGCTTGAGGGGGATCTGCACGACCGGCTCGTCCCAGGCGCGCGTGGATCCACGCGAAGCGATCGCCTGCACGCTCGGCGCGCAGATGCGGCCTTGGCACGGCCCCATGCCGGCACGACAGCCCATCTTGATGGCGCGCAGGCTGTCGCCGTGCAGCGCGCTCGCATCGCGCACCGCCTTTGCGTTCACATCTTCGCAGCGACAGACGATCGTGCCGTCCTTGACGAGCGAGTAGACGCCACGGGGGACGGAGAATGCGCGCAGCATCGCGTCGGCGGCAGCGCGAACGGCCCGCGAGCGATCACGAACGTGCGTCAGCGCGCCGCGTTGCTGCAGCTGCGCACACACCAGTTCGCCGGCAGCCCGGCCCTCGGCGATCGCGACCTCGCTGCCGCCGATGCCAGCGATCTCGCCGACTGCAAATACCCGATCAACGTTCGTCGCGCCGAAGTCCAATGCCTCGATATGCCAGCCGCCGCGCGCCTCGTTCCAAGTCGCCCTGCAGCCGAGGCGCTGGCCGATCTCGATCGAGGGCACGAGGCCAAAGCCTGTGCAGACGACATCGGCATCGACGGTCTTGGCCGTAGACGCGATGGGATTGCCTTCGCGATCGAGCTGGCCGATCACCGCGCGCTGCACGCGGCCGTCGCCTTCGACGGCAAACACCGCGCGCGAGAACTGCAGCGACACGCCGCTTCGCCAAAGCTGCCGCGCGTAGAAGAACGCTTCTCGCAACCGTGCGCCGCTGCGCAGCACGCCGGGCAACGCGCGCAATGCCGCGCGGCGCGGCGCGGACTCGAGCGCGGCCACGACCTTCACGCCCGCCGACACCAGCGCGGTGACGGTCGGCAACAGCAAGGGGCCCGAGCCGGCGACGACCGCGCGCGAGCCCGGCTTGATGCCGTAGCCACGCACCATGACCTGCGCTGCGCCCGCGGTGATCACGCCCGGCAGCGTCCAACCGGGGAATGGCACGCAACGGTCCATCGCGCCTGGCGCGAGCACGATCGCCTTGCACCGCAGCGCGCGCGACGCAACGCCTTGCTCGAACCACAGGCAACCGAGGTCGTCACCGCGCGGTGCGCGCGCATCCCACACCGTTGCGTGCGACTCGACGCTGACTTTCGATCCAGTCAACGCGTGCAACAACTCATGCCCCGCGCCGTGACTCGGCGGCTCTGTAGGCGGACTGGCGTGCGCGAAGCCCTCGGGCAACTGCCGAAAAATCTGGCCGCCTGGTCGTGCGCCTTCGTCGAGCACGACAACCGACAAGCCAGAGCTGGCGATGCGAAGCGCCGCGGCCATGCCGCCTGGACCAGCGCCGACGACGCCGACATCGGCTTCGATCACCGCGTCGCGCGTCACGACTTGCCTCCGCGTTCCACGATCATGCCCGGCTCGATCTCGGTCATGCATGCGCGCACGACCGCGCCGTCGATGCGCACGAGGCACTCGTAGCAGATGCCCATATTGCAGAGCACCGCGCGCGGCGCGCCATCGCGGCTGCTATTGCGCAGCGCCTGGCAACCGTGCGCCCACAGCGCCATCGCGACCGTCTCGCCCTTGTGGCCCTTCACGGGCTGGCCTTCGAAGGTGAACTCGATCGACTCGCCGTGCGAGACGCCGTCGATGCGCAGATCGCCGCTCACAGGATCCTCCTCGGCAGCCACGACGTCGGGTCGACCGCGCACGGCGTGCCGGTCATCTGCGCCGCGATCAACTGGCCGCTGATCATCGACAGGCTGATGCCGAGCCCTTCGTGGCCGCTGCAGATCCACAGCCCATCCGTCTGCGGCCACGGACCGACGAAGGGATGCTTGTCGACCGAGTAGGGCCGCAGGCCAACCCAGGTGCGCACGATCGGCAGGCCCAACAGGCCCGGCGCATAGCGCTGTGCTCGGAGCAACGAACGATGCAGCAGTTCGCGGTTGAGCGTCGTATCGAAGCCGCGGAACTGCCGCGTCGAACCGATGAGACAACCACCGGCGCTCTGCGGCTGCATGTTGACGGCGTGACCGCCTTGGTCTTCATCGGTCTTCCAGGGGTCGACCTTGGCCGCGCCATGCGCGAATCGGATGTAGCTGACCTCGAGCAATTGCGTCTGGATCGGCGTGCTGTGGTGCGCGGTGATCGCGAGGTTGCCCGCCCGCGGCACGATCGGCAACGCTGCGATGCCTGCGAGCTTTGCGACCGCGGGCGACCACACGCCGCACGCGATCACGACGTTGCCGGTCGTGATCGTGCCGTGTTTCGTGCGCACCGCCGTCATGCGCGAGCCGATGCCGTCGAAGCCCGTCACTTCCGTGCCGGGACGCGTCTCCAGGCGCGCGTTGTGGCGCTGGCCGAGCCGCAACATCGCCGAGCACGCCGTCATCGGCAGCACGACGCCGTCGCCTTGGTAGAACAGTGCGCCCGGCAGATCGTGAGCGAGACCTGGCTCGATCTCGCGCAGTTGCTTCTGGTCGAGGATCGCCGCCGTGTCGCCGCAGTCACTGAACTGCTTCTGCAGCACGGGCAGCAGCTCCAGATCCTCGGGCGCATCCGCGAGGTACAACGCGCCGGTTGGGTTGTAGTCGAAGCCGCCGATCTCCTCCTGCAGCCCAGCCCACATGCGGACGCTGGTCTGCGAGAACGCGTATTCTTCCTTGGTGTCGGGGGTCACCATCAGATGGCCCATGCAGCGACCCGACGTAGCGCCAGCGATCGGCCCGCGATCGAGCACGAGGATGCGCGCCTTCGGCAACGCACGTGCAACGTGCAACGCGACCGAGCATCCAAGGATCCCGCCTCCGACGACGACGACGTCCGCCGACTCCGTCACGATCAATCCTCGCCTTCCTCTTCCTCCGCGAACGGTTCGCGGTCGTGGCCGAGTTCTACGAACGGCGCCGGCGTCGCGTGGCGCGCCTGCCCCTTCGCGTCCGCCCACACTTCTTCGACGCCGAGGCACTTGCCGTCGAGCCACGAAGTGCGGACGAAATACGATTCCGATCCGAGCTGGCCTTCGCGAATCCTCGGCACGACGGCCGGATTGACGTAGAGCGTGTCGTGCAGGCTGCAGAAGCGGACGCGTTGCGCGCCACGCGGATGCACGAGCGAGTTGTGCATGTGGCCCGCGATCACCATGCGCACGCGCAGGCCGAGGTCCTCGATGCGTTGCAGCGCGAGCGCGAGATCACGATCGCCCCAATCGCCGCCGGGTCGCCCAAAGTCCTTGCCGTACATGTCGTGAGGGTCCTGCGAGAGCCCGAGCGGACCATTGTGCGCGAGAATCACGAGGTCGCGATGCTCAGCTCGCCGCGCCGCCTCGACGATCTTGGCCGCTGACGAGCGATGCGTGTGCACGCCGTAGAGCTCCTGGTAGAGCTCCGGACTGCGCAGGCTCGGACCGCCCCAAGAAAACGGCCGCGCGCCGACGACAGAAATCCCTGCTTCGGGCACTTCGCGAACTTCGTAGGCGAGGTGGTCATCGCCCAAGATCGCGAGCATGTCCTTGAGCCGCTGCGTAGCGCGCTTCTTCTGAAAGCTCTCCCACGCGTCGTGGTTGCCCAGCATCACGACCTTGGGCACGGCCACCTGCGAGATCGTCCGCGTGAACTCGACGTCCTCGTCACCCAGATCGCCAACGAACATCGTCAATGCGGGCTGCTCGCGCGCGAGGTAATCAGAGTCGAACGCGCGCCAGAAACGGTGCACGTCACCGACGACCGTGAGGTTGGCCGCTGCGCGAGGGGTCATGGGGGGCGGGGATGGTATCGTCGAGCGGAGTCGCGTCGATGCAAATGCACGCGACGATCCGTCATGGCCCGCATTGAACTAGACCTGCCCCGGTTGCTGCCTTTCTCGACCGAGATCGACGTGCGCGTCACCGACATGAACTACGGCGCGCACCTCGGCAACGACGCGATGCTCAGCCTGATTCACGAGGCCCGCTGGCGCTACTTTCGCAGCAACAGCATGAGCGAAGGCGACGTCGGCGGCGCGCGGCTCGTGCTCGCAGATGCGGCGATTGTCTACAAGAAGGAGGCGTTTGCCGGCGACCGGCTTCGATTCGAAGTCGGCGTCATCGAGGTAGCGCGCGTGTCCTGCGACCTCGGCTACCGCGCCACCCGCATCGCCGACGGCGCCATCGTCGCCGAGGCCAAGACCGGACTCGTGTTCTTGGACCCCGAGTCAGGACGCCCGATCGCCGTGCCGGACCGCGTCCGCGCGCTCGCGGTCGCGGAGTGATCGCGGCGCGGCGCCGTTTGCTCACCGCGTTCGCAACCTACTCCGCCTGCGGATCGACCTGCTGCGCGTCGCGCCAGAGTTGCGCCCATTTCTCATGCACGAAGGGATGCAGCGGGTCGCCGAACGCAAGCGGCAGCGCGTTGGCCCGGATCAGCGCGATCACGTCGGCGAGATCCTGCAGTCGTTGCGGCAGCGTGATGCCGCTCGCGAGCTTGAGTTCGACCAACGTCGGAAGCCGCAAGAACATCGCACCGCCGCGCTCGATGGCGACGTCCTTTGGATCTGGGAACACGATGCCGTGCGGCGTGCCGTCGCCCGGGATCCCGCCGGACACCAAGAAGTCGATCGGCACTTTGCGCTCGGCGTCCTTCACACCGCGGCTGCCGGAAAACTTCTCGACCCACCCGAGCCCGACTGCGCCCTTCTTGAACTGCGCGAGTCCCTGGGGCGTCAGCAGCACATCGATGTCCGTCGTCGTGCGCACGTAGCCGTGCGCGTTGACCGCAAGCCCGCCGCAGATCGCGTATGGAATCCCAAGCTCCTCGAATCGCTGCGCCAGCCGCGCCAATGCGATGTGAACGTCCGACCCACCCATGAAGTAGCGCCCGATCTGATCGAGACGGGCCGAGTAGTCAGAGTCCGAAGCGGTCACTGCAGCATCTTGGCCCCGTCCCTTGGTGGCGCAACGGGGGAAGGGACTCGGGGTCACAAACGCATCGAATGCCCCGCGCCGTGCTCGAAGGGGACCTCGCGCTCCTTGGCCGTCGCGCGCACCGCGGCCTCCTCAGCGCCGTCCTACACGAGCAGGTTAACCTGCACGTGCCCGTGCATGCCGCGGATCATCTGCAGCATCGGGTCGGTCGACGGCATGCCCTTGCGGTTCTCGTAGACCGGCCACGACAACCACGCGGCGTGGCTCTCGCATTCGCCGGGGAACCACGAAGTGTCCTGGTTCGCGGCATGCTATGCCGGCGACCACGGAATGGCGGAGACGAGCGCTGCGCTCGCGCAGGCAAGGAGCAGGTAGGCTCGCATGGGAAGTCGCGTCGCAGACGGCGATCGAGCGTATGCGCCATCGCACTCACGACCAAAGGGCACGCACGCGCGCAGCGCCCTCACTCCGTGATCAACCCGTGCCGCACGAGCTTCTCGCGATATGTCGTCCGCGGCACACCGAACATCTCCGCGGCCTTCGTCAAGTTGCCGCCCGCAGCCTCGAACGTGCGCTGCAGTGCCTGCTTCTCCTGCAGTTCGAGCTTCTCCTTCCACGTCTGGCCCGCGGTGGGCGACGGCGCTTCGGCGGGCTCGGCGCCGGGCGCGCGCACATCGCTGCGGTCGAGGTCGAGGTGCGCGACGAGGATCGTGCCGCCGGCAGCGCGCAATGCGGCGCCCTTCAGCACGTGGCGCAGTTCGCGGATGTTGCCGCGGAACGGATGGCGCGACAGCCGCGCGAACGCGTCGGGATGCAGCGTCTGCAACTGCGCGAGGCCGAGCTCCTCCTTGGCCTCGGCGAGGAAGCGCTGACTCAGCATCTCGAGGTCCTCCATGCGCTCGCGCAACGGCGGCAGCACGATCTCGAGTTCGCGCAGACGGTAGTAGAGGTCCTCGCGGAAGCGGCCCGCGCGCACCATCTGCTCCAGGTCCTGGTGCGTCGCCGCGAGAATGCGCACGTCCACCTTGAGGTCCTTGTTGTCCCCGAGTTTGCGGATGCACTCCTCCTGAAGGACGCGTAGCAGCTTCACCTGGAGA
>SXPK01000136.1 GCA_005776365.1 Planctomycetia bacterium
AAGACTGGGCCTTCCTTGACGCTCCAGTCCCCGGTCTTCGGGTTGTAGACGTGCGTGCCAACCAAGTCCGCTGGCAGCAGGTCCGGCGTGAACTGGATGCGGTGGAACTTGCCGCCGACTGCCTGCGCGAGCGATGAGACGGCGAGCGACTTGGCAAGGCCTGGCAGTCCCTCGAGCAGCACGTGGCCATCGGCGAGCAGCGCGACGAGCAGGCCCTCGATCAACTGCTCCTGCCCGACGATCACCTGCTGCAGCGCAGCGCGGACGGATTCGAAGACCTTGGCTTCGGCTTGGATCTTCTGGGCGATTGCGGCGACGTCGGTCATGGGCGTTGTGGTTGCGTGCGAGGGAATGCGCGCGAACACGATAACGACGTCGAAAGACTCCTCAACCTCGGATCTGTCGCGCCGCAATGCGCGGCGACCGGCGTCAGTCGTCGCGACCGGAAGGCCGCATCAGGAACAGGCTTCTTCGCTGCACGAACGCGACGCCGGGCAGAGCGTCAGGTTCGCCGCGGTGGCGGTCGAAGGCGGCGGCTGGCCCGCCCGGCTCGGCAGCCCACGCGCGCGCAAGCGGCTCGTTGCCGGACACGGCGATTGCGGCGAGCGGTTCGTCGAGTTCCTTCAGCAGCGCACCAAAGCGCTCGCACCTCGCCGCGAATGCAGCGAGGTCGAGGTCAAGCGCCCCAGCCCGCAGCGCCAAGACCGTGGCGGGTCGCAGCAGGAGCCCCTTGGCGATTCCGCGCAGGGCGTCGACCTCGCGCTCCGCCGCGAGAATCGTGGACTGCGAACGCAGCGCAACGAAACCCGCCACAAAGACCACGCAGCCCGATGCGATCCACGGCCAGGAACCGCCCCGACGTCGGGGCTCGATCATCGTCCCTGCGCGGCGCGAGCGTTCTCGTACAACTCGCGGTAGCGAGCGGCGATCGTCTGGCGCACCTCAGGCGGTGTGGTGGTCGTCAACGTGCCGAAGTCCTCGCCGGACTGCTGCCGCAGCACCGCAGAAGCCAGCACGCGAACCCGGCCTGGCTCGGCATCGACCATCAGGCGCGCAAGCTCGGGCAACGCCGCGAGACTCTGCGGCGCGGACAACTGCGCATCGTCAAGCGAGTGCGTGATCCTGTCGCGCTCGAGCGCCTGCAGCAGCCACTTCCATTGTGGCTCTTGCCGATGGTCGCGAAACCACGCATCCACCGCGTAGATCGGGTCCGCGACGGACTCGAGGTCGAGTCCCGTCGTGGCCGAGATCATGCCGCCCACGAGGATCGGCTCGTAGCGTCGCTGCAACAGGTCGACGAGGTCTGGGACGACCTGCGGATCCTGCCACGAAGCGAGCATCAACACGATCTCGCGGCGAACGTCGGCGCTCTTGGTGTCCAGCTGCCGCCGCAGCGCTGGCACCGCAAGACTCTGGCCCATCCTGGTCAAGTAGGCGCGCGCCATCTCGGCGATCGGCATCCCGGCGCTCGCCGCAAAAATCGTCGCGACTTGATCCGCGGCGCGTTCGTCACGCATCTCACCGAGGCCGCGCAGGGCTGCGTCGCGATCCGCCTGCTCCGCCGACCCGAGTGCACGCTGCAACAGCGAGAAGACGCCGTCGCCACCGATCTTGCCGATCGCAATCAGCGCATCGCGGCGTAGGACCGGATCAGTCGTCTCGTCGAGGATGCGCGACTGCAGTGGATCGTGCGCGGCCGAGAGCCGCAGTTCCCCGACTGCGAAAACCGCGGCGCGACGGACCACAACTTCCTCGTCACCGAACAACCGGATCAACGGATCCTGCGCCCGCAGATCGCGGCCGGCGATGCACTGGTCGATCGCCGCGCGGCGAACATCGACGCGCGCGTCCGCCAACGCCTGCAGGACACGATCAGCGCCGAGCACCGCAAACACGCGATCGATCGAAGCGCGGCTGCGCGCTGACCGGCGCGCGACCAGGTCGACGCATTCGCGCCACACCGCGTCGCCCGGCGAACTTGCCGCCAGTTCGCACAGCACCAACTCCTCTTCGCCAAACTGCGGCGCCTGCTCGACGAGTTGCAGCATCGCGCGACCGTCTGCCTCGTTCGCGACCTCGGCCCGTTTGTCGAGAGTCAGCATCCAGGCGAGAACGAGTTGTTTCTGCACCGGCGTGCACAAGGGCCACACGCGCACGGCACGACGCAGGCTGCGGCGCGACAGCTCGAGCGGATCCGCTTGCGCAAGACGCGCACGGCGCTCGGCGCGCCAGAACGCGCCGCGCTCCGGCTCGTCGGTCGGATGCCGCAGGAGCTGCCAGAACTCGCTCTGCGCAGCACGGTCGATGACGGCGACAAGAGCTTCGAAGCCCGGCAGCTCCTGGGTCGGGGCGCCCACCTGCGTGCGACCGTTGCCGACCGTGAGGTCGATGGTGCGAGCAACCGGCGCGCCGGCAGGCGGCACGATGGCGCCAGGTTGCATGAAGCCTGCCTGCGAAAGCGCGTCGACCACTTGCTGCATCTGCGCTGCGTCGAGCACGTATTCGAGAGCGCCGGCGACCGGCGGCAGGTCGGCGAGCTTTTCACCGATCAGGCGGATCGAACGCCGTTCGTCACGCAGCGCGACGAGCGCGACGCCCGCTTGCTCGGGACGCATCTCGATGCGCGCGCGCAAGCCGACAAATCCCTTCTCTGCATCCTTCCACCATTCGCGCCACGACAAGGATTCTGCGCCAGTCCTGCCGGCGAGTCGCCGCAGCTCGCGTTCGGCGGGGCCGCGAAGCATCTCGTAGTTGGGGACAAACGAGGTCGACACGACGATGTCGAGCAAGGCCGCGACGATGGGTCCGTCCTGCACAGAATCTGTCTTGCCCTGGTAGCACATCGCGCCGAGCGCGACAGCCGCAAGGCACCTGGCGATCGGGTCGACTCCCTGCAACGAAGCAACGAGCGCGGGCGCACACGAGTCGGGCGGCAGCTGCGAGCCGTCGATGTCCTGGCTCGCGAGGAGGAATGCGGCGTAGGCGTGAGAGCGATCGATTGCAGGCTGGGCCAAGATCGCCAACAGGTCGGCCTTGGCGTCCACGAATCGCTGCAGCAATGCGCTGCACGCCGCGCCTGCGATCGTCGGATCCTTTGCGAGCAACTCGCAAAGCCGCTGGCGCGCGCGAGGCTCGGGCAGCGCGCCGAGCAACTCGATCCCGCACAGCCGGAAGTCGAGGCTCTGCTCATCGACGAGCTGCAGCGCGAAATCGAGCTCCGCAGGAGTGGAGTTGCGCGCCAGGATCTCGGTCGCGATGCGACGCGCGCCGGCGATGCGGCCACGGACGCAAGCGCGGAGCGCATCGTTGCGCGAAGCGCCCTTGAGATCAGCCATGGTCTCGAGCACGTCGCGCGTCGCTTCCCCAAGCGGCCGCGCGAGCGCTTGGAACTCGAGCTCGTCGGCGACCTTTTGCGTCGGAAAGCGCCTCGCTGCGACCATCAGTTCCTGAAGTTCACGCGGCTGCGCCGCCGGCAAGCGTTGCAGCAGCAGCGCCTCGACATCAGGAAACTCCTGCGCGATCGCCAGCAGCGCGCGTTCGACTTCGACCGGCGCGGCGCGAAGTCGCGCCAAGTAGCGCACGAACCGATCGACCTCAGTGGTCGGCCGCAAGATGGCCGCATCCTGAGCCTTCGTCGGGCGGGGCACGCGCAACGAGGGGTTCTGCGGCGCGACGAGCAGCGAGGACAACAATAGTGCGGCAGTGACGATCATGGCGTTTCGCGACCCGCGAGAAGAGGTGTGAGGCAAGGCATCGCTTTTCGCCTCCCCGCGCGGAGGACCGATCTCGGGGCGGAGATGCTAGCGGAGAGGAGGTATCGCGAGGAGCGGCGGCACAGGAACCGTGCCCCGATGGCGGCGGAGAGGAATCCGAAGGCCAGCGAAGGCGATCCTCCCCGTGGCACCAAGGCACGGAGCCATCCCGCTGCCGCGGAGTCACTGCTTTCTTGGTCCAAGGCTCCGGTCTGGTTGCAGCGCGGCGCCGTTCTCGAGCCACGAGCGACGCTCGCGAACAAACTCGCACAGCCACTGCCGCCGTTGATGCAGCGACCATCGCGGCGCCGATGCTGCACTGCCGCTGCCCGCCATGGTCCGTCGCCATACCGGCTCCTGGCGATCGCGCGCTGATGCGATCCGCGGCAGACCCGGTGAGCAGCGACGTGCGAATGTGCATCGACTGCGCATGCATCGCGGTCGTCGTCTGCGGCCAGATGCACCCGCAGTGACGCGACGCGGCGCGCTCGCTATCGTGCCCGCCCCACGATGAGCAACTTGGAGATCGGCGCGAGCCTGGAAGTAACGATCGCACGCCTCGCCTTCGGCGGCTTCGGCATCGCGCACCACGACGGCATGGCGCTATTCGTGCCATTCGCCGCGCCCGGTGACCACCTTCGCATCGAAGTCACGGAAGTCGACAAGCGCCACGCGATGGCCAAAGTCTGCGATGTGCTGAAGCCCTCGCCGCACCGCCGCGCACCGCGCTGCCGGCACTTCGGCGATTGCGGCGGCTGCCACTTCCAGCACATCGACTACCAGGAGCAGGTCCGCCAGAAGGCGGGATTCGTCAAGGACGCGCTGGTGCGGATGGGCGGCTTTCAGTGGCCAGGCGAAGTGCCGATCCATGCCGCCGCCGAGTGGCAGTATCGCGCCCGCACGCAGATCAAGGTCGATCGCCGCGAACTCGGCTTTCATCGCGCGTTCACCAAGACCGTCGTGCCCCTGCAAGAGTGTCCGGTGCTGGTGCCGGAGCTGGAACAGGCGATCCCCGAGTTGCGCGCGGCGCTGCAACGTGTGCCAGCGGGCGAGCGCGTGCACCAGATCGAAGGCGCGTGCGGCGTCTCCGGCGCGTCGTGGGCCCCGGACCTGCCCGGAGTGCGCAAGGATCTGGTCGAACAGCGCGTGCTCGGATTTTCCTTCTTCGTCGAGCCCGAGAGCTTCTTCCAAGGGAACGCGCTGCTCGTCGACAAGCTCGTGGCGCATGCGGTCGAGGGCGAGCGAGGCGACTTGGCGTTCGACCTCTACGCCGGCGTGGGCCTGTTCACTCTGCCCTTGTCGCGCAACTTCGCGCGCGTCATCGGCGTCGAAGACGAGCGTCGCGCCGCGACGCTGGGTCGCGTCAACGTGAAGCAGAACGGCTGCGACAACGTGCATTACTACCGCCAGACGACCGAGCTCTACTTGAAGGGCAACAAGCTGCGGCCCGACCTGCTGCTGATCGACCCGCCGC
>SXPK01000137.1 GCA_005776365.1 Planctomycetia bacterium
ACGAGATCAACCGCACGAGTCCGCGCACGCTGTCGTGCCTGCTCGAGGCGATGGAGTCCGGCACCGTGTCGCTCGAGGGGCGCACGATGGACTTGGGCGCGCCGTTCCATGTGTTCGCGACCCGCAACCCGATCGAGTTCCACGGGACCTACCCGATGCCCGAAGCGGCGCTCGACCGCTTTCTCGTGCGCATCGAGCTCGGCTACCCGGATAGCGCGCAAGAACTCGCTCTCTACACCGGCCGCGACGCCGAATCGGCCCTGCATGCGGTGCAGCCGGTCCTGACACGCGAGCAACTGCTCGCTGCCCAGACCGCAGCAGCCGAAGTGCGCGTGCACCAGACCGTCGCCGAGTATGTGCTTCGCATCGTCGCCGCGACCCGTGAACAAACCGAGGTCGCGCTCGGCGCAAGCCCGCGCGCGGCATTGATGTGGCTCAAGGCGGCGCGCGCCCGAGCCTGGCTCGACGACCGCAGCTACGTGCTGCCTGACGACTTGAAGGCGCTGGCAGAGCCGGTTCTCGCCCATCGCATGTTCGTGCGTGGCGGTGGGAGTTCGGCCGCGATGCTGCGCGAAGTGATCGCGAAGACGCCCGTTCCGCTGTGATCCGATGCGACTCCGGCCGACAGGACTCGGTGCGAAGGGCGCGCTGTTCTTCGCAGCTGTCGTGCTGCTGTTCTTCGCGACGGCCTACTCCAACCTGTTCTTCCTGCTGACCACGTTTCTCGGGACGCTTGGCGCCTTGGGCGCCACTGGCGCCTGGCGAAACCTCCGCGGCGTGTCTGTCGAACTGGTCAGCGTCGAGGCCGCGGCAACCGGCGATCCACATGCGCTGCGCATTCGAGTGACCGGCCCGCGCGGCAAGATCGTCTACGGCGTGCTCGTCGACGCGGTGATCGACGGCCACGTGCGCTGCATCGCAGAAGTCGCCTTGGCTCGGGTTGGCGAGACGATCGACGCCGCGCAGAAGGGCATGCCGCGCGGCGTGCACTCGATCGAAGCCTTGACCGTGCGTTCAAGGCATCCCTTCGGCGTCTGCATGGCGACGGCAACAACGACTGTGCGCGCCGAGGTCATCGCGCATCCACGGCCCGCTGCGACTCCGATCGCGAATGCGCATGGCCATGCCGGCGATGGGACGAAGCCGCCCGGCGGCGACGAGGAGTCGATCGCGAGCCTGCGCGAATGGCGGCAGGGCGACGCGGTGCGCCACATTCACTGGAAGGCCACTGCACGACGGGGATCGCCGATCGTGAAGGAGTTCGAGCGCCACGGCGGCGAAGGCGTCGATCTCGTCATCGACCGACGCTGCGAGTTGGCGTCGCTCGAGACCGCGCTGTCGGAGGCCACGCGGTGCGTGTTGGAGGCTGCCGCGACTCGACAGGCGCTGCGGTTGCGCAGCCAAGATGCGAGCCTCGAGCTCGACGCCGATCGGCCAGAAGTCGCTCCGCTGTTGCGCTGGCTCGCCAGCGCAATGCCCCTTCCGAAGAACGCGCCACCACCGCCCGTGGCCTCGCAGCGCTCGATCACGCTCACGTCCGTTGCGCACGGAGGCGTCGATGCCTGAAGCGCTCCGGTGGCTATTTCTCGGCATCGTGCTGCTCGATCTCGCCTTCGTGCAACTGACCGGCACCGTCACGTCACCATGGCTTTGGGCCTTGTGGTCGTGCGCCGCGGTCACGCCACTGCTGGCCCGCCTCCACGAGCACGCGTGGTATCGAGCGACCTGGAACGCCGCGGTCGTCGCATCGTTTGCGTTCCTGGTCCACGACGCGGTGACCAGCGGATTGCTGCACATGCTGGAAGACGGACTCTTGCTGTCCGCGTTGTGCCAAGTGCACCTGCTCAACAACATCGGCCAGCGGCAACGTCCGGACCTGCTGTTCTTCAACTCCTTCCTCATCGCGTTCGTCACGAGCTTCTTCTGCGGCGACCTTGGCTGGTCGATTGCATTCGCCGCCTACGCAGGGCTGCTCGTGCTCGCACTGCAACTCCACGTCTGCCTGCCACGCAGTGGCGATCCGCCCAAAGGCGCCGTGCGCACGATCGCGCGCGACGGCTTGTCGCGCAGCGCGGTCGCGCTCGCCTTGACGGGCGCCGTGTTCTTGCTCTGGCCGCGTGACTTCAAGCGCGAAGGGTGGATGAGCGACTCGCTGCACATCGGCGGCGCGCCGATCGTCGCGTTTGCGGACCAGGTTCGACTCGATCGTACTTCGACGCCGACTTTGAGCGAAGCGCCGGTCATGCGTCTCGTCATGCCCGACGGCGAACTGCCGCCGACTCACTGGCGCGGCGCGACCTTCGTGCAGTTCGACGGCGCGGGATGGCAGCAGTTCCGCATCCGCGATTTCGGCAACCGCAGGGCGACAGACACGCCGTGGACCGTAGCATCAGCGACGCAGTGGCGGCGCGCGGCGACAGGCGACCAAGGGTCCAAGGGAACGACGCGGCGGGACGATGCAAGCGCGCAGTGTGCCGTGACGCTGTTCGACACGAGCGGCGGTCGCTTGTTCCTGCCGCTCCTGACAAGCTCGTTCGACCTCGAGTTCACCGCCGGCGCACTCGTGGATCCGAAGGCCGACGGCATCGTCGCGCTCGTCGATTTCGGCGAGGGCCCGCGCGAGGTTCGCTACACGGTGCGCGCCGGCGCGCCGCAGCAGTTGGCCGAACTCTCAGCCACGGCGCGCGCGTTGTTGACGCAAACGCCTGAAAACGTCCCTGGCCCGCTGCGGTCCGTGGAGCAGGAGCTGCGTCGCACGGCGCCGCCCGACGCGAGTGCCGCGCAGCGCGCCGAACACGCTCGCTCCTGGCTCGCCGGCTCACGGCGCTATGAGCTGCCCGGGACGCCAGGCGCCGCACGGACCCTCGATGACTTCTTATTGGGCACAGGCGGCGGTCACTGCGAGCACTTCGCCACCGCACTGTGCCTCTTGCTGCGCATGCAGGCGATCCCGTCCCGCGTCGTCGGCGGCTACGTCGCGCAGGAGCAAGACGCAGCGACCGGCGCGTTCGTGGTTCGGCAGAAGCACGCGCACGCCTGGGTCGAGGCTTGGTTTCCAGGTCATGGCTGGGTCACGCTCGACGCAACGCCAGAAGGCGCGGTCGCGACTGCTGCGGACGACGACGGGTTGCTGGCCGACGCGCGCAAATGGATGGAGGGCGTCTGGTCGCAAGTCACTGGCTTCGGCGAGGAAGAACGCGCCGCGATGTTTTCTTGGATCGGCGACTCGATCACGCAGTTCGCCCTCCTCGTCGTCAGTTGTCCTTTGGAGTCCAGCCTCGTCATCGCGCTCGTCGCGTTGCTGCTGGCTTACCGCCGGCGACTTCGCCAACTTCGTCGCCCCGCTGCAGTGCGCGGCCTAGAAGCAGCGATGCGCCGTCTGCGCCTGTCGCTGCAGGACGGCGAGACGCCGCGCGAACTGCTCGTTCGCGCGGCATCGCAAGCTGCCAATCCGCTCGCGATCGAAACGCTCGAGAGAGCCGTCATCGCGCACGAGCAGGAGCGTTACCGGAGTTGAACGCGCTCATTTCGTTCTGGCCGCTCAGCCCGCGCCTTCGTCGCCTTGACGGTCCTGCAAGATCGCCGCATCATCCTTCGCGCCGCGCAGCGCGCGGCCCAATGAGTCGGCTTCGCAGCCCACGCACCGGAACCCGATGACCAACTCCGATTCGCCGCACTCGATCCGCGGCATCCTGCTCGCAGTCGTTTTGATTTCGGCCGCGACCCTCGCGGTGCAGGTCCTGCAGACGCGCCTGTTCAGCGTGATGCTCTGGCATCACCTGACCTACATGGTCGTCACGGTGACGCTGCTCGGTTTTGGCGCCGGCGGTGGATTGCTCGGCATGTTCCCCGGCATCGGCCGCATGTTCGGCGACTCGCGCCGCGCCGTCTCGGTGTGTTGCAGCATGTTCGGCCTGTCGCTGATCGGCGCGTTCATGATCCTGTGTCACACGCCGCTCGACACGCTCGACATCGAACAGGACCGCTCGAAGTACCTGCTGCTGTTCCTGCGCTACGCCTATTTGATCGTGCCGTTCCTGTTCGCGGGCCTCGCGATCTCGATCGCGCTGCAACAGCACGCGGCAATGGTCCATCGCACCTACTTCTGGAACCTGATCGGATCCGCGGTCGGCAGCTTCTTGTTCGTGCTCCTCGTCCGTCCGCTCGGCGGCCCTGGCTGTCTCTATGTCTTTGCGGCGCTCGGCGGCGTTGCAGGGCTTGCCGCGCTCCTAGGCTCGGGCGGTTCGCTGCTCGCTCCCGCGCGCGTTCTCGCGCTGCTGGCAATCGCGATCTGGCCGCTCTCCGTCGCATTCCCCGAGGCGACCAACCGCTTGCTGCCGATCGAACCCGCGAGAAGCAAGATGCTCGGCACGATGGACCTCTACTACGAGGCCCAGGCCGACTGGATGCGCAAGACGCAGGACCCGCAGTATCCGCAACTCGACCAGACTCTGCGATCGACGGTGTGGAGCCCGACCTGCCGCATCGACACGCTGCCGATGGCGCCGACCTTGCAGAACGCGCAGAAGGACCGCGAGAACCCCGCCAGCAGTCCGCGCACCGAAGTGCACGTGTTCCAGGACGGCGACGCGCCGACCAAGATCTGGTCCGGCGGCTACGCGAAAGAACTCGACTACAAGAAGCACTGGTATGGCCTGGGCTACCAACTGGTGAAGGACCCGGACGCCTTGATCATCGGCCCCGGCGGCGGCAACGACATCGAGACCGGCCTCGCCTGCGGCGCCAAAACGATCACTGCCGTCGACATCAATGGCGACACCATCGACCTCGTGCGCGGGAAGTTCGGCGCCTACACCAACCACGTCTACGACCGCCCCGGCGTGACGTGGGCGAAGTCGGAAGGCCGCAGCTACCTTCGTCGCTCGGGCAAGAAGTTCGACTTGCTGCAGATGTCGGGCACCGACACCTACTCAGCGCTGTCGTCGGGCAGCTACATCTTCAGCGAGAGCTATCTCTACACCATCGAAGCGTTCGACGACTTCTTTGCGCACATGTCGGACGAGGGCGTGATCACCGTGATCCGCTTCCGCTTCGAGCCGCCGCGCGAAGAGCTCAAGCTCGTCGCCACCGCGGCGCGCGCGCTGCGCAAGATTGGCGTCACCGACCCGCGCAAGCACTTCCTGGTCGTCAACCAGGAGGACGGCCAGATGATGACGATCGCCAAGGACCTGAAGGGCGCGCAGGGGTTCGAGCACATCAAGAACTTCACCGAGTTGCGCGCACGCATGTCGCGCGACTACGAGCACCCGATGCGCTACGCCGCGGTGCTGATGCGAAAGACGCCGTTCACAGCAGACGACGTCGCCAAGATCGAGGCCTATCTGCCTCCACTGAACGCGCCGCAGACCAACCACACGCTGTACTACGCCGCCGGCTTGAAGAACGAAGAGAACGAGTATTCCAAGCTCCTCGCCGCAGCGGCCGCCGGTCCAGAAGCCGAGCAACTCTTCCACGACACCTACCAGTACCGCACGCACCCGGCGACCGACGACAAGCCGTTCTTCTTCAACTTCAACTCGTGGACGGACCTGTCGTTCACTTCGAGCGGCACGGACGGTTACGCAGCGCTGACCGGCAGCCAGCCAATCGGCCTCTACATCCTCGCTGCACTCAGCGTGCAGACGCTGATCGCGACCCTGCTGCTCGTGCTGCTGCCGATGTTCCGCCTCGGATTCAAGACGTCGAAAGGCTCGCGCAACTCGCGCGTGCGAGTGATTGCCTTCTTCTCGGCGCTGGGGCTCGCTTACCTGCTCGTCGAGATCAGCACGATCCAACGCTTCGTGCTCTACCTCGGGCACCCCACCTACTCGCTCAGCGTCGGGCTGTGCAGCTTCCTCTTGTTCTCAGGGCTTGGCTCCTCTTGGGCCGGCAAGCGTCAACTCGGCGAACGGGGCGCGATGCGAGCGGGCTTCACCGTCGTCGTGCTGCTCATCGCACAAGCACTGCTGCTGCCGGCCACGTTGCAAGCGACGCTGGCGTGGTCCGAACCGCTGCGCATCCTCTTGACGATGTTGACCATTGCGCCGCTGGCCTTCGCGATGGGCATCCCGTTCCCGACGGGTCTCTCGCTGCTACGGGGCGAGCAGCAGGGAATGATCGGCTGGGCGTTTGGTGTGAACGGCGCCGCCTCGGTGATGGCGTCGATCCTCAGCATCTTGGTCGCGATGGAAGGTGGCTTCTTGGTGGTCACCTTGTTCGCCGCTGGCCTATACGCCCTCGCCGCTTTCACCGCACCGCGCGCCGCCGCGGCCTGACGCACGGGTCGGGGTCGGTCCGGCACAGGCATTGCGCCGGACCGACTCGAAGTCACGTCTTCGGCAGGCAGCCGATGGAAGCGCTCCGACGGGTTCCCACTCGTCGCGAGCCGACGTAGGATGCCGGGCCCTGCCCGCTTCGCTCCTGTTGCGGGCGCGTCCACGTCCAAGCAAAGACCCTTCGCATGCGCTCCACCCTCGCATTCGCTTTCGCACTTTCATTGACGGGTTCGCTCCCAGCGCAACTCGCCAACTTCCTCGGCTTCAACGGCGGTTTCGATGTGTCCTACACCGACCGCGCTGGCGTCAATGCACTCGATGTCGACGTGCTGCAGGTCTTCGCCACTCGTGATTACCGCAGCTGGATGATCAACCCCACGGACCCGCTCAGCACCAGCAAGCGCCTCGTGGGACTCCGCTTCGCGGTGCAAGACCAACTCGGCAACACGGCCGAGCAATACACCCTGGTCGGCTACAAGGACGATCCGATCGCCCCCGGCCAGCCTGATGCAAACGCGAACGGCACGGGCGTCTGGTTCCGCACGGGCCTGATCAACACGCCACCCAGCACGGCGACGACTGCGGTGGTCTTCACGATCACCTACGGCATCAACCCACCTGCCACGTCGATGAACTACGGCACGTCGCACGGCGCGAGCGACGACAACGTCTACCTCGGCATCGGGCTGCGTTCGGGCACCTGGCCCGCGGATGGCCTCGGATGCCACATGGCCTTCGACTTCAACGTCGGCAACGTCGGCACCAACTCGCTCGACGTCGTCGGCCCGCGCATCACGACGATCACCGGCCCGCAGAACCTCGTCTGCACCGTCGCCACCACCGGCGGCGCGGCCCCGGTGCCGACCGGCCAGGTGCCGGGATTCCCGGGCACCGTGGGCGCGCGCGGCGCCTACCGTCAGCTCAACCTCGATGTGCTCGCGCTCACGACCGGCGGCGTTGCGGTGACGCAGACCAACCAGATCCGGTATCCGTCGAGCAACGTGCGCGCGGTCCCGCTGATCAATGCGACGACGCAGGTTCCGCTGGGTGGCACGACCAACATGCTGTCTGGTCAGCACCCGGACGTGAATGACGCGACGGGCCTGCTGCCCCCGCCCGCCGGCGCGCCGGCCCGCGTGGACGACATCGGCTTCTTGATCACGGAACGCAACCGCCCGAACTCGCTCGCGGTCATCCGCCTCGCGTTCGGCCCGCTGGTCGGTGGCACGAACGGCGACGGCTCGATCCCGGTCGCGTTCATCCCTGGCTTCAATGCCGCGACCAGCACGGGCAACGTCTGCATCGACCTCGCGGACCCGAGCGCGTTCACGCTGATCGGCTTCACCGACGTGAATGGTCGCTGCCAGCAGACCTTCCCACTCGGCGCTCCGGCGCGCGCGTTCCTCGCGTCCTACGGCGCGCTCGACCTGCACTGGCAGGGCTTCGTCGTGAACCTCGCGACCAGCCCAAGCGAAGTGAAGGCCACTGGCTGTGTCGTCCAGCACCTCTGAGTCGAGGCCCGGCAAAGTCATTGCTGGCATCGCCCTGCTGATCGTGGCGGGCGTGGCTTGGTTCGCGACTGGCGGCAACGGCGTCAATGAGACGCCGCCCGCCGCCGGACCAGAGCACGCCGCAGACCCGGCGATGGCTCCGCCGGTTGCGGCGCAATCCGCAGTGCCCGCTGCATCGTCGCCGGCGGATCCGACTGCAAAGCCGAGCAGCACCTTCACGCTCAGCAACGGAGCGCGGCCCGGCAAGATTCGGCTGCCCGATGGCTCAGTCGTTGATGCCATCAACGACGTCGCTCAGGACATCGACATGATCTGGGACGAGCAGCCCTTCTCCCCGATCGTGGACACTGTGTTCCACAACGGCTGGTGGTGGTGGAAGCACCAAGACGGCGCGTGGTCGACGGTCAAGATGATCGACTTGAACGGCGTCCCGCAGGCAACCCCGATCCTCGCACGCGAGGGCAAGGGCGCTCCAGCCCCCACCGCAGACGAGGCGATGGACAAACTGCGGCAACAGCAAGGCACGGGCACGGGACGCTGAACGTGCGACGACGGTTCGCAGGGCTCCTCGCGCTCGTCATTGCCACTCAAAGCGGGTTCGCGCAAGGCGTCGCGAACCTGCTGGGTTTCACCGCGGGCTTCGAGACCAGCTACGTCGATCGCGGCGGCGCCAACACCACGAACGTCGATGTCTTGCAGTGTTTCTCCGGGCGCTACTACCGCCACGCTTTCGTCGATCCGTCCGACCCGACAGGAAGGACGCGTCGCATCGTCGGCTTCCGCATCGCGGTGCAAGACCAGGTGGGCTACACGGCGGAGCAGTTCACTCTCGTCGGGTATCTGGACGACCCTTCGCGGCCTGGGACGCCGGATGTCAGCAGCAACGGAGCGGGCGTGTGGTTCCGCACCGGGCGCATCAACACGCCGCCGAGCGCGGCCACTGGTCCCGCCATCCATGTGATCACCGTCGGATTCAATCCGCCCGCGACACCGGCACGAATGACGACGTCGCACGGCCCCACCGATGACGACGTCTACTTCGGCATCGGCTTGGCATCAGGAACATGGCCGGCCGAAGGACTCGGTTGCCGCGTCACGTCCGACTACATGCCCAACGTGCAGAGCGCAACGCCACTGGATGTCGTCGGTCCCCGCCTGCCCGCGAGCCCGGTCCCGCCAAATCTGATCTGCGTTGTCGCCACGACGGGCGGCGCGTTCCCGTTGCCGACCGGCGCGCCGGCGCAATTCCCCGGGATCCCCGGCCGACGCGGCGACTACCGACAACTCGAGCTCGATGTCCTCACGTTCGCACCCGGCGGCGTCGGCGTGACGCAGACCAACCAGCTGCACTACGTGATCAGCCAGGCATTCTCGTCGCCGAGTCCGATCGCGCGCGTGCCCTTGGGCGGCACGACGAACATGCTGTCGGGACTGCATCCCGACTTGCACAACGCGGCGGCGAGCATTCCGCCGCCGCCGCTCTCGCCCGCACGCGCGGACGACTTCGGCTTCCTCGTCACTGAAGGGCAGCGCCCCAACGCGCTCGTGCTCGCCCGCATCTCCTTTGGACCGCTCCAGGGCGGCGGCAACCCGGATGGATCACAGGCCGTGGCGTCCATCCCTGGATTCAACGCGAGCGGCAGCGTCGGCAATGTCTGCGTCGATCTCACGGACCCAAGCGGCATCACCTTCTTCGGGGTCAGCAACTCCCTTGGGCGCCACCAGACGATGGTCGCGATGAACGCCGCGACACGCGCATTCTTGGCTGCCTATGGCCCGGTCGACGTCACCTGGCAGGGCTTCGTCGTCGACCTGGCGACGTCGCCACTCGAAGCGCGCGCGACCGGTTGCGTCACGCAGCGCCTCTGATCCGCGCCTTCAACGCGCGAGCAGATTTACGAGAATGCGCGCCGCGCCGGCGTGGCCATTGCGCAGCTGTCGATACAGCGCGAGCGAACAATAGACGAAGTCGCCGCGGCCATACTCGGTGAACAGCAGCGCGCCCTGGCTCGCTTTCTCGTCCGCGCGATCCCTGGTTTCGAGCAGCGGCGTCCATGCCGTGTCCCACTTGCTCGGGAAGTTGAGTCCGCGCTCCTGCGCCCAACCCTCGAAATCCTGCGTTGTGATCGCATGCGGCTTTGACCAGATCGAGTGCTGAGGTTGCAGCATCACGACAGCGCTCTGCTCCTCGGTGCAGCGCTCGTTGCCGACGGTGAGTGGAAACGGCGCGAGCAGCGGGCGCCCGGCGCGCTCGTTCCATTCGCCCGGCTTGTGGTACATCGCGACCACACGACCGCCAGCGCGGCAATACTGCAGGATCCGGTCGCGGTGCTCGGCGAGTTCTGGAACGTGGTGGTAGCTGCGCATGTCGAGCAACAAGGCCGAGAAGTCCTCGAGCCGCGAGGTTGCGAGCGCGTCGCGATCGAGTTGCTGGTAGGCGACACCCAGATCCCCGAGGGAGCGCTCGACGGTGTCGTCCGGGCCGCGCACGAGACCGACGCGCAGGCCGGGTGGCACGAAGGCTTCTACGGGCACGATCGATAGCGGCGACTTCTCGCCGCCGATCTCGAGGCGAATCGTCGGCTGCGCGTCGAGCGCCGAGCCGTCGATCGTCGCCCGCACGAGCACGCGCGCCTCGGCATGGTCCGCTGACAACGCGAGGCGACCGGGGATTGCCTCCGCGCGAATGCCGGCGCCGGCGGCAATGCGAATCGGTTCTGCGAGCCCTTCGGCTCGACGACACTTCACGCTGGCGCTGAAGATCCGTTCTACGACACGGTCCTTGGGCACCATCACGACGTCGCGGTCCCAGGACACTTCCACGGGTTCGACGGACGAGAACGAAAGCCGCGGCGCCAACTCGATGCGCACGGATTGCGTCGGTCGCTTGATGTAGTGCACGCCGGGCTCGAGCGGAGCAGGCACGTCGACAAGATCGAAGGCGACGTCGAGCGTGACGAAATCGACTTCTGGCGGCGTTGCGCGCGGCGACGCATTGATGAATGCCACCGCAAGTCGGCCCGGCACCGGCGACGGCGCAGTCGCTGGCGCCGACGCGACGGCGTTCCCGCCGTTCTGCATGCCGAGGTCCGCCGGCGTGGCGCCGGCAGGCACGGCGGGCATCGCGTCGAAGAACGTGCTGCGGACGCGCGGCGCAACCGGCTCGGCGGTGCGGTCGCCACATCGCACCGACAGATTCTGGATGCTGGCCATGCCGTGCACGACGACATAGACCTTGCCTTCGCCACCGCGTGGCACCTCGTCGCGATCGATCCAGCACTCGACGCGGACGCCCGACCTGGCGAGCAGCACGCGCTGCAATGCGTCGATGCGGCGCCGCGACTCGGCGGCAACCTCCAACTGCGGGTGGATACCGGTGTAGAAGGGCAGCGGCTTGGCCCATTGCCGCAACTTCATCAGACCTTCGGCAGCTTCGAGCTCGACGGGTCGCGTGGGCGAATCGAGCATCACGGCGCCCAAGGCGAGCGCGATCTCCGGCGCCGCATCGGCAAAGCGCCGGCGCATCCAAGTGAGCGGAAACGCAGCGCGGTCCTGCGCTCCATTCGCCGGCCACGCGAGCTTCCAGTAGTCCTTGCCCACCTGCAACGGCTCGTGCGCGCTCCACGGGCCCTGGGTCACGTGCTGGACCCACGCGCGGTGCGCCAGGCGCGCGTAGGTCTCGCCGCGCATCGGATCCAACTCGCTCGGATCGACGGTCCACTGCGCGTCCTCGAGACTGCAACGAGAGTAGAGCGCTGGCGCATGCTTGCCGGCGCGGTGGCGTTCCTCGATCACTTGCGAAATCGCCCAGAACGAGGCGCGATGGTGCCCGTGACCGTGGCTGAGATCGTGATTGGTCACGACGACATCCGGGTCCACTTCATCGACGACCCTTCGCATCGCAGCAAGCAGCGTCTCTTTGCCCCAATAGGCCAGCGTTTCGTCGAGCGACTTGGAGTAGCCAAAGTCGCCCATGCCGAGCCAGCGCACTTCGAAGTCCATCAACGCGGCTGCCGCCATCGTTTCGCGCACGCGCAAGCGCGCCAACTCAGGACCGATCTCCTTGCCTATCGCGTTCTGGCCGCCGTCGCCGTAGGTCGAATAGGCGGTGACCACGCGCAGTCCGTGCTTCCTGCGCAAGATCGTATTCGTGCGCGAGGATTCGTCGTCAGGATGCGCAGCCACGTTGAGCACGACGCCGCTCGTCACTGCGTCGAGTCGAGCTTGGTGCAGCGCCACGAGGCCCGCCTCCGGTTCTGGCGATTGCGCGGACGCGATGCCAAGGCAGCAAGCAGCGACGAGCGACGCGACGATGGCGCCACTGGCCGGCGCTGGCGCGTTCATCGCAGGCTCCTGAGGCGACGGCACGCCTCTTCGAGCACTGGGACTTCGACCGCGAACTGGAATCGCATGGACCGAACTCCCGTTGGATCACCAAAGAACAGGTGCCCAGGCACTGCGTTGAGCTTGATGCGCTCGATCATCCGCAAGACGGCAGGATGCGGCTGCAACTCGCCGAAGACGTCGCCGTAGTCAGCCAGCACGTAGTAGGCGCCTTCTGGCTTGCGGAATCGGAACCCAGCATCCGCGAGCGCGGCGCAGAACATGTCCCGCTTCTTGCCGTAGCTGATCTGCAGGTCTGCGTAGTACGACTCCGGCAGTTGCTCGAGCGCCGCCTGCACGCCGCGCTGCATCGGTCGCGATGCGCACACCTCCATCTGGTCGAACACGATGCCGCACTTCTCGACGATCGCGGCCGGCCCAGCGAGGAAGCCGATGCGCCAACCGGTGATCGAATAGGTCTTGCTGAACGAGTTCATCGTCAGCGTGCGCTCCCGCAGTGACGCGACGCTGGCGGGCGATACGTGCCGCGTTCCGTCGAAGCACATGTATTCGTAGACCTCGTCCGTCAGCACCATGACGTTCGAGCCGTCGAGCGCCTCGCCGAGTTGCTGCAGCTCGGACTGCGTCCAGACCTTGCCAGAAGGGTTGCCCGGCGTGTTGACGACGACCGCTCGCGTGCGCGGCGTCAGGCGCTTATGGAACGCGGCGAGATCGAACGCGCCCGTCGCAGGATCGAGCGGCACTGGCACTGGCGTTGCGCCGAACAACGGCACCGTGGTCCAGTGGTAGCTGTAGAACGGCTCGAACAGGATGACTTCGTCTCCAGGCTCCAGCAGCGTCATCCCCGCCGCAAAGAACGCTCCTGACGAACCGCTCGTGACTGCGACATTCTCCGGCCCGTAGTCGAGCCCGTTGTGGCGGCGGAGCTTGTTCGCGATCGCGGTGCGCAGTTCCGGCAATCCTGCATACGGCGTGTAGAGCTGCCGATCGCCGCCATCGATGCAGCGCTTCGCGCCCTCGAGCAACGGCTTGGGAGAATCGAGGTCGCACACGCCTTGCCCGAGGTTGATGCCGCCGGGGATCTTGTTGATCACGAGGGTCAGCGATCGGAGCAGGTTGCCCTGGTCCAGATGCGCGCGGCGTGCGGCCGTATGGCGGAAGACTGGCGGGAGCGAGGCGTCGTGGGCCGAAGTCACACGGGGCACAGTAGCGAGGCCGCAGGAACAGGACGAGGCTCAGGCCGCGCGCTCGAACTCATCGTTGCGCGTCATCCGCGCACAGCCTGGCGATTTCTTCGTTGCCCAGATCCGAACAGTGACCATCCGCGACGAAGTAGCGCGCGACGTCGCCAGCCCTTGCGAGTTCATGGAACCGCGCCTCGACGTCCAACAGCCCAGCGCCATTCTCGTGCGCGGCAACGCGAAGACAGTCATTGAGCCCGGGCCGTGCGAATGCGCCGCCAGGATAGGTCAGCAGCACGCAGCGCGCCCCTGCCGCGCGGACTCTGGCAACGATCTGGCGCAGGTGCTCCCGCAACACCGCGTTGACAGGCCCGGGCATCGGACCCGGCTCGAACAACAGCGGTGGATCCCACAACGCGCAGGCGACCTGAAGTCGCGCGCCCAAGACACGCCACTCGATCGGCAAGTGCCTGCCGTCCGGCAACCGCACGCTGATCTTGCCATCGGACGCCAGCGACCACTGCCAACGTTGGTCGCCGAGCCGCATGGATCCATCGGCGGCAAACTCGAACTCGATCTGGTCAGCGTGCCAGATTCCGAGGAAGGGCTGTGCCTGTTTCGCCTCGACCGTGGGCGCGGAACTGTTCAGGAGTTGCACCAGTCGCCAAGTGCGCAACCGCCACGTGAACCCGGCAGTTCGCAGCTCAGCGAGGTCCTCTTCGCGCGCCAGCGCCGGACGAAACGTGTGGTCATTGGTGCCCACCAGCACGTAGACGACGTGCGGCTGCCGTTGCAAAAGGTCGTTGTCGAGACGCAACAACACATCCCGCGACGACTGCCCCGGAACCCCGGCGTTCACGAACTCGATGGGACTTCTCCCGGACGCCACCACCCTGGCCTGCGCCTGCGCCGGATAGGAGAACGCCGTCGATGTCGCATGCAGTCCAAAGGTGAATGAGTCCCCCACACACAACGCGACTCGCGCTGCTGCCTGAACGCGCCGCGAATCATGCTCCTGGTCGTGGCGGAGATGCATGACCAACGCCCCGAGTTGGAGCAGGAACTCGAGCAACACAAAAGCGCCCACGATCCCGACCCCGACGGCTGCAACGCGTCGCGAAGGCGATCGACGATGAAGACTACTCACGGCTTTCCCCATGGTCACAAGCGTCCGGTCCGACTGCCTGCGAGAGTCGCCACGCGGCGCCTTCTTCCCGAGCTCGGAACTGGACGAGCACGAGCAGCTTCGCACCCGCCGCTCGTCGCTGCAAACCCCCATTGGACGAAGGGGCGCCGGCCCGCATCCTGCTCGCAGCGTTGCGCGGCATCTTGGACGCGGGCTGCATGAGCGCCTTTTCTCTCTGGCATCATCTCACCCATGCCAACCATCGCGATCACAGGCGCTTCGGGCTTCGTCGGCGCGGCGCTGCGCGAATGCCTGACTGCGCGCGGACATCGCGTCCTGCGCTTCGTCCGCACCGACGCCGCTGCCAGCGACGCGATCGCCTGGGACCCACAGACGGGTCGCATCGACATGGACAAAGCGCGATTGGTCGACGCGGTCGTCCACCTCGCCGGCGAGAACGTCGCGGCAGGCCGCTGGTCGTCCACTCGCAAGCGCGCGATCCGAGACAGCCGCGGTCCCGCGACCGAGCATCTGTGCCGCTCGTTGGCGCAACTCGACAGGCCGCCCGCGCTCCTTTGCGCCTCGGCGATCGGTTTCTACGGCGATCGCGGCGATGAGCTGCTCGACGAACGCAGCGCGCGGGGAGTGGGCTTCCTCGCCGAAGTGGCAGACGAGTGGGAACGCGCGACAGCTCCGCTCGCACAACGCGGAGCGCGCGTGTGTCTGCTGCGCATCGGCATGGTCCTCGGCAAGAACGGGGGCGCGCTGAAGAAGATGCTGCCGCCCTTCCGACTGGGCATTGGCGGCCCCATCGGCAACGGCAGGCAATGGACAAGTTGGATCGCGCTCGACGACCTGTGCTCAGCGATCGCGTTCTTGATCACGACCGAGTCCGCGCGCGGCCCCTTCGTGTGCGTGTCACCGCAGCCCGTCACCAACCGCGAGTTCACGCAGGCCCTAGGCCGCGCACTGCGGCGCCCGGCATGGTTGCCCATGCCTGCGTTCTTGCTGCGAATGCTGTTTGGCGAGATGGCCGATGGCGTCTTGCTCAGCAGCCAGCGCGCAAACCCTGGGCGTTTGCTCGAAGCTGGATTCTGCTTCGCGCACGCAGACCTCGACGACGCGTTGCGGTCGGCGCTCGCAATTCAGCGCGCGCGGTAGCGGATCACATCGGCGCCACAACCGATGAGCACGCAGGCGGGGCGGGCGGTCGCTGCATCTGCCGGCAACTCGAGAAGCCCGAATGCGAGCATGGTCTCGCGCTCTCCCGCTCCGCGCAGCACTTCTTCGTAGGCGAGTTGCCCGTCGAAGAAACGCACAACGACGCGCGAGGCCAAGAACCCGGCCGGGAATGCCTGCTGGTGGACGAGTCGCGCGCGCACGTCCCATTCGGTCGCGCCCCACTTCGCAGTGACGCGAGTCCCGTCAAAGTTCGCCAACCGGCGCTGCATCGCAGCGGGCTCCCCGGCCTCGACGCGCTCGCCGTCCAAGGTCCACATCGACATGCCCAATGAGCCATGGACCAGCAAGGCCTTGCCCACCGCGCCCGGCCTTTTGTCTTGCACGAGTTCGAGGTCGCTGAGAAAGCCGCAGTCCGCAGGACGGATGCTGGTTCGCACTGTGCCAGCCGCGTCGACGATGCGAATGTCGCGGCCGTCGAGGCAGGCAAGCTCCTGCCTTCCGTCGCCTTCGATGTCGACCGCGAGCAAGCTGTGGGTCCGCTCGACGCACGGGATCTCAGGCACCTGCTTGTTGTCGCAGTCGACGACGCGCATCGATCGGTCCACGTTGAACGCAGTCACGAACTCGAAGCGAGCATCGCCATCGAAGTCGACGAGCGCAGTCGCGTTTGGCGCGCGCTTCGTCACTTCGTCCGAGTCCTCCCAACGGAGCGAGCCGTCGAGCGCGAACACGGCCGACTTGCCGATCCAGTGCTCGGCCAGGCGCACAAGATCGACTGCGCCATCGCCGTCGATGTCGCGCACGACGACCTGACCCTTCGATGGCGACCCCGCAAAGGACGTCGCGCCGAGTGACTGCAACGTCATCGGATCCAGCCGCGCGTAGCCTTGCGAGCCCACCGCGAGCAACTCGGGCTGCGCCCCGAATCGCAGCGCAGCCAGTTGCAGCGCGACGATCGTGCCGACGCCGTCGATGCGAACGACTGCGTCCTTTTGCACGCGCCCGGCATCGAGCACGACCCGAGGAGTCATTTCTTGCGTCACGCGGTTGCAGGCGCCGAGTGCGGCGAGCGCCAGCACGACGAACAGGACGCGAAGCGGGACCATCGACATGGGCAGGATCATCCCAGAGTGGTGGCCATCACGAGAACAAGCCCGCGGCTTTGCGCACCGTCTCGACAATCCCCCACGAAAGCGGCGCGAGCACCACGACCCATGCAAAGCACAAGCGGAAGGTCGGGGGCGGGCCCGGCCGCTCCCCGTCGTGCGCACGGTGCGCGACTGCATTGGCAGCAATCGCTGCGTTGGCCTTTGGCACCATGGCGTTTGCCACGCAACCGATGACCAGCAAGGCCGCGAGCCCAAGCAGCGTGCGCGAATAGACCTCGTGCGCCGCGACGCCGCGATCCATCTCGTGTTCTCGCGCCCACGTCACCGCGCTCGGCCCGACGATCGCCGCGAGTGACCAAGCCGTGAGCAAGCGCCCGTGGATCGCGCTGACTTCGCGCGTGCCGAACTGATCGCGCAAGTAAGCGGGCACCGTGGCAAAACCACCGCCATACATGCTGAGGATCACGCACGCCGCCGCCACAAAGGCCCACAAGGCGTCAAGGCCGGGCAACGCGGCGTAGAGGCAAGCGCCGAGGCCGAGATAGATCGCATAGACACGCTTGCGACCGATCGCATCCGACAGTGACGACCAGAGGAAGCGGCCGACGAGATTGAACAGGCTCAGCATGCCGACGAATCCGGCCGCGGCGGCGGGCGTCGTCGCGAACATCTCCTGCACCATCGGCGACGCTTGACCGATCACGCCAATGCCCGCAGTCACGTTGCAGAGCAGCACGACCCAGATCAGCCAGAACGCGCGCGTGCGCACCGCCTGCTGCGCCGTCGATCCAGCCGTCACTGTCGCCACCGCGATGTCGTTGCTGGTCACGATCTTCGCAACCGGTGGCACGCGCACGATCCAGGCGCCAAACGCCATCAGCACGAAATAGATCGCACCCATGGCGCACAACGTGGCGGCAACGCCAGTCGTCGTCGGACTCGAGAACCGCGCCATGCATTCCATCGCCAAAGGCGAGCCGAGCATTGC
>SXPK01000010.1 GCA_005776365.1 Planctomycetia bacterium
CAGGTGCTGACGCTCATCGCGATGGAGCCGCCGATTGCGCTCACTGCCAACTCGGTTCGCGACGAGAAGGTCAAAGTGCTCAAGGCAATCCGCTCGTTTGCGCCGCATGAAGTCGCGGCGACGACGGTGCGCGGCCAATACACGGCGGCGTCGTTTGGCGGCGAGGACGTCCGCGGCTACGCCGAGGAAGACGGCGTCCCTGGCGAATCGCGCACCGAGACGTTCGCGGCCGTTCGCCTCCAGGTGAACAACTGGCGCTGGGCCGGCACGCCCTTCTTCTTGCGTTCCGGCAAGAGATTGCCCCGTCGTGTCAGCGAGGTTGCGATCCACTTCAAGCGACCACCGCTGACCTTGTTCGACCGCGGGGTCGTGCAACCCAACGTCTTGCTGCTGCGCATCCAACCGGACGAAGGCGTCTCGCTGCGCTTTGGCAGCAAGGTGCCTGGTCCCGAACTCCGCGTTCGCGACGTGCGGATGGATTTCCGATACGGCGCCGCGTTCGGCGGCGAATCGGCGGACGCCTACGAGCGCCTCCTGCTCGACGCGATGCTCGGCGACGGCACGCTCTTCGCCCGTCGCGACGAAGTCGAAGAAGCGTGGCGCATCGTCGACTCGATCGTCGCGGGCTGGCAGCACGACACCCGAAAGCCAGAACCGTATTCGGCCGGCACTTGGGGACCTGAAGGCAGCGCTCGCCTCCTCGGCGAGGGCCGCTCGTGGCGGCAACCGTGACGGCCCTGGTCACGCCGCGCCACGCGGTTCCTCCCAATGCCATCCCCGACGCATTGCTCAAGATCTGGCGCGAGTGCTGCCAGGAAGATGCGGGCAACTCCGTCAGCCGAGCGCTGATCACCAATCTCATCGCCGTCGTCACCGCCGAGCGCGAGCGCCCGATGCGCGCGACACTCGAAGCCCTGGCGACGCGATTGCCATGCCGCGCGTTCCTCGTGGTCGTGTCGCCTGGCCAAGGCCCGATCACGGCAGAAGTTCATGGCGCCGCTCGCGAACACGGCACGATCCGCGATCTGGTGCTCGAACAGATCGAGCTCTTCGTCCCCGAAGGCGCCTTCACGAGGCTGCCAGGACTCGTGCGCCCATTGCTCGTGCACGACATCCCGACGCGCCTGTATTGGGGCGCGCCATGGCCGCAGGATCCCCGCCGATTCGACGCCTTGGCGACGATGGCGGACCTGTCGATCCTCGACTCGTCACGATTCGAGCTGCCGGCAACCGACCTCGACGCGTTCGAAACCCGAAGGCGACGCGGGATGCAACTCATCGACCTGGAGTGGATGCGCCTTCGCCCGTGGCGACGCGCGCTGGCCGAAGTGTTCGAACGTGTCCGCTACCAGCCGAGCCTGCACACGACCGCGGTGTTGCGTCATGGCGAGGGCGCGCTGTCAGCCTCGATCCTGTTGGCGCGTTGGCTCGAGCAACGACTCTCTGCGCATGTCGCGATCGAGTCGACGGGCTCTTGCAACAGCCTCTGCGGCGTCGAGATCCAGCACGGCAGTGCCGCAGCCTCGGTGACGCTGGTCGACCCCGGCCGAATCGAAGTCGCGGTCGAGACCGAAGCGGCCTGCTTCCTGCCGTTTGGCGTTCCGGCATCGCGCGGCGGCGAAGGTGATCTGCTCGCGGCCGCGATCGACCTCGCCTGATCGTCTCGCGCCGAGGTGCGCGCGCCCAGACGCCGTCGTATCGTCCTGCCCCATGTCGATTCTCCGCGCCGCGCTCACTGCGGCTGCTTCCCTCTGCGTTGCCGCGTGCAGCGCTTCCCACGACGACCTGAGCCGCGCCGTGCTGCAACCGCAGGCCGAATGGCTCGTCGAGCCTTCGGACCTTGGCCTCGACGCAGAAGCGTTCGAAGTGTTGGTCGGAGAAGCGACTCTCTACGGCTACCTCGTGCGCTCGCCGCGAGCGCAGGGCCGCACGGTCGTGCTGTTTCACGACCGCGCAGGCAATGTGAGCGCGCTGCATCCCTACCTCACATTCTTGAATGAAGCGGGCCTCAACGTCTGCGTGTTCGACTACCGCGGCTTCGGCAAGAGCACGGGCAAGGTGTCGCTGCGTGGCATGTTCCTCGACAGTCGCCACGTGCTGGACTGGCTCACGCAGCAGCGCGGCATCGAGAAAGATCGCATCGCCTACTACGGCATCGGCCTCGGCGGCGCGGCGGCATTGCGCGTCGCTCGCTTCGACACGCCGTGCAAGGCGATCGTGCTCGACGAGCCGGCAGCCCCTCGCGACTTCATCGCCATGCGCGCGAAGTTGCGCGGCGATGACCTGGGCAACGTCAGCATCGGCTTCACCGAGTTTTCGACGCTGCCCGAGAACACGGACCCGGCAGATAACGCAAGTTCACTTGCGATCCCATCGCTCTGGCTCGTCGGTTCCGAGTCACCAAAGGAGTCGCGGCTCGCCACGCTGCGCGCATGGTTCGAGGCCGGCGGTGACAAGCGGCTCGTCGCAATGCGCGGCGCGTCGTCGCCGCCAAACGCGATGCTGACGCACGACGGCGAATACCAGCGACTCGTCGCGCAGTTCTTGGTCGGTGCGCTCGCCGGCTCGCCAGAATCCGTCGTCGCGACGGGGCGCAACATCGCCATCGACGCGGCGGGCAAGGGCAAGAACCAGATCGAAGTCGTCGCGAGCGGCGGCAGTCCCACACCAGAGGCGCCGTGGGCGATCGAGATCGCGGCCTTCGATGCAGACGCAACGCCAACCTGGGGCGCCGTGTGGATGGAAGGCGCACGCGCTCGCATCACGCTCGAACTGCCATCAGAGCCGGGCGCGATCGCGGCGACGCGCGTCGGCGACGCGGTGCGCGGCGAGGCCGCGACGTTCACGCGCCAAGGCACGGCACTGAGCCGCGCAGGCGGATGGGTCGAAAGCAAGGCAGCGGACTTCTTGCGCCTCGAGGACGAGCCGCCATCGGCCGAAGTCGCGCACGCCGCCGCAAAGAGCATCCGGGATCGTGAGGCCATCGAGCCCTTCCCGCCGCTCGTCGAAACAGAACTCGCGCGAGTCTATGGCCTCATCGGTCGCGCACTGGCACGCGCCGGCAACGCCGAAGATCGCGCTGCCGCGCTCGTGTGGCTGCAACGCGCGATCGCCGCAGCCCCGCAGAAGCCGGAGCGGCACTGGTGGCCTGGCCGGTCGCCGCACTACGGCTTCAACGGCCAGGACGCGGTTGCCGATGCGCGCGCGTTGCTGAAGAAACTGACCGGCGACTGACTCGCCTGGTTCCGCCAGATCTCAGATCGGCCACACGAAGAAGCCCGACTTCTTCTCTGCTTCAAGACGCCACGTGCCCCAGATGCCGCGACCTTCGCGGAAGCCGCGATAGAACGCGCGGCGGCCGGACGCGTACTTCTTCGTCCAACGGACTTCGCGCGAATCCAGGTCGTAGCTCCCCTTCACAATGAAGTCGCCGTTGCGATCCCAACCCGCGCCCTGGATGACGCCGCCGTCAAAAGTCAGCTCGAGGTCTTCCGGGATCCGTCGACCCGAGACCTGGAAGAACCCGGTCCAGGGGCTGGAAGGGAAATCGGCTTCGCACGCGGGGGCCTGCATGGAATCCCATCGTGGGCGAGATGCGCATCTTGGCTAGCCCCTGCGGTGTGATGTCACCCACGCTGCGACCGCAAACTCACTTCGCCACAGCGAACCCGACGTCGACCCAGACCAGCCTGTGATCGGTGGCGCCGATGAGTGACGAACCAGGCTCGCGATTCGTTGGCCAGTACACCTGCGATCCTGCGAAGTGCAGGGATCGTGAAGGCAGCGCGTAATCGACGCGCAGATTGCCTGGGCCACCTTGCCCAGGAACCCCTTGGGCTGCCGGCTGATCATCCCAGTCACTGGTGTCGCACTCCGCTTTGCCGCGATGCGCAGAGTTGACGCCCCACTGGTCAAGACTCGCTTGCTTGCCGCCAGCGCTCACCGGCTGCGGATCGAGCACGCGCGGATGAACAAGCAGAGATCGCAAGGCTTCGCGCTTGCTGTCGCCGTCCTCCGGGTCGCAATTGAGATCGCCGAGCACCACGAAATGCGCATCCGCTGCAAGGCCGCCGCGCACGCCCGCGTCGTCGACGATCCACGCGGAACGCTCCGCAGTCAGGTAGTCCACCCAGAAGCGGATCTCGTCATGGTTGCGGCAACCGTTGTGATCGTCTGCGCCATCGAACGCAGGCGGCGTCGGATGGCTGCACAGCAGATGGATGTCGTGGCCAGCGACTCGAATCGGCACGTCCCAGTGGCTCTTCGACGAAAGCCGCAGTGCGTTCCACGTCGCATCGGGCCAATAGCCAGCGGGTCGCATCGCCGACGGCATTGCGTTCCACGGCAGCGTCTGGAACGTGCGCGCGAAGGCCTTGCGGATCGGATGTCGCGACAAGATGGCCATGGCGTAGTGCCCCGGGAATCGGCCAAAGCCAAACGAGTCGCCCGGCCCATTCGTTGCGCCGTCGCCATCGAGGTCGAGCCCGCTCGGCAGGCCAGTGTTCGACGGCGCTACGAAGCGATGGGAAAAATCGATCGGCTTCTCTCCGCCCTGCGCGATCGCGAGGTACTCGGTCGCGAACACCTTGGCGGACTCCTCGGCGTCGTCGCGGTCGAGTTCGCAGAGCAACAGGATGTCGACGTCATTGCGCTGCACGATCTCGGCGATCTTGCGCGCTTGCTCGCTGCCGGAACGGAGTTCCTGCAGCATCGCGCCCGGCTGTTCTCGATTCATGGCGGCGTTGAACGTCGCGATGCGCACGGTCTGGATCGGATCGACGACCATGTCGCGAGTCAGCACGAGCCAAGCGAGCGGCAGACTCAAAATCAGGCAAACGGACGTCAGCTTCGTGTAGTCGAGCTTCAAGCGGGGGGGCCTTTCAGGATCGTGTCGTCGGCATGCGCGCCCATGGCAGCGACCGACGCATCGCGGTCAGCCAAGTGGCATGGCGACGTAAACATCGCAGCCGCGGCGTCGAGTTGCGACTCTGGACCGATGACAACTACCGCGTCGTTCACCTGCAGCACCGTGTCCTGCGTGATCCCTGCGAGATTCTCCCGTCCCCGACGCACCGCCACGACGGTGCAGCTGGTGCGGTTGCGGAAGCCGAGGTCGCCCAGCCGCTGGCCGATCACGCAGGCCCCGACGCCGACGCGATACACGCCGAGCGCGACGCCCGGGAGCATCTCCCGGATCCGCGACGCCTCGAGTTTTGCGATGGGGGCGCACTTGTCGAAGGTGCCCGCCGCTTGCCGGACTTCGCGGATCCTGCGGCCGATCTCGTCGTCCGCGACCAAGAAGCGCCGCATCGTGCGCGCGAGAATCTCGACCGAGGCTTCGAGTTCTTGCGGGACGATCTCGTCTGCGCCCGCGTCCAGCAGCGGCTCTGCTTCGCCGATGTAGGCGGCGCGCGCGAGCACATGAACGTGCGGCGCGATGTGCTTGGCGACCTGCGCGGTGCGCCGAGCCGCTTCGGCATCGTTGACGGCGACGACGAGCATGCGAGCGCGAGCGATGCCGAGGCCCTTCAGTGTCGACGAACGAGTGGCGTCGCCAAACTCGATCGGCACGCCGCGGGCTCGTTCTTCCGCGACGGTCTGCGCGTTCATCTCGACTGCGATGACGGGCAAGCCGAGGTTTCGCATCGCATTCACCAGCGTTCGGCCAGTGGGCCCATAGCCGACGACGATTGCATGGTCGACCAACGCTTCGTCCGATCTGACTGGGGGATGCTCCGCGCTGCTTCGCCGCATGACGATCCACCGCCCCAGTTGATGAAGCAGCGGCGTACTCGCGATCGACAGCACGGCAACCGCGAGAAACACCTTGTAGGCATGCGGCGGCAGCACACCGCTCCCGCCGCCCACCTGCGCCAGGACGAACGAGAACTCGCCGATCTGGGCAAGCAGCAGGCCAGAACGCAATCGGATCCACGAGGGCTGCCCGATCGCCCAGCCCGCCAGCGCCACCACCGCCGCCTTCCCGATCACGACGAGAACCAGCGCGGCGATCACCAGCCCTGGCGACGCGACGATGACCATGCCGTCGAACAACATGCCGATCGACACGAAGAACAAGCTCGCCAGCGCGTCGCGGAAGGGCTCGACCTCCGCCATCGCATGACCATGGAAGTCCGAGTCCGCGAGCAGGATGCCGGCAAGGAAGGCGCCGAGCGCCATCGACATGCCAAGGTGAGCAGTCACCACCGCCATCGACAGGCAGATCGTCGCGACCGTCAGCACGAACAGCTCGCGGCTGCGCGTCCTCGCCACCAGGGCGAGTGTCTTCGGCACCACCAGGCGCGCGGCGGCGAGAACGAGAACCAGCAGCGCGAGGTTCTCGAGCGTCTCGACCACACCGCCACTCTCGCCTTCTCCGACCAGCATCGGGATCAGCAGGATCATCGGCACGACCGCGAGGTCCTGCGCGATCGCGATGCCCATCGCGAAGCGACCGTGCGGCGTTGCGAACTCGCCGTTGTCGACCAGCACCTTCGTCAAGGCCGCCGTGCTCGACAAACTCAGCAAGAAGCCAAGGAACACCGCGAGCCGCCATTCAATCCCAGACAGCCAGCAGATCATCGCCGCCGACAGCACGGTGCCGACGATCTGGATGCCGCCGCCGACCAGCATCGTGCGCCGAAGTCGCGCCAGTTGTGACAGCGGCAGTTCCATGCCCACCGTGAACAGCAGCACGACCACGCCCACTTCTGCGAGCCGCTCCACCGTCGCCGATTCGCTGACGATGCCGAGCGCATTGGGGCCGACCAGCGCACCGATGGCGAGGAATCCGACGATTGGCGGCATCTTCAGGCGCTGGAACAACACGCCGGCGAAGACGCACAGCGCGAACAGCGCAGCCAGATCGGTCAGGACGTCCTCGAGCACCGACGGAGTATCGGCTTCGTGACGCATCGGAGCGCGGCCATTTTGGCGCTTGCTCGCGCGCAACATTGGCGGCTCGACGGCAGGCGCCCAACTCGCCATGACGTCGGCGGCATGAACGCGGGACGGGCCGACCATTCCCTGGCCACGTCATGGCGCGATGATGCGGCGATGCAGACGCGCTATGCCTTCCTCGTCGATTCGTATGCCACCGAGATCGAGAAGACGCTCGCGGTCTGGAGCATGGCCAACGACGAGGACCTGCTGCACCGACCCCTTCACGGCGACCGACGCGGGCGGAACTTGCTCGAGCACATGGTGCACCAGTGCGTCTCGGAGGCGACGTGGTTTGCCAGCATGCTCGGCATCCCGCCGGTTGCCGAAGCACTGCCGGCCCGCGAGACCCGTATCGCCTTCCTGCACTGCTACGCAGCAGCCGCCCAGCATCGCTTGCAGGCATTGCGAACGAAGGACGACGCGTGGTGGGAAACCGTGGTGCCGTTCTTCGAACTGCAACGACCCCGGACGTGGATCCTCGTGCGTCGCATCGCACACACGGCGCACCATCGCGGGCAGCAGACGATGCTGCTGCGACTCATCGGCAGACCCCTCTACAGCACCTACGGCCCCACCGCGGACACCGGTGGACTCGCGAAGGATAAGCCGCCCGTCGTCTACGCCTACCCCGACGTCGCGACGCTGTTGCGCGAAGAAGGCGCCATGCGCAACAAGCATGCGCTGCCACAGCCCGTGTCGCGCCCCGTCACCGAACGCGGCAGCTGACACGCGCGCGGCGGCATCACGAACGCAGGCACCGGAACGTCAGATTGAGGCGCGGGCCGACCGGCGATTTCGTGCGCGGCACTTCATGCACCCAGTGCTTCTGCGTCGTGCCGCCCATGACCAGCAGGTCGCCTTCGCCGAGTTGGTAGTCGATCGCGTCTCCCGCTGCGCGCGGCCGCAGGCGGAACGTGCGGCGCGCACCGAGCGACAATGAAGCGATGCGAATGTCGTCGCGCGACGGACCGAGTTCGGGCTCGCTGTCGGCATGCCGCCCCATCGCGTCGTTGCCGTCGCGGTAGAGATTGCAGAGCACCGAGTCGTAGCGCGTGCCCGTCGTTGCGCGCAACCGATCGAGCAGCGCGTGCAGCACAGGACTCCATGGCGCGGCTTCGTGGTCGCGGCCGCTGTAGCGATAGCGCAGGCCAGGATCCCCGCAGAACGCAACGAGCCGCGGCACGAGAACATCGCGACCGATCATGCGAATCGTCTCTTGGCCCAGCGGAAGCTCCGCCAACAGCGCCTGCATCGCTGCATCGTGCTCTTGCACGAAAGCACTCGTGTAGTCCAGAAAGCCGCCGGGCGGAAGCTCACGACGATGCGACAGTTGGGGCGCGACGATCCTCGGCACGGCGCGCAAGATACGCGGAGCGTCGTCGCCTTTGATGCGTCGTCGACGCCTTCTCCACGCACGCACCTCGCATTCTCCGATGGCTGCATTTCACCTGTCGCGCGCGCTGCCAATCCTTGTCGGCGCAGCGTTCTCGCTGGTGACGCCACAGCAGCTCTTGGCCCAATGCTGCCTCGGCGCACAGGACAGCGAGCACCTTGCGGACAACGGCCGCTACCGCGTTCGCGCGGTCTCGCAGACCGGCACTGGACCAACTGCGCACGGACCCTACCGATTTGAGTTCACGCTGGAAGCGCGGGACCGCGATGAGGCCTGGCGACCGATCGCTTCGTTTGAGCGTCAGTGGGAGACGAACGCGCACTTCTCGATGTCGGTGTGCGCCTCGCCGACTGGCAACGGCTTCTTGCTGTCGACGTCGATGGACGATCGCGTCGTGTTGCTTGGCAAGCACGGTCGGGTGCTGCAGGACGCCTTATTCGATGCGCATGAGGTCGAAGCCTCGCTGTGGGTCTATGCCGACTGCGCTCCAGACGTACGCTTCGCGCAAGAAGGCAAGGAGTCGCTCCGTGCGCAGATCTTCGTGCCGTTCGCAGAATTGCACCACGAACGCGCCTGGTCCAAGGAAGACCGTGACTACACCGTGGCCCCCTCGCGACAGCGTTTCGTGCTGGACGACATCACGCGGCGCCACCGCCTCGCGATGTTGACCTGGAGCGAGAAGCAGGGCGCCGTTGACGCGCCGCGCGCGGAGGCCGCGATCGCGCAAGTGCGCAGCGACGATCTTGCGGCCATCGCCGCGGGTCGCGACGCACTGATCGCTCTGGGCATGTCGGCACGAGCGCCGCTCGCGGATGCCATCGCTCGCGCTGCAACCGAGCAGGACGCAGCATTCCGTGCGCGATTGGCCGCAATCGCAACGCGCATGGAACAACTCGCCTGCGGCCACGACACCCCTCACAGAAACCTGGACCTGCTCGCCGCGACACTCGCACACCCCGACGCGGAGATGCGTCTCGCTGCGGCGGGACAACTGCGTCGCCTCCTGCCGAAGGGTGCGACGATCACGGCAGAGTGGCTGCAGAAACATGGGTCGGACCTGACTTGGGATGACGCGGCGGGCGCGTTCCTCAAGACGCGCTGAGAACTCCGCGCAAAGCCGATTGCACCGACTTGCGCTTGCCGACCGTGCGTTCACCATGCGCGGATGCGACTCGCTCGCCCAAGTCCTTCGCCATCACCCAGGATCCTGACGCTCCTCGCATGCTGCGCCCTCTCCCCGGTGCTGTCGGCGCAAACCCAAGACGACGGCGGGCTCTGGGCCATGTGGGTGGGACAAGGCCGGCTCGGTGACAAGGACTCGCTGCTCGGCGACTGGCGATGGTGGCTCGATGCGCAGTTGCGCTGGCGGGAGGACGGTCAGGCCTACGACACCGGACTCGTCCGACCCGGCCTCGGCTACGCAATCACCGACCGCATCACCGCGCACCTCGGCTATGCCCGAATCGAAAGCGACCCCGCAGGCCGCTCGGCATTCCACGAAGATCGCGTCTGGCAACAACTGACGTGGAACCTGCCCGTCGAGGGTTTCACTCTGCAGTCGCGCACGCGCCTCGAACAACGCTTCCTCGAAGACCAGTCCGATGCCGGCTGGCGCCTGCGCCAGTTCTTCAAGTCGACCGTGCCTGTCGTCGAGGACAGGACGACGTTCGTCAGCATCTGGGACGAGATGTTCTGGGATCTCGAAGACACGTCCTGGGGCCAACGCACCGGCTTTCGCCAGAACCGCGCCTTCCTCGGCCTCGGCCAGATCCTCGACGAGAAGAAGACCATTTCGATCGAGCTCGGCTACCTCAACCAGTGGATCGACCGACCGGGCGAAGACCGGCTGAACCACATCCTGCTCGTCTGCATGTTCATGACCTTTTGAGGCGGCGCGGCGCGAGGACTCGCGCGCTGGCCACCAGAACCCGACGATGCGGCCATGGTCCAACAACCTCCTGACCGTCCGACCGGACGCCTTCGCATCTCGTCCGGGTCGACGTTCGAACGCGAGATCGGCTACTCGCGCGCAGTTCGCGTCGGCGACCAGGTGTTCGTGTCGGGGACGACGGGCTTCGATTACGCGACGATGACGATCGAAGATGGCGTCGAGGCACAACCGCGGCAGAGCCTCAAGAACCTCGACGCGGCGCTGCGGCAAGCGGGCGCTTCGATGGCCGATGTCGTGCGCGTGCGCTACTTGCTGCCAAGGGCCACGGACTTTCCCGCTGCCTGGCCTGCGCTGCGGGAGGCTTTCGGCGGCATCCGACCCGCCGCAACGATGCAGGAATGCGGCCTCGCGGATCCGCTGATTCTCATCGAGATCGAAGTCGACGCGATTGTCGGCAGCGCAGGCTGACACCAAAGGACAGGACCATGCCGGCAAGCCGCACGCACGACCGTTGCATGGAGCCTCGGACACTTCCTGGCCGAGCCGCGACGCAATCGTAAGATCCTCGCCCCCACGTCGCCCGGTAAGGGCGCCCACGCACGATGTCGATCCGCCGCGAAGGCCCAGTCACCGAGCGCCTGCTCAACTTGCTGCGCAACCACCCCGGCGCCGACCCGGCGCAGACGGGGCCGATGGACGAGCCGATTGCCACACACTCGTCGATGACGCGACGGCAGGCCGTCGCGGTGTTTGAGTCTGCGATCCAGTCGCGACTGCAAGACTTGCTGTCGCGCGAGATGAAGGACAAGGGGCTCAGCTACTACACGATCGGCAGCAGCGGCCACGAGGCGAACGCGATCTTCGGCGCGCTGCTGCGGACGACGGACCCGGCCTTCCTCCACTACCGCAGCGGCGCGTTCATGGCCGCGCGGCTGCGCCAGGGCAAAGGCGAGACGCCGTTCTTCGACGCGATGCTCTCGTTCTGCGCGTCGAGCGAGGACCCGGTCAGCGGCGGCCGCCACAAGGTGCTCGGCAGCCACACGACGTTTGCGTCACCGCAGACGAGCACGATCGCGAGCCACTTGCCGAAGGCCGTCGGCTACGCGCGCGCTCTCTCGCGCATGGAGCGACTCGGTCTTGTGCCGCCGGTGCCGTACGACAGCGTCGTCTACTGCAGCTTTGGCGACGCGTCGATGAACCACTGCACCGCGCAGGCTGGCATTCACGCTGCTGGCGCGGCGGTGCTGCACGCGCAGCCGTGCCCCGTGATCTTCGCTTGCGAGGACAACGGCATCGGCATCTCGGTCAAGACGCCAGATGGCTTCGTCAACAGGATGATGCGCGACCGCTGCGCAATCGAATACTTCGCAGCCGACAGCCAGGACTACCCGGCTGCTTGGGATGAAGCGAAGCGCGCGATCGCGTTCGTGCGCGAGAAGAAGAAGCCCGTGTTCTTCCACCTTCGCACCGTGCGCCTGATGGGCCACGCTGGCAGCGACGTCGAGACGAACTACCGCACGATCGCCGAGATCGAACGAGTCGAAGGGCAGGACCCGCTGTTGTCATTCTGCGACCTGCTGTTGCGCACGGGCGCGCTGTCGAAGGACACGATGCTCGCGCTCTATCAGGACACCGACGAACGACTTCGTCGCGCCGCCATTGAGGCTTCGAACCGGCCCAAGTTGACCAAGGTGGCGGACATCGTGCGGCCGCTCAACTTGCCGACGCAGGCACAGTTGAAGCCCGTGGTCGCCACCCGCGAGCGCCGCATGCAGGTCTTCGACGGCAAGCTGCCCGAGGACGACACGCGCCCGCGCCATCTCGCGTATCGCCTGCCGCAAGCGTTGACAGACCTGTTCGCTGCGCACGACAACGCGATGCTGTTTGGCGAGGACGTTGCAAGGAAAGGCGGCGTCTACCACGCCACTGCGGGGATGTTCGAGACGTTCGGGGCCGGGCGCGTGTTCAACACGATGCTCGACGAGACGACGATCCTCGGCCTGGCGCAGGGCCTCGCGCAGGCGGGATGCCTGCCGTTTCCGGAGATCCAGTATCTCGCCTACTTGCACAACGCGATCGACCAGATCCGGGGCGAGGCCGCGTCGCTGCAGTTCTTCAGCGACGGCAAGTGCCAGAATCCGATGGTCGTGCGCATCGCGGGACTCGCCTACCAGAAGGGCTTCGGCGGCCACTTCCACAACGACAACTCGATCGGCGCGATCCTTGAGATCCCGGGCCTCATCTTCGGCGTGCCGTCGCGCGCGGACGACGCGGTGACGATGCTGCGCACCATGACCGCCGCGGCAGCGCAGCACGGCAAGGTCTGCGTGTATCTGGAGCCGATCGCGCTCTACATGCAGAAGGACCTGCACGAGGCCAACGACGGCCAATGGCAGTTCCTCTACCCGCAGCCAGAAGCGCTGATGCCGATCGGCGAAGGACGGTGCTATGGCGAGAGCGCGGACGACGAACTCGTCATCGTTTCTTATGGCAACGGCCTCTGGATGAGTCTGCGCGCGCAGAAGCGGCTCGCGCAACAAGGCATCAAGGCGCGAGTGTTCGACCTGCGCTGGCTGATGCCGATGCCGGTCGAAGAAGTGAAGCGCCACGCGAAGGCGACGGGCCGCGTGCTGGTTGTCGACGAGTGCCGGGCGCACCAGGCAGGTCCGAGCCCCTTGCTGATGGCGCAGTTGTGCCAGGACGACGAGCTTGTCGGCGTTCGGATCAAGCGCGTTGCCGCGACGGACAGCTACGTGCCGCTCGCTGCCGCCGCCAACCTCGTGCTCGTGCAACAGGACGACATCGAGCGAGAAGCCGCCGCGCTCGCCCGCCGGCCACGCCTGGAGGCTGCGCGATGAGCAAGCAGACCGCCGTCCTGTTCTGTCCCGGCCGCGGCTCCTACGGCAAACCAGAACTAGGCTTCGTCCAGCGCACGCTCCAGCCTGGACCCGTCACCGACGCGCTCGACGCGAGTGACGCATGGCGCAAGGAGCAAGGTCGCCCGACGATTCGTGAGATCGACGGCGCGCCGCAGTTCCGCCCCGGTTTGCACCTCGACGGCGAGAACGCAGCCGAACTGATCTACTTCTCGACGATGGCGCATGTCGAGAGGCTGCGCGCCCGCTACCGCATCGTCGCCGTCGCTGGCAACTCACTTGGTTGGTACACGGCGCTGCCGGCGAGCGGCGCGATCGACCCAACGTCGGGCTGGCGCCTCGTCGCGACGATGGCTGCGCTGCAGAAGCAGGTCGAAGGCGGCCAGATCCTGATGACGGCGGTCGGCGACGACTGGCTGCGCGACGCCGCGCTGGTCAACGCCATCAACGTGGCGATGGATGCCGTCAACGCGCGCGGCCCGGAGCACTTCGTCGCGCGCAGCATTCGCCTCGGCGGTCACGAAGTGATCGCGGGCACCGAGCAGGGAGTGCAAGTGCTGCTCGCGCAGTTGCCCAAGGTGAAGATCGGCGAGCGTGAGTTCCCGTTCCGGCTCGCAGGCCACGGCCCCTTCCATACTTCTCTGTGCGCGGCCACTTCGCAGCGAGCGACGGCATTGCTCGCGGACATCCCGGCCCAGATGCCGCAATGCCATCTGATCGACGGCTTCGGCAACGTGCATTCGCCGTGGTCCGCGGACCCGCGCGACCTGCTCGACTACACGACGAAGGCGCAGGTGTTGGAGCCGTTCGACTTCACTGCCTCGGTGCGCACAGCGTTGCGCGAGTTCAACCCAGATGTGCTGTTGTGCGCGGGCCCGGGTGCATCGCTGCGTGCGCCGGTGGGCCACGTCGTGCTGCGCGAGGGCTGGCGCGGCTTGCGCAGCAAGGACGCGTTGTTCGCGTCGGGCGTCATCGCGACGGATTGACCGCTGCGCGACGACGGCGCGCGGTCACTGAATCGTGACGCGCGCGACGTTGGACACCTCGACGACCGCGCCGTTGCCGGCAAGCAACATGACGACGGCGTCGACCGTCAACCCTGAGAACAACTGCGTCAGCGCCGGCGGAAAGGTGAATGGCGCGTAGGGATACAGGCCTGGGCCGACGTTGACGAAGTGCAGCGGACTACCAGGGATGGCTGGGTCGTTGAGCGATGCGTCGACCAAGAAATCACGTTCGACGCCGAGCAGGTTGCCGAAGCCCTTCGGACCTTGCGTCGCGAGCGAGAAGAACGTGAAGCCCTCGGCCCAGGCGCCAGGAATGCCAGTCATGCTCGCGGTCAGGTTGCCCGGGGCGCTCGATGTGACCGACAGTTGCAGCGGAGACTGCGCGTTGAAGCCACCGCCCACCGGGTGCATGACGAGCGCGTAGTCGATGTCGAGAGCCGGCGTCTCGACCTTTGCATCCTGCACGATCGTCGGCGCACTGACTGAGACCTCGTAGATGCCAGGGGCCGGCGTGGTGATCCAGACTTGCTCCGTCGTGTCGACGTCGTTGGGCGCGCCGCCCGAAGCGCTGACATTGCCGACGTCGAGCCCGTTGTTGCCCCACCACTGCGTGCCGCCGAGCAGTTGCTTCACGCCGAGATCGACGCTGTTGATGCGCGTGATCGCAGCCGAAGGGATCGCAGCCGGATCCGCGTAGGCCATCGTGGCGCGGAACTCCGCGGTGCCAGGGCGAACCCAGACGTAGTAGTTGCGCGTCTGGCCCTGCTCCAGTGCGGAGTATTCGTCGTCGACGACGATCTTGTCGCGGTTGTCGTAGAGCCGCCGCAGATCCGGGAAGCCCCAACCCTGATGCACCCGCGTGAGGTTGGCGGCCGTGCCGCTGAACGAGTAGCTCGATGCCGTGTTGACGAGCAGACACTTGGTCGTGGTGAAGTGCGCCTTGTTCTCGAAGCGATTGGCCGGGATCGCCGGCAGGGACAATCGATTGCGGAACAGCCCGTCCGTGAACATCTGCTGGATGAGGCCAACGTGTCCGCTGACGATCGGCGTCGCCGACGACGTGCCGCTGAACGACGTGTAGTAGTCGGTCGTGCTGTAACCCGCCGTGCCCGGCAGATCCGAGCAGAGCACGGACTCGTAGTAGGCGCAGATCTCTGGCTTGATGCGGCCGTCCGCCGCCGGACCGATGCTCGCGCCGTTCCAGACCTCGTCGGCCGGCAGCGCATTGTTCTGATGCCGCACGCCACCGACCGAGATCACGTTCTTGGCCCACGCTTGCGGCCGCGAGTTCTGCGGGATCGCCGTAGCGCCGGCGTTGCTCTGACTCTGCGTCAGCACGTAGTCGAACGCGAACAGCGCCGTGTCGAGGTCTGCGGAGATCGAGGTGTACTGCGTGGTCAGCGCGTTGCCCCAACTCGCGGTCTGCTGCATGCTGCGATACGGACCGGTCGGGTCGACCGCGCCCTGGATCACGGCGTAGCGCGGCAGCCCGCCCCACGCGCCGACGCTGGACTCGATCAACTGCGCCTCCGGCATCATGCCGCGCGCCGCAGCGTTGCCGGCGCCATTGCCGCCGACGATGCCCGCCGTGCAGTGCCCGTGCGAATCGGTCGAGTCGAAGCGAACGAGCGGCGGATTGGTCCAGTCCGGATGCGTTTGGTCAAAGCCCTCGCTGATCTCGGCGCGAACGCCCTGCCCTCGGTAACCAGCCACCGACTCGACGTAGTTGCCGCCGCCCTGGATGCGCGCGTTGTCCATGTCGAGTTCGATGCCGGACGCCGCGTCGACCCAGAGGACCGTGTCGAGCGCGGCCACGGCCGCGAGTTGCTCCGCCGTGAGCCGAGCGATCACGTAAAGGGAGCCCTCGTGCAGATTGGTCACTTCGCCGCCAAGGCCAGCGATCTGCTGCGCCAACTGGGCGCGATCCGTTTGCTGCGCAAGGACGACGTTGTATTCGCCGATCGGCATGGGGCCGACCAGGCCAGAGGCCAGGGCGTGAAGCTGCGGGTCGAGCTTGTCCCCGACCGCGACCGGGAAAGTCGTCCGGACAAAGGGCGCGCCGGCCACCGCAGCAACCCGCGCGCGGTCGCCGCGAACGAGATAGGCGTTCTTTGGCCAGTAGCCGACGACCGCAAGACCGGCAGCCTCGAGCGCGCTGCGATACTCCGGCAGGATCGCGGTGCGCATCTGCACGCAGTGCAAGGACGTGCCTGCGGGAGCCTGCAATGCAGCCGTCCACCGGATCGGCGCGACCAACGGGTCGAACGTGCCACTGCGCAAGAAGAGTCGGTCGTCGGTTGCTGGCATCGACCGGAAACTCCGGCCCTGGTCGCGACTCACGCGAACCACTGCGCCCTCGGCTCGGACGCTCGCAGCGCCGACTACGAAGTTGGCGACGGGATCCGGCAGTGCCTGCTGTTGGGCAACCGAAACGGCGACGCAGACGAAGAACACGATCGACTGCCGGGAGATGTGGTGCATCGGGGGCGTGATTCGCGCCGCAAGCGCGGTTGGGAGAAGGCACGCAGATGATGGCCCTGACCATGCCATCGGGAAAGCAGTCACCCCCGAGTGGAGCTGGGGGCTGGCCGTTTTCGCCTCGGGCAAAGGACCTGCGCAACCTCATTCGAACGGTCGGGCGCAATTCATTGCCGGATCCACGCGGAGACTGCGGGGGTCAACTGCGTCCGAGCGGGAAGGAAGGCCAGTGCCTGCAAGTGCAACCAGGCGCCTTCGAGTTGAGGGTCATCGGGCAAGGCATTCGCGCGCCGACATCCCCAGGGCATTTCGAACAGTTCCCATCCCGACAGCAACCACAAGGGCTCGGGCCCGATCTCGAGCAGTCCCATCGGCTCGATCCAGAGCGATGTGCGCACTGGCGACGCGGCGAGCACCATGGATCCCGGCTCGAGGGCATGGACGACAGCCTGCAACATGCTTCCGGGTTGCGCGCACGGATCCGCCGACAGCCGCAGCCTGGGGTCGCCTAGCACCAGATGCGCGCGCGCCACGGCGCCACCAGTGCCGCGAGCAGCAACGATGCACTTGCCCGCGCCGTCGAACGAAGGCCAGCCGCCCAACTCGGCGATCACGCCGCCACCAGGAGCCGGCTCGCCATGAGCAAGCAAGACCTCGTGCGAACCATCTGCTCTGCAACGCACGATGCGGTCCTCACCGCCTTGGATCGCGAGGTCGCACCAAACCACGAGATCGCCGTTGGAATCGAGCGGTGTCATGGGTCCGCGCGAAATCGCAAGGCCAAGGCACTGGCCGCCGTCGACGGCATCAAAGAACCCGAGCGCACGACGCCATGCGCCACGTTCTCCGACGAACCACGCAGCAGTCGGGCCGTTGGTCGACGCGTAGTCGGCATAGAACGCGCACAGCAGTTGGCCTTCTCCCGTTCGCACGAGCACGGGAGCGCCAAATGCGACGAAGGCGCTGCCCATCACGAACGACTCCCCGGTCTGCGCCCACCATGCGTCGATCCCGTCGCTGCGCACAATGATCCCATTTGCATTGATCCCATTTGCATTCGAGCCGCCGCTGCCGCGCGCACAAAACGCAACGTCGCCGCATGCCGTCGTGGAAGGCATGGGGCCGATGGGAATCGACGTGCCATCAACGAACGACAAGGACTCGGTCGCGAGCGCGACGATGTGTCCGCCGTCTGGCAGCGGATCACCGAGGCGCGCAAAGGCCTCGATCGCCGAGCCCTTGCGCGCAAATAGCTCTGCACTGCCAAGCCCACTCCGACGAGCGATGAACAACACGCCGCCGTCCGGCAAGTGCGCGCCAGGTCCCACGCTCGCAAACGCGCCGCCACCTGGCGCCGCGTCGCCGACCGCCACCACGACGCGCAGCAGCCCGGTCGTCGTCTCGGCGCAGAACAGCCCACGCGTGCTCCTGCCGCCATCGACGTCGGCCAAGAACAACACGTCGCCGCGGTCCGAAATCGGCGGCGCAAACGCAGTGCCTTCGAACAACCCCGCGAAGGTCCCGCCAATCGGCGTCGCATCCCCTCCCATTCTGCGCACGCCAGAACCACCGCCAGGGCCAGAACTGCGCACGATTGCGCGCAAGCCTCGTTCATCGACGATGAACATGCCCTGGTCCTGCATCGCCGACGCGATCCGCGACACAAAGGCAACACGGCCGCCGCGCGCACAGGTCGCCGGCGACAGCAGTGGATCGAGCGCAAGCGAGCCGCCGCCGGGAATCGAGGCGCCATGCAGCATCGAATGCATGAGCGGCCAGGCCAGCCCTGACGATTGAGCCGGAGCGATTGCACAGGCGGCGAGCAGTGGGATGAGGACCAGCGAGGCTTTGATGCGGCGAGCACTTCCTTCCATGCCCGATGCGCAACGGCATCTGCCGCTTTGACCGCATGCCGCAAGGAAATGTCGCGGCAGAGCAAGCGATCGCTCCGTCGCCGATCTTGCATCAAGCACTCGCAATGCGTCGTGGCCTGCTCTTCTCGCTGCGGAACCCAGATCCCCATCCTTCGTCGCGCTCGCACCGAATCTCGCTCGTGCATCGCGCCTTGTGGTAAGTCGACGTGGGCCCGATCAGTCGCTGGCGCCTTGTGCGTCCACTTCTAGAAGTGGTTTCATGACAAGTCGGCAAGCGAGGCCGAGCAACGCAGCCCGAGGGCAAGGAATGAGTTCGCAGCGGAATCCATGGATGCCGCGCAGAACTTGCGACGACGCCATCGGGTTTCGGGGCCGGCCGCACTTGCCGAGGTCTTGTGAAACCACTTCTAGACTCCTTGCATGATCGCAATCGCTAGCCTCCGCCTGGCTTTGCTCACCACGGCAATCGCGCTGCTGCCAGCGTGCGCGTCGCAAGGCCCGCGCCTGCACGGCGACGCCGCAAGCTCCGTTCTCGACTCGATCGAAGCGGTGTGGCGGGCGCACGCGGCGGCGGCCAGATCCCGCGACGCCCAGAGCCTCGCGCAGATCTACACCGACGACGCCGTCTACCTCGTCGAAGGCCAGCAGCCGATCGTCGGCAAGAAGGATCTCGCCGCGATGGGCTCGCGCGTCCTCGACGAGGGCAACATCCAGGACATCCATCACCACTGCGACGCACTGCGCGTCGACGGCGATCTCGCGTGGGAACTCGGCACGGTCGCAGCGACCGCGCAACCCGAAGGCCAAGCAGCACAGACCGTCACCTTCCACTTCATCGCGATGTGGAAGCTCGGCACGGACCGTCGTTGGCGCATCGGTCACATCGTCGGGCAGGTCGAGGCGACGCTCGTCGTCGACGCGAAGTGAGCGATCAATCTGCGTCGAACACTGCGCGCGCCAGGACTTCGCCGAGCACCGCAAAGAACGGGTCCGCCACCGACTCGTAGTCGTAGCGATCGTCCCCGACGCAGCCGTCGGCGTTGACGTAGATCACGGCCGCGACAAAGAAGCCGCGTCCCGTGGCGATGTTCTCGACGTAGCTGTTCTCGATCGCAAACCCGTAGGCCTGGCCGATCTTGGCGTAGACGCGCAGCGAATCCGCCCGCACCACGCGGCGCAGGCCCGGCAGCAAGAACTTGCACTGAGCGTCAGGGTGCTGCTTCTCGTCGTACTTCGGCGACGGACTCTCGCGCGGATACGCGCCGAGCTGCTCGATGAGAAACGCGCGCGAAGTCACCGACAGCTCGGGAAAGCCGCGCTTGCCAAGGTCGATGTCGGGGCGCACGACCATCGCGAGCAGGTCTTGCAGGTCTTCGAGAGCGATCGCGTTCTTCTCGGCGAAGGACATCGGCTGCTCGATGCGCTGCTCGCCGCGCAGGTGCGACGTGCCGACGAGCAACTCGTCGAACCCTTCGTTGTCGAGCTTCGCGCCCGCTTCGCGCGCCGCGATGCTGAGGCTCGTGTCACCGTGTTGGATGGCAAACTGCCGCGTCACGCGATGCTCCTCGATGGTGCGCGCTTCCGACAGGCGATGCCACATGCGGGCCGATGCCAGTCCCGCGCGCCACAGCGTGTCGTTGAGTCCCTTCTGCGACAGCAACTCGAAGCAACGGTTGTAGGGCGGGTTGTCGCTGACGATCAGCATCGCGCGCAGGTCATCGGCGACGCGGATCCACGGCGGATCCTCAGGGTCGCCTGCGAATCGAGGCCCTGCGCGCCAGCTTGCATCGAGAGTGATCGCCTCGCCTTGCTCACGCGACAGGCGCTGCAGTTCGAGCAGCGCCGCAACGGCAGCGCCCAGCTTGACCGTGCTCGCAGGATAGAAGTACTGTCGCGCGTCACCGAGTCGGCTGCGGCGCAACGTGACACGGCCGCCTTCTGCCGCGACGGGTTCTGCGAGCAGGACCTGCAGGCGATGCTGCCGTCTTGCGGCGAGCACGGCGCGGAAGTCGTCGGGACGACTGACGAGCAGGGCCTCCAGGTCGCGTGACGCTTGATGCCCGGTGGCCGACGTCGGCGCGGCGATCGCTGCTTGCGCAAATGCGCACTGCGCCATCGACATGACAACGAACAGCAACGCCGCGTTGCCGCGCCGCAATGCTGCACGGACCAATGCAGGAAGCATGCGCCGCATGGTCGCAGTTGCGTCGCGTGTCCGCCAGCAGACCGAGCGGCGGTCGCGGCCGTAGCGCGGTTGGAGCAACGCCATTTGGTTCGATCGGCGCTGCGTCGCACCGCCGACCATCGACGATCCTCGCTGCATCGCGCAGCGCGGCGCGTAGCATGCGCGCCCTTGTCACGCCCGCGCCAAGACCGTCCTGACCGTCGCTCCGCTCCGCGCCGCCCCGGCCCGCGCGCTCCGAGCTTTCTCATTCGCTCCACCAAGCGACGTGAAGAACTTGCCGACGAGGCGCCGATGCACGGCGGCGCGCCGCAGTGCCAGCACTTTGGCCTGTGCGGCGGCTGCACGCACCTCGACGTCGCGATCGACGAGCAACTCGACGACAAGCTGCGCGAGACCACGGATCTGCTCAAGCCCTTCCTCGGCGCCCGCACGATCCACTGCGAGCGTCCGCGACGGACGCCGCTGCACTTCCGCACCAAGCTGCTCTATCCAGTTCGACCAGACGGCAAGGGCCGTTGCACGCTCGGCATCTATCGGCCACTCAGCCACGAGATCGTCCGCATCAAGGAGTGCCGCACGCAGGACGAAGGTCTCACGGAACTCGGCGTGCGCGCCGAGTTGATCATGCGCAAGCTGGACCTCGAGCCGTGGAACGAAGCGAAGAAGACGGGCTTCGTGCAGGCCTTTGGCGCACGGGTCATGCCCGGCACCGGCGAATTGCTGATCGGCGTCGTCACGCGCAAGGGCCTGTTTCCTGCGGGCAAGGAACTCGCGGATCGCCTGATGGCTGCGTGCGCAGGACTGCCGATTTCCGGCCGCGCTGCGATGACGCCGGTCGGCGTCGTGCGCAGCATCAACGAGCGCGAAGGCAACTATCTCCTCGGCGACAAGAACGTGCCGCTCGTCGGCCGCGACTACCAAATCGACAAGTCTGCGGGTCTGTCCTTTCGCGTGCGCTTCGGCAGCTTCTACCAGGTGCATCGGCAGAGCGACGCGCTGCTCTATCGCCCGACGATCGAGTGGTGCGGCGACGTGCGCGGCATGCGTGTCGTCGACGGCTACGGCGGCGTTGGCACGTTTGGCATGCGCCTTCTGCAAGCGGGCGCCGCCCGCGTCGAGATCATCGAAGCCAATCCCACGGCGTGCGGCGACGCGCTGCACAACGCCAAGCAAAACGGCTTCGCCGATCAGGTCGTCGTCGAGGAGACGCCGTTCGAACGCGCGAAGTTCGCGCCCGAGCCCGATCTCTTGCTCGTCGATCCGCCGCGTTCGGGCTTGCAGGCCGCCGGCGTCGCTCGCGTGCTCGACAGCCGTTGCAAGAACCTCGTGATGGTGCACTGCTCCGCTGAATCGCTTGCGCGCGACCTCGACGGCTTGACCAAGGGCGGCTGGAAGGTCGGATCCGTCCGACTCTGCGACATGTTCCCGCACACGGGGCACGTCGAGATGCTGACGAAGCTGGTTCGCGCCTGATCTGCGCGCAGAGTCGATCCCGGCAGGATGCCACGCCGATTGCGTCGACGGATTGGCGCGCCATGTCTCGCAGAAGGGCAAGAGTGCGCGGGACCAAAGGCTCACGGTCTATGCTCATGCGCATGACGAGCCAACCGTTGCAGCGGTCGTTCCTGCGCTTCGCGATCGTTTTCTTGGCGCTGACCGCAGCGGTCGCGCTGGTCTCGGTGCTCACCGGCACGATGGGCGAGTTGCAAGGCCGCGTGCTCGCAACGTCGACGACGATCTCGCTTGGGTGCGTGACGGCAATGGCGTGCGCGGCATATCGCGAACGCGGTCGCCATCCGCGACTCGCAGACTTTGGCATCGGCTGCGCCGGCGTCGCGGCAGTGATGATGATCTTCGGCATCTGGGCCAACATCTCGCCGACGACATGGCGATTCGTCTTCTGCACGATGATCTGGGCGTTTGCGTGCGCACACGGACAACTGCTCTGTCTGCCGCAACTCCAACGCGAACACCGATGGACACAGAACGTCGTCGTCGCAGCGATCACGGTCCTGTCGTCGATCGGTTCGGTGGCGATTCTCTTCGAATACGAATCAGAGTGGCTCGGCCGCGTGCTGATCGCGATTGCAATCGTGGTCGCCCTCTTCACCTTGGTCGTGCCGATCCTCGCCAAACTGCGCAAGGGCGAGTCGACAACCACAGGCTCCACGGCAGCGCTGCCGGAGCAACTCGTGCTGGCTCGCGGCATCGACGGCGTGTTCCGCGACGCGCAAGGCCTCAGCTATCACGTCGCTCGGATCGGTTGAAGCCAGCGTTCGCGGCGCCGCGTCAGTCGCGCGTTGCGACCAGTTCTGCCATCGCGCCGCCAAGCGCCCAACCGATCTCCAGGTAGCTGCCGCCGTTGCCATACCAGTGATGGCCGTGGCCGCGGTTGGGCGAATCGTCGGGCTTGCGCAAGAACTGCCGCGTCGGCACGAAGCGCGTCTTGGCGGCGACCGACGGAGCCTCGCAACCGGCCCTCTGCTGCGCACGAAACGCTTCGCCGTCCCAGTTGCCGCTCTCGCCGGCAACGAAGGGCAACTGCGCATCGTCGAACTCAGTGCGCAAGTCCGCGATCAGCAGCGCGAGGTTGCGGCCGTAGACCTTTGTCGCCGCTTGGTCGCATGCATCATTCCAACCCTGGAACCAGACCACGCCGCAGAGTCTTGGCTCGTGCTTCGCCAGTTGCGGATGGTCCTGCGTGAGGTTCGCGAGGGCATCGCGGAACTCCGCCACCATCTGCGAATAGAACGGTCCGGTGTCGCCGTCCGCGCTCGGCGGCAAGAAGTCCTTCGCCAGGCTCTTGCCGCCCCACGCGGTCTTGACCAGCAGCACGGGCTCCTCGAAGCGCTCTCCGAGCACGCGCCCGATGCCAAGCTCCGGCCCAAAGTGATGTGCATCGTCATAGACCGAGAAGCCGATGGTTAGCGCGCCGGTCTGTCGATGCGCCTTGCCGTGACGTTCCTTCTGGTAGGTGACGAACACATCGTCACGCGCCACGAATGCGCCACTCGCATCTCGCAGCCCAAGCCACCGCGCGTCGTCGCCGTGCGCGCGCAAGTAGGCGACCAGCGTGCCGCGCCCGCCGTTGTAGTCGCGTTCGTCGTCGAGATCGACGACGCCATGCCCCTCCATGTTGGACTGACCGGCGAGCAAAAACACCCGCAGCATCGGACGCTGCGCGGCGGAGGTCGGAGTTGCGACTGGCTGCGTCCAGGCACACGACGCCAGGGTTGCAGCCAGAACGAGTGCCTTGGTGCGCATCACGGCGACTCTACGTCGAGCCCGCATCCAATCCGCGATGCCGCTTCAAAACCGCACGGCTGCGTTCGGCAACCGCTCCTGCATCGCGCTCGCGTCGGGCGTGCCGACGAAACCGCCAACCAACGCTGCCTGCAGCCGCAACGCAGGACCGAGCGGCCACGACAATTCGCCACGCATCGAACCATCGTCGTCGACAATGCCGCACGCGAACAACAAGAGGCTCGGCTCGACGGAGCGCACCAAGACGAACAAGGGAAAGCCACTGTCGTCGACGATGCGCAATGGCTCGGCGCGATCGGCCGCGAGACAGAGGACGAACGGATTGCCAACAGCGTGCGGCGCGGCGGCTGCCACTTCTGCGGCACCGACTTGCTGCATGACTGCGAGAGACGCGGCGGGCGCAGCAGGCGCATCGGCGACAACGCGCTCTAGCGTCGCGGACGCGCCGTCCGCGACGAAGGTCGCGCATGCGCCTGTATCGAGGCCGCCGTCGAACGCGCGAAACACGACTTCGCCATCGATCGAGGCAACGAGTCGAAACCCTTCGACTTCCAGTTCCAGTTCGTGCGCAGCGGTTGCGGCCGCCACTGCGAGCCGCTGCATCAACCGGAACGAACCCCCCATTGCGCGCCCCAACTGCAACTCACGCGACGGACCGTTCAGCACGAGGCGATAGTGGTTGTCAGCATCGACATGGCGACAGGCGAGGCCAGCCGTGGAACTCGCGTCGGCGAGTCGCACTCGCGCCGAGAGGCGGACATCGGCATGCGATGCGGTGGCGAACTTCATCGTTGTGTTCGCGCATTCGGCTAGCAGTTCGCGGCTCGCACGCCGTCGCGGCGACTGTTCGACGGCGCCCATTTCCGCGTGCGGCGATCTGCCAGCAACGACATGCACGAAGCCGTCCATTGGCGCGTCGACTTCGATCGGTGCAGGCCGCGACTCCTTTTCTGCGAAGAACCGCAGACGCCAACGGCCAGCCGGCAACTCCGCACGCACGCTGCGACCTTCGCCGCGCCACGTCGCGTCGCCAACGACGAGCACGCCAGAAAGCGCGCCATCCACTTGCAGGCCGCACGAGCCCTGGCCGCGCACGAACGCAGGCAACGAGCACATCGTGGTCACCGCGACGATCAGGCGAAGCATGTGCGCAGCATCGTCGCCGCGCGGCGCGTTCGCCAGCGCACGAATGCGGAGTCGCCGCGCGCTGCCACGCGACTATCCTGATGCCATGCAGGAACGCATGCCGGTGTTGTTCGTCGGCCACGGCTCGCCGCAACACGCGATCGGCGACAATCCGTGGCGGCGCGCCCTGCAGCAGTTGGGGACTTCGTTGCCGAAGCCGCGCGCGATCGTCTGCGTCTCGGCGCATTGGAACACCAAAGGCACGCTCGTCACCGACAACGCGCGGCAGCGCACGATCCACGACTTTGGCGGCTTCGACGACGCGCTCTACTCGATCCGCTATGAGCCACCCGGCGATCCGTTGCTTGCCACCGAGATCGTTGCCGCGCTGCGCCAGTTTGGTGCGCACGCACACAGCGACTGGGGCCTCGACCACGGCGCATGGACCGCCTTGATGCCGATGTTCCCCGCCGCTGACGTTGCCGTCCTGCAAGTGTCGCTCGACGTTTCTTCGACTGCTCGCGCACATCTCGACATCGGTGCAGCGCTGCGGCCGCTGCGTGAACGCGGCGTGCTGCTCGTCGGCAGCGGCAACGTGACGCACAACCTGCGTGATGCATTCTCGCGCATGCAAAGCGGCAACACACAGACGCCGGATTGGGCGATCCGCTTCGACCGCGCAGTCGAGTCCGCGTTGCGCGCGCGCGACGATGATGCGCTGCTCGCCCTGTGGCCGTCGCAAGACGGCATGCTCGCGCACCCGACTCCCGACCACTGGTGGCCTGTGCTCCACGCCTACGGCGCGACGGACGAACGTGACGCGGTCGCATTCCCGGTCCAGGGCTTTGACTTCGGCTCGCTGTCGATGCGCAGCGTGCGTTGGGGGTGAGCGCGTCTGCCTTGCGCAAAACTGCGGCGCTGCGCACATCTCCTGGTCACCTGCTGCTGAGGCTGGCTATCCTCCTCGCCCTCCCCGATGCGCATCACGCTGATCCGACCCGATGACTGGCATCTTCACCTTCGCGACGGTGAGGCGCTTGCCGCGGTGTTGCAACACACTGCAGAACGATTTGGCCGCGCGATCGTGATGCCCAACCTGAAGCCGCCGATCACCACCGTCGCGGCGGCGGCGGCCTATCGCGAACGCATCCTCGGGGCGCGGCCCGATGGTTCGAGATTCGAGCCATTGATGACGCTCTACCTGACCGACAACACGCCGGCAGCAGAGATCGCCGCCGCCAAGAAGTGCGGTTTCGTTCATGCCGTGAAGTACTATCCAGCTGGCGCCACCACCAACTCGGACAGCGGCGTCACCGACTGGAAGAAGGCCCGCGCGGCGCTTTCTGCGATGGAGCAGCACGACATTCCGCTGCTGTTGCACGGCGAAGTCACCGATGCCGACGTCGACGTGTTCGACCGCGAGCGCGTCTTCCTCGAACGCAACCTAACCCCGTTGCAGCGCGACTTCCCGGGACTGCGCATCGTGCTCGAGCACGTGACGACCAAGGACGCAGTCGATTTTGTGAAGGCCGCCGGTCCGCGCATGGCGGCGACGATCACCGCGCATCACCTGCTGTGGAACCGCAACGCGATCTTCCAGGGCGGCATTCGCCCGCACGCGTATTGCCTGCCTGTGCTGAAGCGCGAAGAGCATCGCAAGGCGCTCGTCGCCGCCGCTACTGGCGGAGACTCGCAGTTCTTCTTGGGCACCGACAGCGCGCCGCACGCGCGGCACACCAAGGAGACGACGTGTGGTTGCGCCGGCATCTATACATCGCACGCTGGCATCGAGCTGTATGCCGAGGCATTCGACAACGCCGGCGCGCTCGACAAGCTCGAATCGTTTGCGAGCCTGCGCGGCCCCAAGTTCTACGGACTGCCGGTCAACAAGGATCGCATCACGATCGAGAAGGCCACTACCCCGGTGCCCGCCGAGTTGCCATTCGGCGCGCACACGCTCGTGCCGATGCGAGCGGGCGAGACGGTCGGTTGGCGCATCGTCGGCTGACGCATCACCACAAGAAGGGCACGAGTCGCCACGTTCTTGCGCAGTGCGCGGCCCATGCATCGCCGAAGGCAGCAGCGAGCGCTCGTTCCTCGACGCGGATGCGGTGCACGAGAGCGGCGCTGGTTCCTGCCGTCGCAACGACGAGCGACAGAGAGTTGCCGAGCAGCAAGAACAGGCTCGCGACGCTCCCGATCACTCCGACGTAACTCGGATGCCGCAACCATTGGTAGGGGCCTCGTGCCACCAGGTGATGGTCGCCGCGGATCGCCACGTCGACGGTGAAGAACCGGCCGAGAGCGCCCACGGACCAGGCGCGCAGCGCGAGCGAAAGACTGAACGCGGTCCACGCCACAACGCGGGCTCCGGGTGACAACTCGAAGCGACCAACACTCGAAGCAAACGCGAACCCGATGCCGACCGCGATCGACGCAGTGATTGCGAACCAGAGCATTCGCAACGAGCCCTGGTCGTGCGAAGTCGCTGCGCCGCCACGCCGAGAATGGCACTGCCACGCCAAGACCAACTCCGCGCACCCGTAGGCCGCCGCGGCGACGTGCAGTGGTTCGATCACAGCGTCGGCAAAGGCTTGCCCGCCAACTTGCACAGCGCTTCGACCGCAGCGTCGGCCACCTTCTTGCCCCTGCGCGTGATGGTGTCGCGGCCCGTGAAAGCTTCCAGCATCGACTCGGCCCAGATGCGCTTTCGTTCCTTGCCTTCGATCGTCTTGGCCCAGTCCTGCACACGCCGTGCGAACTGCTGGTTGCTGCGCCGGTTCTTGGTGCGCGCCTCGCTCGCCGCGTAGTCGCGCGCCGCCACCATCGTGCGCGTCAAGAATCCGTCTTCGCCGTCGGCAGCGCGCCAGCACTTGGCCAGCAGCAACGCTCGTTCGCAGCCCTGCCGTTCCAGTTCGGAAAGCAGCACAGCGCATTCGCTCTTCTCCGTCGGCATCGGCATCTGCTCGACGCGCGCGTGCGCGAGATCGCGCACGGTCGACAGATAGAGCGCGAACGACTTGTCCTCGACGAACTGCTTGGTCGCTGCGACAAACGCATCCTGAACGGCGATCGCCGTGGCTCGGTCGCCCGCGTTCTGCAGCGCCGCTTCGACGAGCGCGATCACAAACGGGTTGTCCTTCAACCCACGGGCGACGATGTCGATGCAGTGGTCGCGCCGCTGGCCTTCGTCCATCGCTTCGTAGGCGCGCAACAATGCGAGGCCACGGACGAACGATGAAGCGTCGTGATTGACTCCCATCGCGACCGATTGGTGGAACACCATCGGCCTGCGTCCGCCGCGATCGTCGCAGCAGAAACTTGCGTGCACCGTGGTCACTTCATCACCGCCAGTCGCGTATTGCTCGCCGACGCAGGCGTAGAGTCCCGTCTTTTCGTCGAAGTTCATTCGCACCACGGCGCAGTGACCTGGCTGTCCCGCCGTCGACGACGGCATGCCGACGATGCGATTGGTGCGCGCGCCAATGTTGCCCATGGTTCCGCACACGCCGCCGTCCTTCCACATCATCTGGATCGAGCCGTAGCTGAACGCGATCGGCGCGACGCGGCGCGCGGACTGCATGTCGAACTGCTGCGCGATGCCGCCGATGTACTCGCCATAGGTGCGGAACTCGCCCGCGTCTCGAAACTTGATCCAGATGTCCTCTCGCTCGCGCAGGGGTTGGTCATCTGCGGCCAACATCGTCAGCACGGGCCATGGCGCGTTGAGCGGGAAGCGCGGCCAGTTGCGCGCCTTCATCGTCGCCTCGTCAAATCGGTGTCGGTCGTTGCGCACTAGCCACGCCATCGACTCGGCGGCCGTCGGCGCTGCGTCGCGCTCGAATGGCATGCGGCCCGTCTTGCGGTAGGCCTCGTGGAAGAGCTCGTGCGCGGCAGCGATGCGCTCGCGCTGCGCCTTGTCGCCGACAGCTTCGGTCGAAGCCCAATGCACGATTCGGTCGCCGCAGTCGATCGCGATCTCTTGGTGGCCGTGCGCCTTCATGTAGGCGTTGAACTCCGCCTGCAGTTCGCGCGATGCGATGACGTCGGCGCCGACGAGGCCGCGCTTCTTGGTCTTGGTGACGGTGACCGCTTTTCCGCGCGGCTTGGCGACGCCCTTCTCGTCGTATTCGAGCGGCGGCAGTTCCTTGGACTTCTCGTCCACCTCGATCGGAGCGTGATCTTCCAAGAAGTTCACGACGTGATCGTGCACATCAAGCTGGCGCGTGGCGTCTTTGCAATCGACGCGACCGCGCGGGTCACCGGGGATCACGAGCTCGAGACGCGCGCGCGGACGAACGTCAGGCAATGCGGCCAATGCCTCGGCTCCGTCGGCGTCGTTCCAGCCGGTGCCCTTCGTCTTGCGCGCCGCGCCGGCGTCTTGGATCGCAAACGCGAGCGCGAGTTGCGGGTAGTCCCTTCGCACGAGCTGTTCGCCGAGGTCGATCTCCAGCGATCGAAGCAGCAACAAGACGGGCAGCGGATCCTTGCGGCAGCCGTAGACCGTCGTGCGCACGATCGAATCCGAGTCGACCCATGCGACGAAGTCCTTCGGCAACTCGATGCCCTTGTCCTTGCACTGCGCGAGAACGCGATCGCGCGCGGCCGTGAGATGAGAATCGACGGCGTTGGACCACGAGATGCTGCTGGCGGGCTGCTGCGCCTTCGCTGGCGCGCAGGACAGCGCCACAGCAAGCAGCAGGGACAGCGCGGCGGGGACGGATGACGTGCGAGATCGGAGACGCATGGCGGGAGGTGCAGATGCTAGCAGCGACTCAACGATGGCAAGAAGGAGCGCGGATGGCTTCGCCGCGCAGGAACTGGATCGGATCGCTCTGAGAGCCTCTGCCACGGCGCCGCGCCCGCGGGCGGCGACTGCGTCAGGATTTTTCGCGGTCCTCGATGGGCCGCCGGGCCTGTCGCCCCTGCACCAACAGCTTGATCGCAAACAAGCATCGCGCACCGGGAACCAACTGCGTGAAGTTAGGGGACTGCAACGACTTCAACTACGCGATCGCCGCCGAGGCGGCGGCTGCTGCCACGACCGAGGCCCCTGGGCAACGACCTTGCTTGCCCATCTGGTCCGTCGGCTGTCCTGCCGCGCGTTGCGGTCGGCAGGCCCGCCGCACGCCTCCTGGCATTGACGGCCACATCGCGGCGCATTGAGAATGACGACATGCGTCACTTCTTTGCGAACTGTCTCGTTCCATTGCTGACGTTGAATTGGACTTGCTTGGGAGGGGCTCTATCGGCGCAAGCACCTGCCAGTGATGTGACGGCGATGTTCGTGCCTGGGAACTACGTGCCATTGAGCCAGTTCCTGCACAAGGGGACGAGCGCAATCACCCTGCAAGTGGACCCATCGATCCTCAATTGGGTTGCCAACCGAGGTGCCACCGTCTGGGTGATGATCTCGACAGCGGATGGGCGCGCGCCGGTCTTTGTGCCAACTGTGGTCGCCACCTCCGGTGCTGTGACGTTGGCGAACGCGATCGCTGGCAAGGTCGTCGTGGTCTGCAAACTGTTGCGGCACGATCCTGATATCGTCACGCACTGGAACGCCGTAGCGAACGGCTGGAAGAAGGGCGGTCAGCAGCTCGGTGCTCGTGATGCACTGACGCGGCCCATCGAACTCGCCACCGATGGGAGCTTGAACCCGGCACCCGGTTACCTGAGTCCAAACCGCACGCCGTCACAGCCAGGCTACTGGGGCAGCCTCGATCCCGCCGTCGGTCGCTACGAGTATGCGAGCAATAGCTACGCCCTGTTTTCGGACGGCACGGGTGTGCACGACCACGACGTCGTCCCGAGCCTCGAGTGCTACATCGGCGAGAACTGGTCGACGAGCGGCGTGAGCCGACTTGCGGCGATCCGGTTCAGCGACTCGGCACGCGAGGCGACCGGCTGGCCCGTGGCGCATCGCAATCACCCCTTTGCATTGCAGCCTGGCGCTGCGGCGGGAGTGGGCCTGGAGCGAGCCTTGCCGGTGTTCCAGGTCTTGCACGGCCATTTGATCGATGTCGGACCTTCAACTGCTGCTGGCAGCAACGACAGCCTCGCTACGTATCTCCTGCCGCCCGGATGGACTGACGCCGCAGCAGCCAATGCGTTTCCGATCCTGTGGAACGCCTTCTACGACATCAACGACAACACCTTCCGGGTTTCGGGCCTGCCATTCCTGCGCACCATGGGGGCGCTGCTCCGCAATCCTGCTGGCATTCGTCGGGCCATCGGCGTGTTGTGGAACGGCGGGGGTGCGGGGGCCGCGTTCTCGTTCCAGCCATCCTTCGCCGCCGGTGCCGCAAGAACGATCGCGGATGCCGCGAGCCTGCTGCGCGGCGACCCGAGTCGGGTCGTCGCAATCGGCAGGTCGCGCGGCGGCCTGTCTGCGCTGCGCCTTGCGTGCAACGAGAACGGCCATCCCTACACCGTTCGCTTCGCAGTGGCGACGGCGCCCCAGTTGCGAATCGGTTCCAACATCGCGACTGCAAATCCGACTTTCTCTCTCGGCATGGAATCACTCGGATTCTCGACCGGCTTTGCCGAAGCCTGGCGCACAGGGTGGGCCGAACCTGGAACGGGAAGGACCGGACGCGAACTGTCAGCGTGGTCGCTCTGTGGCACGTCGGACTTCGCCTCGATCGACGCCAACTCAGCGATTGACTCGACACCGATGCGCACGCGGCTCGCGGCGCAAGGAACGTGCGTGATCCTGCGCAATGGCACCCACGATCATGCCGCGTCATGCACTCAGGTCATCGACTACATGCACAACCTGCGGGCACTGGGCGTGAGTACACAACTCGAGTTGTACTATCGCTGGGGCCACAACCTGCCCGAGCCAAGTGCCCCGAGCCTCACCGACCTGATGAACCTCGTGTTCCAGGGCAACTACACGCTTGCCAATGAGGAGCGGCACTTCGAGAGGGATCTTCTCAACTACGAGATCCCCGTTCCGATACCGCCGACGTCGATATCGCACCTGCCGCTGACCTTCGTGGCACCGCTTCAGGTTGGCAGCACCCAACCGCATACGTGGAGCTTCACCGGACAACCCGGAGGGCGCTATCGCGTCCGTGCAGCGAGGCTCGCCGGTTGGTCCCTTGGGCAGCAGCTCCCAACTCCATTCCCGCCGCTGCAACAAGTGACGATCGGCACATTGTCGAACGGTCCCGTCATCGGCGTGGCCACTTCCCAAATGAACCTGCAGGTCGTCGACGGATGGTGGTGGTACGTAGTCGACTACAGTTGGGACGGCGACGCGATTTGGGATGTGACGCTGGGCCAGGGGAACATCAGCGCACCGTCCATGCCGAACCAGTATCCGCTGGTGCACATTGTCGCTGGTGAGGTCAAGGGACTCAGCGACCATGATCGTACGGGTGGTCTGGCTGAGCGATGAGGGGCTTGGCGACAGCCTAGAAGTAGTTTCACGACACCTCGGCCCACGAGGCCGAGCCACGAAGGCCAAAGACAAGGAGCGTGTTCGCAGCGGAATCCTAAGACCCCACGGAGAACGCACGACGCGGGCCTCGGACTTTGGGGTTGGCCGCAGCCGCTGAAGGCTCGCGAAACCAATCTACGCCCCTCACCGTGCTTCCTCCTCCACGTCGCCCTGGCTACCTTCTTCGCCTCGATTCGCGGGCCATCAGGCCGCGCAACTCGTCCCCCACGAACGCGAGCGCCCACTTCATGAGCTTCAACCACCTCGGCAAGTCGATCTCCAAGGTCGCCGTCATCGGCTCTGGCCAGATCGGCCCAGACATCGCGCTGTTCTTCACCAAGGTCCTGTCTCCCTTCGGCGTGAAGACCATCGTCGTCGACGTCGCGCAAGCTGCGCTCGACAACGGCAAGGCCAAGCTCACGAAGAAGGTCCAGAAGGGGGTCGAGGCGGCGGCGTTCACGAAGGAGCAGGCCGACCAGATGCTCGCCTTAGTCGCGTTCACGTCGAACTACGACGACCTGAAAGGCGCTGACCTCGTCGTCGAGGCGGCGACCGAGAACAAGGAACTGAAAGCCAGGATCTTCGCGCAGATCGAGAGCCTCGTGTCGAAGGACGCGATCCTCGTCAGCAACTCGAGCCACCTGGAGCCTGAAGTGATCTTCGCCAACTGCGCCACCAAGGGGCGCACGGGCGTCGTGCACTACTTCTTCCCAGCCGAGCGCAACCTGATGGTCGAGGTCGTCAGCGGCATCGACACGACAACGGCGACAGCCTCGTGGTTGATGTCCTTCTACGAAGCCATCGGCAAGGTCCCGATCCCGGTCAGGTCGCGCTACGGCTACGCGCTCGACCCGATCTTCGAGGGCCTCTTCTTTGCGTGCGCGCTGCTCGCAGAAGAGGGCGCGGGCACAACCAAGCAGATCGACGTCGTCTGCAAGGAGACCTTCAAGATGGGCGTCGGGTCGTTCACGGCGATGAACCTCGCCGGCGGCAACCCGATCACTGCGGTCGGCCTCGATCAATACACCACCAAGATCAACCGCTGGTTCCGCACGCCGCAGTCACTCAAGGACAAGGTCGCGCAGAAGGCCAACTGGGAAGTCGCCGGTCGTGACGAGAAGGTCGAGGTCACCGACGCGCAGAAGGCTCGCATCCGCGACGACTTGATGGGCGCCTACTTTGGACTCTGCGGCGAGATCGTCGACGCGGGCCTCGTGACAGTCAGCGACTTCAACATGGGCATCGAGATCGCCCTCGTGATGAAGCCCGCGTTCACGATGATGAACGAGGTCGGCACCAAGCGAGCGCTCGAACTCGTCCGCGCCTACGCCGCACGACATCCGCATTTCCCGGTGCCGAAGTGCATCGAGTCGCATGGCGTCGAGAACAAGCCGTTCCGCATCGACAACGTGCTGCGCCGCGACGAAGGCGGCATCGCCGTGCTGACGATTCGCCGGCCCAAGGTGCTCAATGCGCTCGACCAGGGCGTGTTCGAAGAGATCGCGGCGCGGTTCGAGGAGTGCGACCGGGATTCGAAGGTGAAGGGGATCGTCCTCACCGGCTTCGGCAAGAAGGCGTTCGTCAGCGGCGCCGACGTGCACTTCCTCGCCAAGATCAAGACCGTCGCGGAAGGCGAGGCGACATCGAAGGCCAGCCAGCGTTGCGTCAACGTCGTCAGCGCGATCAAGAAGCCGACCGTCGCGGCGCTGAACGGACTCGCGTTCGGTGGCGGCATCGAACTCGCGATGGCATGCGAAACGCGCATCGCGCAGAAGGGCCTCCGCGTCCTCGCTGGCCAACCAGAAGCGAACCTCGGCATCATCCCCGGGGCAGGCGGCACGCAACGATTGCCGCGCCTCGTCGGGGTGGAACGCGCCGCGGAGATGATCCGCTCGTGCAAGCCGATCAGCGGCGAGAAGGCGCTCGCATTCGGCCTGGTCCGCGAAGAAGTCGAGAACGACATCGTCGGCCGCGGCGTTCAACTCGCGAACGACCTCGCCACGGGCAAGGTCGCTCGTTGTCGGATGGACGAGAAGGCGATGCAAAACGTGCCGACGGCCCTTCCCACGCTCGAGATCGGCCACCTGTCGAAGGCCGTGGACGCGATCATCCAGAAGGCGATCCTGCAAGGCTGCAAACTGCCGCTCACCGAAGGCATCGCCTTCGAGGCCAAGTGCTTTGGTGAAGTGTGCGGCACCGCCGACATGAAGATCGGCACGCAGAACTTCATCCAGAACGGACCAAAGTCGAAGGCCGCGTTCGTCCACAGCTGATCAAAACGACTTGCTCGCGTGCGGGCGCGGCACGGCCGCGGCCCGCCGCCGCCGCATCAAAGCCGGATGTAGGTCCCGCTCTTCTCGAGGCCGCGAACGAGGGCCCACGTGATCGTGAAGAAGATCACGAACATCAAGAGCGCCCACCACAGCGGCGAATCGTCGGGCGCATAGGGCTTCACAAAGTCTTCGACCAGCCCATGCAGCACGTATGCGGCGAGCGCATTGGTGCCGAGCGTGCGGCAGACGCCCCACTGCCGCCCGCGCACGTCGACCCAGTGCACGAATAGAGCAAACAAGCACAGCGAGAAGCCTGCCCCGAACACCACATAGGACGCACTCGCAGCCTGTTGGCTCATGGTCCACATGTCGCGCGCGTGCCAAGGCGGCACGAACGGCGGCGCTGCGACGACGACGCCGTTGGTGCAGCACGACAGCGCGTAACCCGTGAGCATCGCCACCACCCCGGCTAGCAGCAGCGGCCTGCGTCCGCGCTCGCTGCCGTCTGCTTGCGAGCGCATGCACGCCAGCGAGCCTGCGATCGCCGGCGTCGTCCAGGTCAAGAACCCGAGCGCGCCGCCGTCGATCACCGCGTTGGCAAGAAGCCACTCGTGCCAGCCGATGCCGAGCGCGAGCGCGTGCGCAACCAGCGCCGCGATCGCCCACGCGACCTGAGCGCCCGCGCCGCGATGAATCACCGGCAGGATCCACAGCGTCGTGACGCCGATGTGCACGAGCGCCTGGAACGGCGACCTGCGCCAGAAGCTGGTGAAGAACCCTTCCACGCCAAACTGGCGGAGCGACTCGTAGGTCGCGAACTCGCCGTCGATGCCGTGCACGACCAATCCGACCAACACGAGCGCAAACGCGCGCTTCACCGCCATCCTTCGCGCCAAAGCAAGGCCGTGCCGCTCCACGTGGCGACCGAAGGACAATCGCAACGAGAAGCCGACCGCGAACAAGAACATCGGCATCACCAGGTCGGCGACGCTGCACCATGTCTTGTGATGTCGCAGCAGCGGATGCACGGCCGCAAGACTGGCGAGGAAGTTGACCGCGAACATGCTTGCGACCGTGAAGCCGCGAAACTGATCGAGCGCATGCAGGCGCGCAGATTGCACAGGCGCAGTCAAGGCGGCGCACTCTAGCGCAGAGGCAGTGCTCGCATCACGCAGACGTGGAGTTCGCAGTCGAGCCACGATGGACGGCGCGACGTTGCGGAGCAGCTTCGTTCTCTGTGGCGCGGTTATGCTCGTCGCCATGAAGTCGATGCTGCGGTCGCTGTTCTCGTCTGCGTTGCTGTTGCTGCTCGCCTCGTGTGGAGCGCTGACCTACGACCTTTCTGACGTGCCATTCCCCGTCAGCGCGCGCCCCAACTCCGAACTGAAAGCAGAGCCGTTCGAGCTGACCGGCAAGTCGGTGTTGTGGGTCCACGGTGTCGCGGGCAAGGACCAGCCTGATGTCGGCGCGATGCTGCGCAACCACTGCAACGGCAGCGTTGGCGTCTCCGACTTCCGTGTTTCTGTTGGCGCGTCGTTTCACGACTGGCTGCTCACGCACCTTTCGCTCGGATTCGTCCGCATGAAGACCGTGCGAGTGACCGGCAACCGGCTCACGCGCTGACCGATTCTTGCTACGCGGCGAACGGCAGACAGCAAGCCATCCGCGCAGCTCCGAACGACACCGCCGCAACCCCCGAGTTGACAGGCTGTGCCATATGCACGACCTTGTGGTATGTCCATCGAGCCCGACTCGGCGCCATTGGCCGAGAATCCCGAACTGACGGCGTCTGTCGTCCACCCTTTTGCCGCCGTGCCCGACACGCTGCACGCGGCCCTTGCGCGGAAGGGCTTCGAGAAGTTGACGACGGTCCAGTCCGCGTTGCTGGCTGCGGACGACGGCGTCCGCGACCTGCGCATCAGCTCGCAGACCGGTTCGGGCAAGACCGTCGCAATCGGCTTCGCGCTCGCACGCGATCTGCACGACGACAAGCGCCGCGGCCCGACGACGCTGATCATTGCTCCAACTCGCGAACTCGCGTCGCAGGTGCGCGACGAGTTGTCGTGGCTGTTTGCAGACCTTCGCGGCTGCATCTGCGAAGTCGTCACCGGTGGCACGAACATCGGTCGCGAGCGCATGCGCCTCGCCAAGCGCCCTGAAGTGCTGGTCGGCACGCCGGGCCGACTGTTGGACCACATCAAGAACGGCGCGCTCGACCTGTCGACGGTGCGGCAACTCGTGCTCGACGAAGCCGACCAGATGCTCGACCTTGGCTTCAAGGACGAGCTCGACGCAATCCTCTCGCACCTCCCCGCGAAACGCCGCACGCACCTCGTGTCGGCGACGTTTGCGGCTGCGGTCGTCGACCTCGCAGATCGCTTTCAAGACCGTCCTATCCTCGTCGCCGGCCAGAAGCCTGGCACGGCGCACGCTGACATCGAGCACATCGCTGTGCGCATTCCCGCGCGCGGCCATTACGCGGCGCTCGTCAATCTGCTGCTCGTCGCCGGTGACGACCGCACGCTCGTGTTCGTGCGCACGCGCGAAGACACCGCGACGCTCGCCGACAAGCTGGCGGCCGATGGCTTCGCGGCACTGCCGATCTCCGGCGATCTCGCTCAGGCTCAACGCACGCGAACGCTCGCGTCGTTCAAGCGCGGCGCGGTGCGCACGCTGATCGCCACCGATG